>NZ_JAVYJF010000007.1:0-304590 GCF_032621715.1 Pseudomonas sp. zfem004 | reverse complement strand
TATCAAAACCAACACACTAAGCCCCGACCCCGACCCCGACCCCGACCCCGACCCCGACCCCGACCCCGACCCCGACCCCGACCCCGGCCCCGGCCCCGGCCCCGACCCCGACCCCGCCTCTCACTCTCAAAAATCTATACAAAACCAAGATTTCACCTGGGCATATCTATACAAGAAAATATACTTGTACAGTATCCGCACACACCCAGGTGCTCGCGACATGCCCCCCAGCCCCGCAAGGCGAAAGCTGATCACCCTGGCCATCCTCCTGGCCCTGACCCAGCCCGCCTGCGCAGACTGGCGCACCGCCATGCCACAGACCCACTTGACCGGCAGCGGCGATTTCAGCTGGTTCGGCCTGCGCCTCTACAGCGCCCGCCTGTACAGCGCCGGCTCGCCGCAAGGCTGGAATAAGCCCTTCGCCCTAGAACTGCGCTACCACCGCGCACTGTCCCGCGACACCCTGATCGACGCCAGCCTCAGCGAAATGCGCCGCCTTGCCGCGCAGCCGCCAAGCCCGCAAACCCTCGAGCGCTGGGCAAACAACATGCGCGCCGCGTTCGTCGATGTGCGGCCGGGCATGCGCATCACCGGGCTGTACCTGCCCAGGCAAGGCTGCAGTTTCTACGTCGACGGCCAACTGCGCGCCGAGGTCGCCGACCCAGCCTTCGCCCGGGCGTTCTTCGCCATCTGGCTGGACCCGCGAGCCCGAGACCCACAGTTGCGCCAACGCCTGCTCGGGCTGGCTGAAGACGATCGTGGAGGCTGACCATGCGTAACCTTGCACTCGTGCTTGCCTGCCTGCTGCTCGGCAGTTGCGGCAATGTCGGCGTCGAACACTACCGCGGGCAGAAACCGGGCCTGGACCTGGTGGCGTTCTTTGCCACTCCGGTAGAAGCCTGGGGCATGTTCCAGAAGCGCAACGGCGAAGTGGTCAAGCGCTTCCACGTGCGCATCGACAGCCGCCGTGAAGGCGAGCGGCTGATCCTCGACGAGCACTTCGTCTACAGCGACGGCACCCGCCAGCAGCGCACCTGGACGCTCACGCCAGACGGCCCCGGGCGCTGGCGCGGGCGGGCAGGGGATGTGATCGGCGAGGCCCGTGGCGAGGTAGCGGGCAATGCGCTGCGCTGGCAATACCGCCTGGATCTGCCGGTGGATGGCAATCACTGGCAGGTGGACCTGGACGACTGGATGTACCTGATGGATAAAGACACCCTGATCAACCGCTCGAGCATGCGCAAGTTCGGCGTGGAGATCGGGCAGATCACCTTGTTCTTCCGGCGTTTGCCCCAGGCCGTCGAATGAACAAAAGCCTGTTGCCGAGCAAAGTCTGCGTGGCCTGTGGCCGGCCGTTCACCTGGCGCAAGCGCTGGGCGCGTTGCTGGCAGCAGGTGCGCTACTGCTCCGAGCGCTGCCGTCGCTCAGCGCCACGCGGCCAGGCGCAAGGCCAACGGCAAGGCGAGCGCCCATAGCGGCGCCAGTATCAGGGCCGTGGCGAGCGGGCCCAGCGGCAGGCTGACGCCCGCGAGCTGCGCACCAGCCAGATAGGCTGGCGGGCCGCCCAGTAGACCCAGCAGCACCCCGCGCCAGGCCGGTCGTGTGGCCCAGGCCAGGCTGTGGCGCAGGCCGCTGGCCAGCACCAGCCACAGCAACGCCAGCCAGCCGGGTAGCGGCCATTGCGCAAAGCTGAAGACCCCCAGCGCGCCCAGCAGGCTGTCGAGCAGGCAACCGGCAAGCGTCACGCGCAACAGCGCCCACGCTTCCCCCACGCGGTCGTGGCAACAGCGCAGGTGCAGCGCCAGCCCCACAGGTACGATCAACAGCAGCCAGGGCCGCGTTGCACCAAGCACGCAGGCCCACCAACCAGCCTGCAGCCACAGCGCATTGCCCAGCAGCCACATGCGGGGCATGTTCAGGAGCCCGGCAGCGGTGCCCGGCGTGCCTGGGGTGTGGCCCAGAGCAGTTGCGCCACACCTATTACCCGCTCCTCGAAGCCGCCCTGGCAGTAGCACAAGTAGAACTCCCACAGCCGCTGGAAGGTGTCGTCGTAACCCATTTCACTGAGCGCCCCGCGCGCCAGGCGCAGGTTGTCGCGCCAGTGGCGCAGGGTGCGTGCATAGTCCTGGCCGAAGTCCTCCATGTGCAGCAGGTTCAACGCGGTCTGCCGGCTGGCGGTGTCGAGCAGCACGCTCAGCGAGGGCAAGGCGCCGCCGGGGAAGATGTAGCGCTGGATGAAGTCCACCGAACGGCGCGCCTGGGCGTAGCGCTGGTCGCGGATGGTGATGGCCTGCAGCAGCATCAGGCCGTCGTCCTTGAGCAGCGCGGCGCACTGGCGGAAATAGGTCGGCAGGTAACGGTGGCCCACGGCCTCGATCATCTCGACCGACACCAGCTTGTCGAAGCGCCCGCGCAGGTCGCGGTAGTCCTCGCACAGCACGGTGATGCGCTGCTCCAGGCCGAGCGCCTTGACCCGCTGCAGGGTATGGCTGTACTGCGCCTGGGACAGCGTGGTGGTGGTGACCCGGCAGCCATGGCGGGTGGCGGCGTGGATGGCCAGGCTCCCCCAGCCGCTGCCGATCTCCAGCAAGTGGTCGTGGGGCTTGAGCTCGAGCTTCTGGCAGATGCGTTCGAGCTTGTTCAACTGCGCCTGTTCCAGGCTTTGCTCGGCGCTGTCGAACTGCGCGGCGGAATACATCATGGTTGGGTCGAGCAGGCGTTCGAACAGGGCATTGCCCAGGTCGTAATGGGCCAGGATATTGCGCCGCGCGCCGCGCCGGCTGTTGCGATTGAGGCTGTGCAGCAGGCGCAGGGCCGGGCGGCCGAAGCGCGCCAGGCCGCGTTCCATGGCATCGAGCACGTCGAGATTGGCGACAAACAGACGGGTCACTGCCGCCAGGTCAGGGCTGCGCCAGTAACCGTGGATATAGGCTTCGCCGGCGCCGATCGAGCCATTGCCGGCCACCATGCCCCAGGCGGCCTCGTCCAGGATCTCGACTTCGGCGTACAGCGCGCTGCCGGTTTCGCCGAAGGTCCATTGGCGGTCATTGCCGATCAGCCGCAGCTGGCCGCGGCTGATCCGGCGCAGCTGGGCCAGCACGGCGCTCCTGACCAGGCCACCGAGCAGCGGTGTCAGGCCCGCCGATTTGCTAGCGCTCAACGTGGGTTCGGGCATGTTCGGGCTCCTCGCGGGTGGTTTGGCCAAGGCGCAGCGTGCCCTGGCTTGCGCGGTGATCGTGGATGGGCGTGCGCTTGAACAGCAGGCGCAGGGCTTGCCAGTAGATGGCCGACAGCGTGCGCAGGCTCATCCACGGGAAGGCCAGCAGGTGCTGGTGCAAGGTGCTGCGGTTGAGCTCCCGGCGCTCCAGGGTCAGGTCGGCGGCAAACACCGGCTGCCCTTTGCGGCGGTTTTCCATGTGAATGCGCACTCGCTGGGCATCGAGGAAAAAGCGCAGGCGGTACTCCATGTCCAGCGGCATGAACGGCGACACATGGAAGGCCTTGGCCACGCAGAACTGTCGCGGCAGGCCTGGCTGCACCGGCAGCACGTAGTGGAAGCGTTCGCGCCAAGGGGTGTTGCGCACCTCCAGCAGGATCGCCGCGAGCTGGCCGTCGCGGTCATGGCAGAAGTAGAAACTCACCGGGTTGAACGACAGCCCCCAGCTGCGTGGCTGGGTGAGCAGGTGCACGGCGCCCTCGGGTGCCTGCCCGGTCGCTTGGCCGACCAGTTGGCGGGCGGCCTGGGCCAGCGGCATGCCGCTGCGGGTGAGGGCCGGCAGGTAGTCGCTTTCACGCCAGCACAGCGGGGCCAGGCGCGAGTGCCCGAGCCAGCGCGACAGGCCGAGCAGCCAGGGCTGTTCGGCCAGGTCCAGGTAGAACATGCCGATGCGGTAGCGAAAGGCATGCGGGCGCGGGGTCAGGCGCCGGTGGCTGACCCAGCCGCGGCACAGGCTGCTGTTCACAGGCGCTCTCCAAAGTGTTCGGCCACTTGCAGCGCGCTGACCACGCCATCCTCGTGAAAGCCGTTGGCCCAGTAAGCACCGCAGTAATAGCTGTGCTGGCGCCCCTGCAACTCGCCTTGGCGGGCTTGGGCGGCCAGCGCCGCCAGGCTGTATTGCGGGTGGGCGTACTGGAAGCGGGCGAGGATTTGCGCCGGGTCCACCAGGGCGGTCTGGTTCAGGCTTACGCAGAACGTCACCGGCGCCTCGATGCCCTGCAGGATGTTCATGGCGTAGGTCAGCGCGGCGGGGGCCTGTTCACTGCCGCCCAGGCGGTAGTTCCAGCTGGCCCAGGCCTTGCGCCGCCTTGGCAGCAGGCGGGTGTCGGTGTGCAGCAGCACATCGTTGCTGGCGTAGCGGATGGCGCCGAGCACCGCGCGCTCCTCGCTGCTGGGGGCCTCCAGCAGCGCCAGGGCCTGATCGCTGTGGCAGGCGAACACCACGTTGTCGAAGCGTTCGGTGCCGGCCGTGCTGTTCAGCGTCACGCCGCCATCGTCACGGCACACCTGCCTGACTGCGCAGTTCAGGCGAATGCGCTCGGCGAACGGCCGGCACAGCGGCGCCAGGTAACTGCGCGAACCGCCTTCGATCACCCGCCATTGCGGGCGGTGGTTGACCGACAGCAAGCCGTGGTTGCGGCAAAAGCGCACGAAGAACTGCAGCGGGAAGCCCAGCATGTCGCTGCGCGACATCGACCAGATCGCCGAGCCCATGGGCACGATGTAATGGTCGATGAAACGCTGGCCGTAGCGCTGCGTGCGCAGGTAGGCGCCAAGGGTGGTGGTGGCTTCGATGCGTTGGTTGTCCAGGTCGGCGAGGGCCTGGCGGTTGAAGCGCAGGATGTCTCGCAGCATGCCCCAGAAGCCCGGCGACAGCAGGTTGCGCCGTTGCGCGAACAGGCTGTCGAGGGTGTGGCCGTTGTACTCGAAGCCCGTGCGCGGATCGTGCACCGAAAAGCTCATCTGCGTGGGCCGCGAGGCCACCCCCAGGTAGCCCAGCAGGCGAATGAAGCTGGGGTAGGTCCAGTCGTTGAACACGATGAACCCGGTGTCCACGGCATAGTGCCGGCCGCGCCACTGCACATCGACCGTGTGGGTGTGGCCACCGATCCAGTCGGCGGCCTCGAACACCGTGACTTCATGCCGGCGCGAGAGCAGGTGGGCGCAGGTCAGGCCGGCGATGCCGCTGCCGATGATGGCGATCCGCATGTTCGGCTACCCCTGTTCACGGCGGGCCATGCGCTGGCCCAGCTTAAGGCGCCAGCGCACGGGCAGCGCGCCGAGCAGGCGCAACACGCAGGTGAACAGGCCGGGGAAGTTGATCTCCAGTGGCCGCTGCGCCAGGCGGGCGGCGATATGCCGGGCGGCGCGCTCGGCACTCCACATTTGCGGCATGGCGAAGTCGTTGCGCCGGGTAAGCGGCGTATCGACGAAGCCGGGGCTGACCAGGGTGACATCGATGCCTTGGTTGATCAGGTCGATGCGCAGCGACTCGACCAGGTAGCGCACCGCAGCCTTGGAGGCGCCGTAAGCACCGGCCCGTGGCAGCGCGAGCCAGCTTACCGAGCTGCCCACCACCACCAGATGTGGCCGTTGGCCGCGCCGCAGCAGGGGCAGGGCGGCCTGGATGCAGTGGCACAGGCCCAGCAGGTTGGTGCGCATAACCCGTTCGACCAGGGCCGGGTCGAAGTGGCCGGGCTCCAGGTACTCGCAGGTGCCGGCATTGAGGATCACCAGATCGAGGGCGCCCCAGTGCTGCTCGATAGCCGCGGCTATCTGCGCCACTTGCGGCGCTTCGCTGATATCACCGACGGCCAATAACGTCTGGCCTGCAAAGCGCTCGGCCAACGCTTGCAAGCTGCTGGCCTGGCGGCCACCCAGCGCGACCTGATGGCCTTGTTCCAGCAGGCGCAGCGCCAGGGCGGCGCCGATACCGCTGCTGGCGCCGGTCAACCAGCAGCGGTTCATGCCAGCCGGCCCTTGAGCCAGCCGATCAGCCCACCGACCACGGGCACGTGCTCGTACAGCAATGCGCCGACATCGAAGTAGTCCTGGTGAAAGTCGACCCGATCGCGCCAACGCAGGTGGGTGCAACCGTCAAGGCTGATCGGCCTTCCGCCGGCCAGGCGCGGGTGGCAAAAATGCAGGGTCCAACGCAGGTAGCCGTGGCCTGGCTGTACCTGGTCGGCGCCGTGAAAGTCGTAACGGATGTCCTGCACGTTGGCGTACAGCGTGGCGAAGTAGGCACGCAGGGCGGGCAGGCCCTCGATCTGGTGCAATGGGTCGCGGAAGGTCACCGCTTCGCTGTACAGCTCGTCGAGCCGCTGGAGGTTGCCAGCGTGCAAGCCGGCAAAGCGTTCGGCGAAGGTTTGCAGGTAGTCGGACATGCGCGGCTCCAGGCAATCCTGTACACGGAACGATTTTTGTACAGGTATATCTGAAGCCTATGTGTAAAACTGTACAAGTCAACCAAATTGTATAGTTTTAGAGGGGCGCCTAGAACGTGGGAGCGGGCTTGCCCCGCGAAGGGCCAGGCCAGGGAATCACAAGTTTAATGGCACCGGCTTCGCCGGTGATCGCGGGGCAAGCCCGCTCCCACGGGCGTGTACATCATTCGTTGCCGTTCGATAGCTGCTGGCGCAGGTGCGCCACCTCGGCTTCGAGCTCGCGGACCTTCTGCTCGGCGGATACCTGTGCACTGACGTCGCGCTGAATGCCGATGAAGTAGGTCAACTGGTCGGCCTCGTTGTGGACCGGGGTGATCGACAGTTCGTTCCAGAACAGGCTGCCGTCCTTGCGGTAGTTGCGCAGCACTTCGCGGCAAGGGCGGCCGTCGCGGATCGCCTCGCGGATGGCGGCAAGCCCTGACTGGTCATGGTCCTGGCCCTGCAGGAAGCGGCAGTCCTGGTAGAGGATGTCGTCGACGGCATAGCCGGTCAGGCGTTCGAACGCCGGGTTGGCATAAATCAGGATGCTGTCGCTGCCTTCCTGTTCGGCGACGACGATGCCGTCGTTGGAGGTTTCGACCATCAGTTGCAGAAGCTTTGCATCGATCATGTGGACCTCGGGTAATGGTGGCGTGCGCGCTGGCGCCATGATGACGCACGAACGCTCGGCGAAAAAGGCGGGGATGGGTTTAGAATGGCGTCCCCGGCCCCTAGATCCCCACGTGCCCGATGACCGAAGCGATTTCCCCTGATTTGCTGCCCATGCGCGATGTGGTGAGCCTGACCGGCATCAACCCGGTGACCCTGCGCGCCTGGGAGCGCCGCCACGGGCTGATTAGCCCCCAGCGCACCGAAGGCGGCCATCGCCTGTACACCCCCGAGGATGTACAGCGCATCCGCGACATCCTGCACTGGACGGGCAGCGGCCTGCCGATCAGCAAGGTCGGCGAGTTGCTGGCCCGTCAGCACGAGCAGGGGCCCCGGGCGGTCGAGCAGGGCAGCGATGCCTTCGACGACTGGCGCGCTGCCGTGCTGCGGGCCACCCAGGCCTTCGATGGGCAGGCGCTCGAGGCCCTGCATGGCCAGGTGTTCACCTTGTTCCCCAAAACCGTCGCACTGCGCGAAGTGCTGATGCCGGTGTGGCACCAGTTGGCTGCGGGCACCGCGTTCGGCCAACGCAGCCAGTGGCTGTTCCTCGATACATTCCTGCGCGCTCGGCTGTTGCTGCGCCTGCAACTGAACCAGCCAGCCGCGCCGCGCGTGCTGTTGAGCGCAGCCAATGGCATTAGCGAGTTGGAACTGCTGTGCAGCGCCCTGTTGCTGGGTGGGGAACAGCAGCGTATCGAGGTGCTCGGCAACGCCCAGCCGCTGGATGAGCTGCCGCTGCTGTGCGTGGCCATGCGCCCGGCGGCACTGGTGATCAGGGTGCAGGGCCCGATCAGCCCGGCCCTGGCCACGCGGTTGCGCACCCTGCAGATGGAAATCGCCTGCCCAATGGCGTTGCTGGGCGACGGCCTGGCCGAGTTTGCGCCGCTGTTGCAGGGCATTCCGCTGGCGCTGCTGGAAGGGCAGGGCGCCGAGGCCGGGCCCAAGCTTGCGGCCTTGCTCAGGGGCGCACTGGAGCTGTAAACGCTCCACTTCTCCAGTAGCGTCTCGGGCTAGGCATGCAGCCAGAACGCGAATTCGGCGAACTGCTCGCCGTTCCACCAGTTAGCGGTCCCGCGGCCATATTGGAAGTTCTTGGCGCCGGCCTGGCTCTGCAGCGGCGCGATGACATTGCCGGCCGTGTCGCGGCGCGCGGATTGCTCGGCGGTTTCGGGCACGATCATGACGATGTGCCCCGACCGGCCATCTTCCTTGCGCCGCGCGACGATGAGGCCGATGGCGCCCTGGTTGGCCTCGGCCTGCAGGGTGGTCAGCGTGCCGGTCTGACGCCAGCCGAACCCAGGGCCGAAATCACGCAGCCACCTGAACAGGTCGTTGGCGCGCATTTCCCGCAGGGTGTCGCCGATCAGTGGCGTGACCTGTTGGCCTGCGGCCAGCTTGAGCAGGGCCGGCGTACTCCACCAGCAGCGCGGCAGGTAGGCACCGGCGAGCAGGCAGTAGTCGTGGGCGTAGATGTTGCAGAAGGTCAGCCCGTCATGCGGCTGGTACCGAAGGTGTGCCGTGTTGTCGACGGCCAGCCATTGGATGATGGCTGCCAGCGACTCACGCAACTCGCCTGCGCTGGTGCCCTGGCGGGTTGGCTGCCTGGCTTCGTTGAGCGAATGGGCGTCAGCCGGGTTGGCCCGGCGGGTGACCACGCCGTTCTTGCGCGGCATGAACACGGCGGGGATAGCGGAGCCGCCTGGCAGGCTCGGCAACCGGGCGTTCTGGTCTTGCACGGTGCTGGGTTGAGGGGAGGGCTGGGTGATCTCGATCACCGCGTCGTCAGCTGCCGGCACCAGGAAACGCTTGGCGCAGAAACCGCGCACGCGTGCGCCGGACAAACTGGTTTCGATGCTGACGAAGCCGTTTTCAGCCGTTTTGCTCAACACCCGTACCGGATGGCCATCCGGCAGGTTCGCCACGACGTTGGCCTGTGCCGGGGTACTGATGAAGGGTTGGCTGCGCACCCGCAGCATGCCTTCGCGGGTATCCACCCGCATCGCCGTACCCATGCCGGAAAGCGGGCTGGGCGCTGCCACGATGGCCTGGCCGGGTGCTGGCGCGGGCAGGGCGGGCTGTGCCGGGTCGGTCGCTACCGTGTGGCACAGGCGAATGAAGTCGAACAGGTTCTCTCCATAGAAGCGATCATCGCTCTTGTGGCCCTGCTTCAACCCTTTCGAGGGGACGAAACCACCGGTGTTGTAGACGATGCCGACCTGGGCGAATTCCAGGTCGCTGAGCGGTTGCCGGCGCTGCTCGAAGCCCAGTTGCCGAAGTGCGCCCTTGAGTTCATCCATCGCGCGGCCAAGGGAGCCGCTGAAGGTCGCCCAGTGGCGGTCGAGAAAGAAATCGGGCTCGGGCTTGAAGAACTGCAGGTCCAGCTGGAACACGCCATAGCCGTGGCAGAACTTGTTGGGTTTCTTGGCCACGTCCTGGTAACCCGGCACGAACCTGGCCATGTCCACCAGTGCCTGGTGGCCCATGGCGAACATCAGGTCGCCACGCGGGCGCAGCAGCAGTTCGGCCTTGTTGCGCGGGAAGGCCTTGCGCCCGGCGGTGTCGTCCAGCGTATCGCCGACGCACAGCGCGGTGACCTGGGGCAAGGGCAGCTTGGCCTTGCGCAGGAACGGCCAGATGCTGCCGGTTTCCTGGCAGGCCAGTGCGGTGAGGTGGTCCACCGTCAAGGGCGTGCCGATGATCGCCTGGGCCATGTCCTGCTGAAACTGCTCCTTGAACCAGCGAATATCCTGAGTGCCTGGCATGTCAGAACCCTCCGGTGAAGGGGCGGTTGCGGAAGGTGCGGGGGTATTGCTCAGGGGCGGGGCAATCGCCATGGCTGAGCGCACAGGGCGTGAGGCGTATGGAGGGGGCGGGCAGATGATGGTCGGCACGCTGCGGTGCGTGCTCATACGCCGTTGGAAGCACAAAAGGCGACATGAACGTCTCCCTGAAACAAGTTCCGTCTAGCGAACTGCTCAGGGTCGTCGTTTACCCTTCTCTGGGCGAGATAGCTGCGCATGAAAGGACCGCGCGGCCGCAATCCAGATCGGGCCGTGCGGGCGAAACGTTTCAACGCTACTGATTGAAGTCAAGTCAATGGCGCTGAAAAAGCAAGGCAGTGGGGTAATGCCGGTCAGTTAAGCCAATTGGGGCTGCTTTGCAGCCCTTCGCGGGTAAATCGCAGCGGCGAACCGCCGCTCCCACAGGATCGTCAAGCAACGAGTGCCGGGCGTGCCGACCAGGTCCGGGCTGATGCAGCGCCTGTGCGGTCACCCCCGCAACAGGTGCACCGCCAGGCCTGCCAAGGCACAGGCGAGCAGCACTTGAATCACCCCTCGGTGCCAGCGGAACAATGCCAGCGTCGCGCCCGCCGCAATCAGCGCCGAAGGCCAGTCGAATGCCCCGGCGAAGCCGTTGGGCCACATCACGTGGTAGCCGAAGAACAGCGCCAGGTTGAGGATCACGCCCACGACGGCAGCCGTGATCGCGGTCAGTGGCGCCGTGAAGCGCATTTCGCCGTGGGTGGACTCCACCAACGGGCCGCCGGCCAGGATGAACAGGAACGACGGCAGGAAGGTGAACCAGGTGACCAGGCTTGCCGCGACCGCCCCGGCAAGCAACGGATGGTCGGCACCGAACATTGGTTGCAGGTAGCCACCGACGAAGCCGACGAACGCCACCACCATGATCAGCGGCCCTGGCGTGGTTTCCCCCAGCGCCAGGCCATCGATCATCTGCGTGGGCGACAGCCAGCCGTAATGGCCGACAGCCCCCTGGTACACGTAGGGCAACACTGCGTAGGCACCGCCGAAGGTCAACAGGGCGGCTTTGGTAAAGAACCAGCCCATTTGCGTCAGGGTGCCGTCCCAGCCGAATGCCAGGGTCAGCAGTCCCATGGGCAGCAGCCATAGCGCGGCGCCAATCAGCATCAGGCGCAGCAGGTGCCGCCAACGAAAACGCGCATGTTCGGGGGGCGGCGTATCGTCATCGATCAGCGCCGGCCCGTAGTGATGGCGGGCGGCGCCCTGACCGCCACCGATGACGAAGGTGCCGGGGGCCAGTCGCCCGCCCGCATAGCCGACTATGGCGGCCACCAGCACGATCAGCGGGAAGGGCACATTCAGGGCGAAAATGGCCACGAACGACGCGCCGGCGATGGCCCACAACCCGCCGTTTTTCAGCGCGCGCGAGCCGATGCGGTGGGCCGCATGCAACACGATCGCGGTCACCGCAGGCTTGATGCCGTAAAAGATGCCGGCCACCACCGGCACTTCGCCAAAGGCCAGGTAGACCCACGACAAGCCGATCAGGATGAACAGCGACGGCAGCACGAACAGGGCGCCGGCAATCACGCCGCCCCAGGCGCGGTGCATCAGCCAGCCAATGTAGGTGGCCAATTGCTGGGCCTCGGGGCCGGGCAGCAACATGCAGTAGTTCAGTGCGTGCAGGAAGCGTTTTTCGCTGATCCAGCGCCGGCGCTCCACCAGCTCCTGGTGCATGATCGCGATCTGCCCGGCAGGCCCGCCAAAGCTGATGAAGCCCAATTTGAGCCAGAAGCGCAGGGCTTCGGCCAGGCTTATCGGCGGCCTGGCCGCGAGTGGCTGTTCGCTGACCGGCGTGCTGCCTTCACTCATTGTCGATGTCCTCGTGTGGCAAAACCGTCAGCCGGGGTCGCTCACCTTCGGCTGCCGAGCGGCGCAGTGGGTGGTGAGGGTTGCGCAGGACATTAATCGATATCTGCTCGAAGTCGAAAGCCCGGTTTCACTGGACGACCCACATCCGCGGTGTCCATCAGCCGTGGCGATTGGCCTGGTGGCGTGGATGCCGTGCTTTTTTACGCTCTTTTTACGGCCGGCCAGATCGCGTGCAAGGATACTGGCCGCCTCTGCTGCCCGGTCCGCAGGGCCTCAGGCAGGTAGCCGGGGGCGGAGCGGGCGCCACGCGAGGTCGTCATGCACAGGGAGGGCAGGCGCTTTCCACCTGCCAGCCCAGAGACGTCATCCGTGAGCCAGAGCGTTACCGCTGCAACCCCAACCCACCCCGGCAAGACCACCGCCATCGGCACCCTCGTTGCCGCGGTCGGCGTGGTCTATGGCGACATCGGCACCAGCCCGTTGTACACCCTCAAGGAAGTCTTCGCCGGCCACTACGGCGTCCAGGCCAATACCGCCGGTGTGCTCGGCGTGTTGTCGCTGGTGTTCTGGTCGTTGATCTGGGTGGTGTCGATCAAGTACGTGCTGTTCATCCTGCGGGCCAGCAACCAGGGCGAAGGCGGCATCATGGCCCTGACCGCACTGGCGCACCGGGCCGCGGCGCCCTATGCGCGCCTGGGCAAGGGGCTGGTGCTGCTGGGGCTGTTCGGCGCCGCGTTGTTCTACGGCGACAGCATGATCACTCCGGCGATATCGGTGCTTTCGGCGGTGGAGGGCTTGCAACTGGCCTTCGACGGGATCGAGCACTGGGTGGTGCCGTTGTCGGTGGTGGTGCTGGTGGCGCTGTTCGTCATCCAGAAGCACGGCACCGCGCGCATCGGTATCCTGTTCGGGCCGATCATGGTGCTGTGGTTCGTCGTGCTTGGGGCGCTTGGCGTGCATGGCATCGCCCAGCGCCCCGAGGTGCTGCAGGCGCTCAACCCGGCATGGGCCGTGCAGTTCTTCGTGGTCCACCCTGGCATGGGCGTGGCCATCCTGGGCGCCGTGGTGCTGGCGTTGACCGGCGCCGAAGCGCTATATGCCGACATGGGCCACTTCGGCCGCAAGCCCATCGCCAGGGCCTGGTTCCTGCTGGTGCTGCCGGGGCTGGTGCTGAACTACTTCGGCCAGGGCGCGCTGATCCTTGGCAACCCGGAGGCGGTGCGCAACCCGTTCTATCTGCTCGCCCCCGACTGGGCCCTGCTGCCCATGGTCGGGCTGGCCACGCTGGCCACCATCATCGCCTCCCAGGCGGTGATCTCCGGCGCCTTCTCCCTTACTCGCCAGGCCATCCAGCTCGGTTATGTGCCGCGCATGTTCATCCAGCACACCTCCAGCGAAGAGCAGGGGCAGATCTACATCGGCATGGTCAACTGGGCGTTGATGGTCGGCGTGGTATTGCTTGTGGTGGGCTTCGAGTCGTCCAGTGCATTGGCCGCCGCCTATGGCGTTGCGGTGACCGGCACCATGCTGATCACCACCTTGCTGGCCTCGGCGGTGGTGCTTTTGCTGTGGAAGACGCCACGCTGGTTGGCGATCCCGCTGTTGCTGGGCTTTCTGCTGGTAGACAGCCTGTACTTTGCCGCCAACGCCCCGAAGATCCTGCAAGGCGGTGCGTTCCCGGTGATCGCCGGGGTTGCCCTGTTCGTGCTGATGACCACCTGGAAGCGCGGGCGCAGGCTTATCGTCGAGCGGCTCGACGAAGGCGCGCTGCCACTGGACCTGTTCATCGCCAGCCTGCAGTACCAGCCACCCCACCGGGTCACGGGCACGGCGGTGTTCCTCAGCGCCAGGCCCGAAGCGGTGCCGCACGCGCTGCTGCACAACCTGCTGCACAACCAGGTGTTGCACGAGCAGGTGGTGCTGCTGACGGTGGTGTTCGAGGACGAACCGCGGGTCAGCGCTGGCAAGCGTTTCGAGGTCGAAGCCTTCGGTGAGGGTTTCTTCCGGGTAAGCCTGCATTTCGGTTTCATGGAAGAGCCCAACGTGCCTCTGGCCCTGAGCCGCTGCCAGCGCGACGACCTTGAGTTCGCCGCCATGCGTACCACTTATTTCCTCAGCCGGGAAACCGTCATCGCCAGCAAGCGCATGGGCATGGCCAGGTGGCGTGAACACTTGTTCGCGTTCTTGCTCAAGAACGCCAACAGCAACCTCAAGTACTTCCAGTTGCCGCTGAACCGGGTGATCGAGCTCGGGACGCAAGTGGAGATGTGAGCTGATCGGCGAGTTCAAACCCTCGGGCCGGGTAGTTTTGACCGCGGTGTGCCCAGTCCTGCTCTATGCTGAAGCCTTCGTCCATAGGGAGTCTGTGATGAAAGCGACGTTAGAGCGACTGGATAAGTGGTTGCAAGGCAACCTGGACGAAGTACATGCCGACCTGGCGCCAGGCTGCTCGGAGGCCGCGCTGGCCGAGTTCGAAGCGCTGGTAGGACGGGCCTTTCCAGAGGGCTTGAAAGCACTCTACCGATGGCATGACGGGCAAAAAGGCAAGGCGGGCACAGGCCCGTTCTTTGGGCTGACTTTCCTGCCTTTGGCAGAGGCCCTCAAACACTGGGCGTCGTGGAAGGACCTGGTCGAGGAGTGGTCTGACGAAGACATGGCGGCGGCTAGCGACTTCTGCACCTCGGCACGGCCCGGCGCCATCAAGCCATCCTATGCCAATCGCTACTGGATTCCGTTTGCCTACGACTATGGCGGCAATCATCTGGGAGTGGACCTGGACCCTGCAGAGCACGGCAGCGTGGGGCAGGTCATCAACTTTGGTCGCGACGAAGAAGAGAAATTCGTGGTGGCCAGTTCTGTGGAGGCCTTTGTGGAGTGGCTGGTCGAGCAGTTCGAGACTGGCAATGTGGCGATCAGGGTGGAGGATGATGGGGCGCGCAGCCTGAATACCAAGGTGCCGGAGCTGCATCACTTTCTGGATTCTGTGCAGGTGCTGTTTGCCGAGCAGCGGCCGGGCGGGTGATGGGCTAGCGCCTGCCTTGCAATCGCATGTGGGCCAACAAGCGGTCTTGTACGTGGCCACGGTCGCCTCACCAGTCAACCGACTTCCCATCCCAAGCCCAGAACGTCCCACTGTCCTCCGGCCCATGACTGCCCACCAACTGCAAGATGCACTGCGCAGCAAAGGCCGGCTCGAACAGCTTGCCCGGTGCCACGTTGGCCTGGAATGGTCGTGACAGCCGGGTATCGGTGGTACCGGGGTGAATGGCCAGCACCGTCGCCGCCGGGTTCAGCCGCCTGAGTTCGATACTGGCGGTGCGCAGCAACTGGTTGAGCGCCGCCTTGCTGGCCCGGTAGCTGTACCAGCCGCCCAAGCGGTTGTCGCCGATCGACCCGACCCGCGCCGACAGCGCGGCGAAGGTGACGGGTTGGTGGCGGAGCAAAGGCAGCAAATGCTTGAGCAGCAGAATCGGGGCGAAGGCATTGGTGGCGAAACTGGCCTGCAGGCTGGCAAGGTCCAGTTGTGCCAGCGACTTCTCTGCCCGTGCCGGTGCGTCGTGCAGTACGCCCAGGGTGCAGAGCACCAGGTGCAGGTGCGGGCAGGTGGCGCTCACTTGCCGTGCCAGGTTTTCCAGCGCGTGTTCGTCACGGGCGTCGCAGTCGATGCGGGTCAGGCGTTGGCCGTGTTGCCGGGCCAGGGCTGCCAGCTCCGGTGATTGGTTTGCCTGGCGCGAAACGGCAAAGACTTGCACGACGTCATCGCGTGCCAGCAACTGCGTGCACAGCGCCAGGCCGATGCCTTGGCTGGCGCCGCAGACCAGGGCGTTGGCTGATCCGGGCAGATCGGTGATCAGACTCACAGGAACCTCCGGCTACGTGTGGGCGGTTGAGCCACCCTCGCCATCAAGACTCGCTGGCTGTCCGGCTGCCGTTTTCGAGGATCCTGGGGCCGGCACCTTCCTGGCCCAGCACATCACCCGGGTTGCGCAATGGGCAATCCTCCAGCGACAGGCAACCGCAACCAATGCAATTGTCGAGGCTGTCGCGCAGGGCTTCCAGCGTGCGTATACGTGCGTTCAGGTCCTCTCGCCAGGCCGATGACATTTCACCCCACTGGGCGGCGGTGAGCTTGCTGTTGGGGGCGTAGCGGCCCAGGGCACGCTTGATTTCCTCAAGGGGAATACCCGTGCGCTGCGCCACCTTGATGATGGCGATGGTGCGCAGTACCAGCGCGGGGAAGCGCCGCTGGTTGCCCGCCGTGCGGGTGCTGGCGATCAGCCCCTTGGCCTCGTAGAAGTGCAGCGTGGACACCGGTACGCCGCTGCGTCGGGTGACTTCCCCCACGGTAAGCAAGCGGGTGCTGTCGCTGGTTGTTTTCGCTGCCACGGTTGTTGACCTCAAGTTAAGTTGAGCTCTTATAGTCCCGTCCGATCTTTCCCGCAATCGTTTCCCCTGATGATCGGAGCCATGGATGAACAAGCGGACCATGATGGCCGGGGCCGTGCTGGCCTGTGTGCTGGCCGGTGCATACACCCTCACGCGCAGCGATTCGGCAGCTCCGTCCGCGGCGGCCTGGCCGGCGACCAAGGTTGCCCTGGCCACGGCCGAGCAGGTCGAGCTGGCGCGCCAGCGTTTTGCCTCGGGCGAGCTGGAGGCGGTCAATCAGGTGCAAGTGGCGGCGGAGGCAGCGGGGCGCGTTACCCGCATCGCCTTCGAGTCCGGGCAGGCGGTCAGCGCCGGGCAGTTGCTGGTGCAACTCAACGATGCCCCTGAGCAGGCCCTGCGCCTGCAGTTGCGCGCCAAGCTGCGCAATGCCGAAGTGGCGTTGCTGCGTGCGCGCAAGCTGCGGGTGATGAATGCCGTCTCCCAGGAGCTGCTCGACAACGCGGCGACCGTGGTGGATGTGGCCAGCGGCGAGCTGCAGCATGTCGAAGCACTGATCGCGCAGAAGGCCATCCGCGCACCCTTTGCCGGCAGGATCGGCATTCGCCGGGTGCATCAGGGCCAGTACCTGGGAGCCGGCGAGACCATCGCCAGCCTGGCGGATGCCCGCCAGCTGCAGGTCAACTTCTCGCTGGGCGAGGAGGCCACGCCTGCGCTGCGCGTTGGGCAACGGCTGACACTGAGCGTGGATGCTGTGCCGGGGCGTGATTTCCAGGCTCAGGTGGTCGCCGTCGATCCGCTGGTCAGCAAGGCGCGCCTGGTCCAGGTGCAGGCCACCCTGGGCAACCCGGACGGGCAGTTGCAGCCGGGCATGTACACCGGCGTACGCCTGGAGGCGGCGCAGCCGTCAAGGGTGCTGGCCGTGCCGGAAACCGCGATTACCTATACCGCCTACGGACAGACGGTGTTCATCGCCACCCAGGACCCGGTGCATGGCACCCGTGTCAGCCGGGTACGGGTCACCACCGGCGAGCGCTGGCAGGGCCGGGTGGAAATCCTCTCTGGCCTGGCGCCAGGTGACCGGGTGGTGGTTTCCGGCCAGTTGAAGCTGGGCGACGGCATGCAGGTCGAGCCGGTGGCCCAGGACAGCCTCCAGGACGTGCAAGGGAGCCGGCAATCGTGAGGTTCACCGATCACTTCGTACGCCGCCCGGTGCTGGCGCTGGTGGTCAGCAGCCTGATCATCCTGATCGGGCTGTTTGCCATGGGCAAGCTGCCGATCCGCCAGTACCCGCTACTGGCAAGCTCGACCATCACCATCAGCACCGAATACCCCGGTGCCTCCGCCGAGCTGATGCAGGGCTTTGTCACCCAGCCGATCACTCAGGCCGCCTCTTCGGTCGAGGGCGTCGACTACATGACCTCGTCCTCCCAGCAGGGGCGCAGCCTGATCACCCTGCGCATGGTGCTCGACCGTGACCCGGCCCAGGCGTTGGCCGAGACCATGGCCAAGGTCAACCAGGTGCGCTACCGCTTGCCGGAAAAAGCCTATGACCCGGTGGTGGAACTGTCGGCAGGCGACTCGACGGCAGTGGCTTATGTGGGCTTTGCCAGCGACAGCCTGTCGATCCCCGAGCTGAGCGACTACCTGGCGCGGGTGGTCGAGCCGCAGTTTTCTGGCATCGACGGCGTGGCCAAGGTGCAGTCCTTTGGCGGGCGACGCCTGGCCATGCGCCTGTGGCTGGACAGCGAGCGCATGGCCGGGCGTGGGGTGACGGCCGCCGATGTGGCGCAGGCGGTGCGCGCCAACAACTACCAGGCGACGCCGGGGCAGGTGCGCGGGCAGTACGTGCTGGCCGATATCCAGGTCGATACCGACCTGACCCGTATCGAGGGCTTCCGTGACCTGGTCATCCGCAACGATGGCACGGACCTGGTGCGTCTGCGGGATGTGGGGACTGTCGAACTGGACGCGGCGGCCACCCAGACCAGCGCGACCATGGATGGCCGGCCTGCGGTGCACCTGGGCTTGTTCCCCACGCCGTCGGGCAACCCCCTGGTGATCGTCGAAGGTATCCGCCAGTTGCTGCCGCAGATCCAGCAAACCCTGCCGCCCGGGGTGACGGTGGCGCTGGCCTATGAAACCGCGCGCTTCATCGACGCCTCGATCGACGAGGTGCTGCGCACGCTGGTCGAGGCCATGCTGATCGTCGTGCTGGTGATCTGGTTGTGCCTGGGGTCGCTACGCAGCGTGGTGATCGCGGTGGTGGCCATC
Organism: Pseudomonas sp. zfem004; assembly: GCF_032621715.1. Lineage (NCBI taxonomy): Bacteria > Pseudomonadati > Pseudomonadota > Gammaproteobacteria > Pseudomonadales > Pseudomonadaceae > Pseudomonas > Pseudomonas sp. zfem004. Next base: position 286,207 of record NZ_JAVYJF010000007.1, on the reverse strand, counting down.
CCGCTGTCGATGCTCGGGGCGGCGGGGCTGATGCTGTTGTTCGGCTTCAGCTTGAACCTGCTGACCTTGTTGGCCATGGTCCTGGCCATCGGCCTGGTGGTGGACGATGCGATCGTGGTGGTGGAAAACGTGCACCGGCATATCGAAGAAGGCCAGACGCCGGTTGCGGCGGCCTTGGCCGGTGCGCGGGAGATCGCAGGGCCGGTGATCGCCATGACCCTGACCCTGGCGGCCGTGTATGCGCCGATCGGGATGATGGGCGGGTTGACCGGCACACTGTTCCGCGAGTTCGCCCTGACCCTGGCCGGGGCGGTGATGGTGTCCGGTGTGGTGGCATTGACTCTGTCACCGGTGATGAGCTCGCTGCTGTTGCAACCCGCCCGCCGGCACGGGGCGGGCGCGAACCGGGCCGACAGGTTCTTCGCGGTGCTGACCGGGGCCTACTCGCGGGTGCTGGCGTTCACCCTGGCGCGGCGCTGGATCGGCGGTGGGGTGGCGCTGCTGCTGTGCCTGAGCCTGCCCTGGCTGTACCTGATGCCGCAGCGCGAGCTGGCCCCGCCGGAGGACCAGGCGGCGGTACTGACGGCCATCAAGTCGCCGCAACATGCGAGCCTCGACTATGTCGAGCGCTTTGCCCTCAAGCTCGACCAAGTGATGAAGTCGATGGCGGAAACCACCGATACCTGGATCATCAATGGCACGGATGGGCCCGCGGCCAGTTTCGGCGGCATCAACCTCAGTGCCTGGGGCGCACGCGAGCGTTCCGCCGTAGAGGTCCAGGCGCAGTTGCAGCAGGCCGTCGCGGACATCGAGGGCAGCAGCATCTTCGTGTTCCAGGTGGCGTCGCTGCCGGGCTCCAGCGGTGGTTTGCCGGTGCAGATGGTGATGCGCAGCGCGCAGGATTACCCGGTGCTGTACCAGACCATGGAAACCTTCAAGCAGCGGGCCCGGGATAGCGGCCTGTTCAGCGTGGTGGACAGCGACCTCGACTACAACAATCCGGTGGTCAAGGTGAGCATCGACCGGGCCAAGGCTGCCAGCCTGGGTATCCGCATGCAGGACATCGGCGAGTCGCTGGGCGTGCTGGTGGGGGAGCAGTACCTCAACCGTTTTGCCTTGCTCGGGCGCTCCTACGATGTGATCGCGCAGAGTGTCCAGGACCAACGCTTGACGCCTGCGGCGTTGAATCGGCAGTACGTGCGGGTCGAAGGGGGAAGCCTGGTGCCGCTGTCCACGGTGGTGAAGTTGGACATCGAGGTTGCGCCGAACCGCCTGCTGCAGTTCGATCAACAGAACGCCAGCACCCTGCAGGCGATCCCCGCTCCCGGTGTCTCGATGGGCAACGCGGTGGCGTTTCTCGAACAGCTCGCCGGCGAGCTGCCGCCGGGCTTCAGCCATGACTGGCAATCGGAGTCACGCCAGTTTGTGCAGGAAGGTTTCGCCTTGATGGGGGCGTTTCTCGCGGCCCTGGTGGTGATCTACCTGGTGCTCGCCGCGCAGTACGAGAGCCTGGTGGATCCGTTGATCATTCTGGTGACCGTGCCGCTATCTATCTGCGGGGCGCTGCTGCCTTTGGCGCTGGGCTGGGCCACGCTCAACATTTACACGCAGATCGGCTTGGTTACCTTGATCGGCCTGATCAGCAAGCACGGCATCTTGATGGTGGAGTTTGCCAACGAGATCCAGGTGCGGGACAACCTCGATCGCGCATCGGCCATCCTCCATGCCGCGAAGATCCGCCTGCGGCCGGTGCTGATGACCACGGCGGCGATGACCTTTGGGGTGATCCCGCTGCTGTTCGCCAGCGGGGCCGGGGCCAACAGCCGCTTTGGGCTGGGGGTGGTGATCGTCTGCGGCATGCTGGTTGGCACATTGCTCACTTTGTTTGTGCTGCCTGCTGTCTATGTCTGGCTGGCGCGTGATCATCGGTTGACGACGTTACGCCAGCAGCAGCTGGCAGAGGCGGACCGGCGGCTTGGGGCAGGGGTGAGCGGCGGACCGGCGTTGCGACAAGCTTCCTTAGAACAGCAGTGCATAAGTAGCGAACAATCATCGTGAATGGGTCTGGCCGCCTGTGATTTTTGACAGTAGTCAGTCGCGCTGCGCACTCAGTACGCTCAAGGTCGAATGCACCGCTCGCAAAGGAGCACGATCATGACAAGGGCTGAGCTTGACAAGTTTGTACAGGTAAAGATCGATGAAAAGGCCAACATCATCCTGGATGAACGGGTGAAGCATGATGATGCCGCATTTGGCGAGTTGAAGATTTATTTCTGTGTGCGGCGAATTATGAACGGCAAGGCGAGTATGGAAGATATCGGTGTGCTGCATGCCGTCAATGACTTGATACAGGCGATGGGTATCCTATCTCCCAACGAGAGCCTTGGTTCGAAGCTAAAACCTCAGTTTCCCGTGCCATGGCTCTATAAGAGGGTATGAGGAGGTGAGTATGAGTGGTGATATTGAGCAACGGGTAAAGGAAATAGTTGCGAAACACCTGGGCGTAACTGAGGAAGAAGTTAGAAGTAATTCCAGTTTTGTCGATGATCTGGGAGCGGACTCGCTAGACAGCGTGGAACTGATGATGGCGGTGGAAGAGGCGTTCGGGTTAAATATTACTGACGAAGACGCTGAGAAGTTAACGACCGTTCAAAAAGTAATTGACCATATCGCAGAAAGTATATCTTGAAACAACGACACAACAGCCGGTTGGAATAAGACTGTGTGAGCCCGTCTCAGAACGCGGCACTCGGGCACTCGGGTGCTCGGTCACACATGGAGCCGAGCACCCACCCCCGTGATTCAATTGCTGCTGAAACTGGGTGGGCAACCTTTGACTGGCCGGGCGCAGCCTCGGTACTGGGTGGAAAGCGCGGAAGGCGGGCAGCAGAGTAGGGAAGCGGGCGGCCGTGACGGCTGAAGAGCGCTTCAGTTTGTTCCCGTAACCAACTTCAGCCCAGCAACACCAGCGATAATCATCAGCATGCAGAGCAGCCGCAATGGCGTTATTGCCTCGCCCAATATTGCCATGCCGAGGGCTGCGGTGCCTGCTGCGCCGATACCGGTCCAGACCGCATAGCCAGTCCCTACAGGCAACGTACGTAGCGCCAGTGAAAGCAGAAACACGCTCGATATGCCGGCGGCTAAGGCAAACAGGCTAGGCAATAGACGCGTGAATCCTTCAGACCCCTTCAAACAGAAGGCAAATGCAATTTCGAGAACTCCGGCAATTGCCAGTAGTGCCCATGCCATGGGTGACGACTCCGTATCAGGTCTCGCCAGGTGATGTTGGCCGGGCGAGACGTATTGAAGGTATTGATGTGATGCCCGTTTACACTCGGTTGACGCAATCAGGCGTCGAACGGAACGCCACACCGAACCGGTTGAACGCGTTCATCAAGCCGATGGCGTAGGTCAGGTCCGCCAGCTCCTTGTTGTCGAATTCGGCTGCCGCTTCAACGTAGTCGGCATCGGGAATGCCAGTCTCGGCAACTCGGGTAACGGTTTCGCCCCACGCGAGTGCAATGCGTTCGCGTGACGTGAACATTGAGCCGGCGTCACGCCATACGGGGACCATGAGCAGTTTTTCAACGGTGACACCGAGCTTGAGCAGGTCACGTGAATGCATGTCGATGCAGAACGCACAGCCATTTAGTTGCGAAACCCGCAGGTAGACAAGGTTGACCAGTTCTACAGGCAGGCTGCCTTGTTGCAAGGTGGCGTAAACGTCTGCGAATGCCTTGTAGCCTTCGAAAGCAGCGTTGGAGTAATTGATGCGTTGAATCATTGGAAGACCGTTCGTGGTTGATTGGACGGCTCCATGGTGCGACGACTTGGACCACTGCCAAAGGTCCAAGAAACGGGTCCTGTGTTAGGCCATGACGCCGATGGAAAGCGATGACATGGTCTGATCAGACTTTGCATTCATGGCTCATCGGTGTGGGGCGTAACAGGTGTAAGGTAGTGGGCCGGGCCTCATCAGGAATACAGACGTGAGAGCAGCCAAAGCCCAGCCTGGCCAGCGCTTGTCCCCGCTCGACCCAAGCTCCAGCGAGCCAATTTACCGGCAGATTTACTGGCGTTTTCGGCATGCGATTACTGACGGCGCACTCAGGCCCGGGCAGCGTGTCCCGGCGGTCCGGGCATTGGCCAAGGAACTCGGGTTGGCGCGCGGCACAGTCGATACCGCTTACTCACTGCTGAGCGCGGAGGGCTATTTCCAGTCGCGTGGCCAGGCCGGCACGGTCGTGGCGCTCGGGCTCAAGGTCAGAACGACGCCCGCACCCGTGCAACCCAGTGATGGCTCGGGTAGTGACATCTCCATTCGGCCCAAGGCATCGATTCTCCCGTTTCAGATGGCGCTGCCCGCACTGGATGCCTTTCCGCGAAAAATCTGGGCGCAGTTGGGGGCGCGTTGTGTGCGAACGACCCGTATCCACGACATGGCCAATCCCTCGGTTTATGGCCTGGACTCGTTACGTTCGGCGATCGCCAGCTACCTGCAGATGGCGCGAGGGATTACCTGCCTGCCCAGGCAAGTGTTTGTCACTTCGGGCTATCGCACCACCCTGGCGCTGGTCAGCCATGCCTTGCTTGAGCCGGGGGATCAGGTGCTGATTGAAGATCCCGGTTATCCGCCCACGCGCCAGTTGCTGGAGCACATGCACATGCAGATTGCTCCTGTCCCGGTTGACCATGACGGGATGCGGGTAGCCCAGGGTATTGATGCTTGGCCTCACGCACGAGCGGCGGTCGTCACGCCGGCCCATCAAAGCCCGCTCAGCGTTGCGTTGTCACTGCCGCGACGCCTGGAACTGCTGGAGTGGGCAACCCGGCAACAGGCCTGGGTGATCGAGGACGACTACGATGGCGAATATCGTTACATCAGCCGGCCATTGCCCGCGCTCAAGAGCCTGGACCAGGATGGGCGGGTGCTCTATACCGGCACCTTCAGCAAAGTCCTGTTCCCCGGTATTCGCCTCTCGTACCTGGTGGTCCCCGCGGCCTTGGTCGAACCTTTCGAACAGGCCAGCCAGACCTTTCTGGGTGGTTGTCCGGAGCTGACTCAGGCCATCGTTGCGACCTTCATGAGCGAAGGTCACTTCGCTCGTCATATCCAGCGCATGCGCAAGCTCTACGGTGAGCGGCGCGAGGCAGTGGCGAAGGGGCTCAAGCAGGCCCTGGGTGATCACATCAGCCTCGATGCGCAGCCGGGAGGCATGCATTTGATAATGCGCCTGACACAGCCGCAGTCCGACCGCGCGCTGGTCGAACGCTTACTGCAAGCGGGGCTGTACGCCGAGGCTTTGAGTGATTGTTGCATCGCCACCCGGAGCCATAGCGGACTGATGCTCGGCTTCGCCAACGTCGATTCGCAAGCCAGCGCCGAACAGCTTGGGAAACGCGTTCTGGCGCTGCTCTAGTCAGCTATCGCTACAGGTGGTCATGGCCCAGCCCGAGGGAAGATTCTTGGCTCTTTGTCGCGGGGCCCAGCGACTGCACCATACGGATCCTGTCCTCATCTACACACATGGATCACATGAACATACTGCACGCGCTGGTTTTCCCGTCACCATCGAGTTACAGCCTGAATCGCCTCCAGCAGGAAGCAATACGATGATGAGAGCTCCACTGCGAAGCATTGCGGTATTCACGGGCTCCAACCACGGTTTCAACCCCGCTTATGCTGATAGCGCTCGCGCGTTGGGCCGTGAGATCGCCAAGCGCCGCCTGCGTCTGGTCTACGGTGGCAGCGACAAAGGCCTGATGGGCGTAATAGCCGATAGCGTGCTCGCCGAGGGCGGCGAAGTCGTCGGCATCATCACCCGCTTGTTGTTTGAACTCGGCCATATGCATCAACGACTGAGCCGATATGAAGTGACCGACGACATGCGCACGCGCAAGGCCCGCATGAGCGAGTGCGCCGATGCATTCATTGCCTTGCCCGGCGGCCTTGGAACCTTCGAGGAGTTGTTTGAAGTGGCGACGCTGACCCAGCTGGGCGAACACCAAAAAGGCGTGGCTTGCATGAACATCGATGGTTTTTTCGAACCGGTGCGCCATTTGTTCGATCATGCTGTGGCGCAAGGATTCATGAAGGCCGAGCACAATGAGATGCTGATTTATCACACGGATCCATCTGTGTTGATCAGCGCTCTGGAGCAGTGGCAAGCCCCGACGGTGAACAAATGGATTGGGCCTGCACTCAAGCCAGCCTAGGTCTTGAAGTTTTCAGGGGGCTGGCAATGTTGCTCCCAATTTCGCCAGCCCTCTTTTTAACTTGGTTCAAGCTGGGTTCGGCAGGTAACACAGCGATGAAATGGGCTCTCTACCTGTACAGCCTCGAGCACTAAATGCGGTGTGCCGTGTAAAGTGGCGGCAATCGACCCGAAGCTGCCGATGAAGCTGGCAGTGATTCTGTAGGAGCGGGCTTGTCCCGCGAAGAGGCCGGCCCATGAAAAGGAGTAGCCTGGCACGGGCTACGCCCGTGTTCGCGGGGCAAGCCCGCTCCCACAAAGATCACCTTCGTCACGAATGGCCGCGTTGGTTCGTTTAGCGCCTCTGGATCGGGCTGACTATCCTTGTCCTCCCTCACCACCGCGGCACCTGCTTCGCGGGTAAACCCGCTCCCACAGGATGCGCGTCGCGCCAATAGGTAAACCGCAATCACCATGGCTGAGGGCTAACTGGATTCGCCTGCGCGAGATAAGGCATGGAGGACATCCATGGCTTTGGCGGCATCATCCTTGGCTACGAAAATGTGATCATGGTAGAAGGCTGCGATCACGTTGCAACTGATGCCAGCTTTTCCAAGTGCGGTCGCGAATGCGGCCGTCAAACCCACCGCATCAAGCGCCGAGTGGATCGTGAGCGTGATCCAAGCTGCCACAAAACTGTACTCAAGGCCCAGTGCATCAGCGCGTTCGCGCTCAATGATTGCAGTGAGGCCTTCTTTTTCGCGGAAAGTACCAAGCACATCGGTACCCTGAAGCGCGCAAGTGTCCGCCACTGTGCAGAACACAAAGTCGCCTTCATTGAGGATTGGGCTCATGCCGCGGAGCAGAGCTGAGATCGATTTTTCCCCTGACATAAGGTTTCTCCCGTTTGAAAGACGGCAGTGTGCATTTCAGCGGGCCATTAGTTTAATCAATTCTCCTCATTGTTGATTAGTTCTACTTATGCGAGAAAACAAAAAGGAGCACAAATGTGCTCCTCTCGAGTTTCACCAATCCAACCCCTCACTCCGCCATCTGCAACGCCGGCAACTTGACCCGAAACGCCTTGGTGATCCCCAGCAGACACAGGAACCCCAACGCCATCCAGCTCAAGCCGATCATGAACGACATGCTCGACAGGCTGGTCCACAACCAGATGGTGGTCAGAAAGCCCAGCGCCGGAATCGCGCCATACAGCAGCCAGTTGCGGCCCCCGCGCAGTTTCTGGTCCACCAGGTAGTGCTTGACCACCGCCAGGTTCACCGCCGAGAAGGCGAACAGCGCGCCGAAGCTGATCATGTTGGCGACGGTGTCGAGGGTGATGAACAGGGCGATCAGCGACAGCAGGCTGACCAGCATGATCGCGGTGGCGGGCACGCGCTTCCTGGTGACCAGGCGGCCGAACACTTTAGGAAGCGCGCCGTCGCGGCCCATGGCGAACAGCACCCGCGACACGCTGGCCTGGGACACCATCGCCGAGGCGAAGCAGCCGGCGACGTAAGTGGCGGTGAAGGCGGTGACCATCAGCTCGCCACCGACGCGGCGCATCACGTCCAGCGAGGCGGAGTCCGGGTCTTTGAAGATGGCCCACTCGGGGAACACCATCTGCGCACACCACGACACGATCAGGAACAGCAGGCCGCCGAACAGGGTCACCGCCATGATCGCCAGGGGGATGCGGAACTTGGGATTGGCGGTTTCCTCGGCCATGGTCGACACCGCGTCGAAGCCCAGGAACGACAGGCACAGCACCGCCGCGCCGGTCATGATCAGCGGCATGTCGAAGCCTTCGTGGTGGAACGGCTTGAGCAGCGAAACCGGCTCGGCCTGGGCGCCCATATTCTGGATCGACAGGCCGACGAAGACCACGATGAACACCAGTTGGGCCACCACCAGCACGCAGTTGACCCGGGTGATGGATTCGATGCCGATCAGGTTGAGGAAGGTCACCAGGGCGATGGAACCGAGCACCCACACCCAGGCGTGCACGGCGGGGAAGTACTCGGCCATGTAGATGCCGATCAGCAGGTAGCTGAGCAACGGCAGGAAGATGTAGTCGAGCAGCAAGGTCCAGCCGGCCATGAAGCCGAAGTAGCTGCCGAAGGCCTTGCGGGTGTAGGTGTACACCGAACCGGAGAACGGGTGGGCCTGGACCATGCGGCCGTAGCTGTAGGCGGTCAGCAGCATGGCGGCGAGGGTCAGCAGGTAGGCGGTGGGCAGGTGGCCCTTGGTCATCTGGGTGACCAAGCCGTAGGTGGTGAATACCGCCAGCGGCACCATGTACGCCAGGCCGAACAGCACCAGGGCGGTCAGGCCCATGGACTGCCGGAAACGCCCGCTTGCGCTGGCCTGGGATGGGGAAGGGTGGGCATGAGCATCGGCTGTATTTGTTGTTGTATGCATTGCGAACTCCTGGAAATTGACGACAGGACGCCGCGGTACGCGCGGGGCGCGTACCGTCTGGAGAGCTTCACTTGAGGCGGGGCGGCCGGGGCCGTGCACGTGCACGCAAGCCGCCCACCCTGGTTGGGGTGGGCGGTAGGTTCAGGTCAGAGCTTGCCGACCAGGCGTGCGGTGCGGTCGACGGCGATGCGGGTCTTTTCCACCAGCTCGTCGAGTTCGCTGCGGGTGGCGATCAGGGCCGGGGCCATGATCATGCGGCCAAGGGTGGAGCGAATGATCACGCCTTCTTCGAAACCGAAGGTGCGGCACTGCCAGGCCAGGTCGTTCTCGTTGGCGAAGCGCTTGCGGGTGGCCTTGTCTTCGGCGAACTGCAGGGCGCCCAGCAGGCCGGTACCCTGGATGTCGCCGATCAACGGGTGATCGGCGAAGGTTTCGCGCAGCAACTGCTGCAGGTAGGGGCCGGTGTCGTCCTTCACCGTGCCGACGACGCCTTCGTCGCGCAGGGCCTTGAGGTTGGCCACTGCCACCGCAGCGGCCACCGGGTGGCCGGAGTAGGTCAGGCCGTGGGCGAACACGCCGCCGCGCTCCACCAGCGCTTCGGCGATGCGCTTGCTCAGCACCAGGCCGCCCATGGGCACGTAGCCGCTGGTCAGGCCCTTGGCGATGGACAGGGTGTCGGGCTGGAAGCCGAAGTATTCGTGGGCGAACCATTCGCCGGTGCGGCCGAAGCCGCCGATCACTTCGTCGGCGCACAGCAGCACGTCGTACTGGCGGCAGATGCGCTGGATTTCCGGCCAGTAGCTCTCGGGCGGGAAGATCATGCCGCCAGCGCCCTGGAACGGCTCGGCGATGAAGCCTGCGACGTTCTCGGCGCCCAGTTCGAGAATCTTCTCTTCCAGTTGCAGGGCGCAGCGCTTGCCGAATTCGGCCGGGGTCAGCTCGCCGCCGGCGGCGTACCAGTAGGGCTCGTCGATGTGGGCGATGTCGGGAATCAGCCCGCCCATCTCGTGCATGAACTTCATGCCGCCCAGGGCGGTGGCCGCCAGGGTCGAGCCGTGGTAGCCGTTCCAGCGGCCGATCATGATCTTCTTCTGCGGCTGGCCGACCACCTGCCAGTAACGGCGCACGGTGCGGATCAGCACCTCGTTGGCCTCGGAGCCGGAGTTGGTGTAGATGGCGTGGCTGTAGTGGCCCGGCAGCAGGCTGAACAGCAGCTCGGACAGCTCGATCACCGCCGGGTGGGTGGTGTGGAAGAACATGTTGTAGTAGGCCAGCTGGTCCATCTGCGCGGCGGCGGCGGCGGTCAGGTCGCGGCGGCCATAGCCAAGCTGGGTGCACCACAGGCCGGACATGCCGTCGAGGTAGCGGTTGCCGTCGTTGTCCCACAGGTTCAGGCGCTCACCCCGCACCATCACCCGCGGCCCTTCGGCGTTCAGGGCTTTCTGGTCCAGGAACGCATGGATGTGGTGGGCGGCGTCGGCCTGCTGGTAGTCCTGGGTCTGGCGTTGCGGTGCGAAGGGAGCATTCATGGCTTTTTCTCTTTCTTGGAAGTCGCGCAAGGGGGATGCAATCGGGGGGCAGGTCCTCTGCTTGAACGGGCGCCGGTCCTGGGCCCTGGGGTTGGAGAAATGCTCCCACACCCGCGCAATCGCCGAAATCACCCGTTTTGGTGAGTGGCGCGTGTTCCAAGGGGATAGCAAAAGGGCCGCTGAGCGGCCCTTGGTTGTTAGTGAGTGAACGCCTTCAAACTGCCCTTGCGGCTGGCTTCATAGGCTTCGCGCTCCATGGGCTGGGCCTGCGGATTGCCCAGATCCTCCATGGCCAGGCGGTGCGTCTCTGGCGCCAGGTACGCGGCAAAGGCGCACACGCAGGTAATGAAGAACGCCAAGCCACCGACCACCATCGGGATGTTGTCCGAGCCCGGTGGCGCCACCATGGCGAACAGCGCCGGCAGCATGGCGGTGAGCATGGTGCCGATGTTCTGCGCGATGGCCATGGCCGAAACCCGGTAGCGGGTCTGGAACAGCTCTGGGTAGAAGCTTGGGAACACTGCGTTGTAGCCCTGGTAGACCATGCCCCACATGACTATCGAGGCGACGAACGCCAGCGGCACGTTCTGGATGCTGATCGCGTACAGGTAGACGAAGGCCAGCAGGCCCGAGCCCAGGCAACCGGCGATCATGGTCGGGCGGCGGCCGATCTTGTCGGAAAGGTTGCCGACGAAGGGGATCACCAGCACCGCGACGATGTTGCCCACCACCGGGATCCACAGGTACACGCTCTTGTCGAAGCCGATGCCGTAGGCCGGCTGCACCGCGTAGGCCGCGCCGAAGATGGTGGCGACCACCGGGATCACGTTCATCAGGGCCATGAACATCACCAGCACCATGTGCTTCCAGCTGTGGCGGAAGGCTTCGCTGATTGGCGACTTGGCCACCTTGTCCTGTTTTTCTTCCTGGACGAAGGCCGGGGTCTCGTGCACCTCTTTGCGGATGATGAAACCGGCGATCAGCACCACGGCGCTCATCAGGAACGGAATGCGCCAGCCCCACTCGTTGAACGCGTCGCTGGGCATGAAGTAGGCCAGTGGCAGGAACACCGCCGCCGCCATTACCTGGCCGGCCTGCACGCCCTGCAGGGTAAAACTTGCGTAGTAGCCGCGGCGGCCGAAGGGGGCGTGCTCCATGATCATCGAACTGGCCCCGGAGATCTCGCCGGCCACGGCGAAGCCCTGCACCAGGCGCAGCACCACCAGCAGCGCCGGGGCGAGCAGGCCGATGTCGTGGTAGGTGGGCAGCAGGCCCACGGCCATGGTCGACAGGCCCATCAGGAACATGCACAGCAGCAGCACGTTCTTGCGCCCACGGGTATCACCCCAGTGGCCGAGCACGAAGGCACCCACCGGGCGCGCCAGGTAGCCCACGCCGTAGGTGGCCAGCGAGGCGATGATGGCCATCTTCGGGTCGGTGTTGGGGAAGAAAATCTGCGGGAAGATCAGCGCCGCGGCCTGGGCATAGATGAAGAAGTCGTAGTACTCGAGGGCAGAGCCGATCCATCCGCTGGCGGTGGCTTTCTTGGCTTGGGAACTTGAGTGGGCCATGTTGTCTCCGTTGTTCTTGTCAGGGGCCGGTGGTCAGCGCGCGCGGGGCACGGCAACGGGGCTATGGGGAGAAGACGAACGAGGCGATGCGGGTCGCAGGGCGAGGAAGCTGAGCATAGGTCGGTACCCGTTTTATTGAACTTATTATGTGGTGACGTTGGGCTGTACAGCGCAGGTTCCGCCGAACGACCGGCGTGGCAGCAAGAAAGGCCGGCGGGCCTGCGACTGGTGTTCATGGTTGTTCACGGGGCGGGGTGAATCAATTCGTCGAAACGGGTTTTGTTCGGTAATCGAACAAAAACTAACTGTTTCGTACAAAGTGCATTGCCGGGGCGACTTTACCTGCGAATAATCGATCGTGCCAGCTGATCGCGGGGCAAGCCCGCTCCCACAGTTGCCAGTCGTGGGAGCGGGCTTGCCCCGCGATGAGTTCATTGCACACCCCCAAATAACAAGGAACACCCGCCATGCAGCGTTCGATCGCCACCGTGTCCCTCAGCGGCACCCTGCCAGAGAAACTCGAAGCCATCGCCGCCGCGGGCTTCGACGGCGTCGAGATCTTCGAAAACGACCTGCTGTATTACGCCGGCAGCCCCCGTGAAATCCGCCAGATGTGCGCCGACCTGGGGCTGGCCATCACCCTGTTCCAGCCATTTCGCGACTTCGAGGGCTGCCGTCGCGACCGCTTGCACAAGAACCTCGACCGCGCCGAACGCAAGTTCGACCTGATGCAGGAGCTGGGCACCGACCTGGTGCTGGTATGCAGCAACGTGCAGCCCGATGCCCTGGGCGATGAGCAACTGCTGGTGGACGACCTGCGCCTGCTGGCCGAGCACGCCGGTGACCGTGGCCTGCGCATCGGCTACGAGGCCTTGGCCTGGGGCCGCCACGTCAACACCTACCAGCAGGTGTGGAACCTGGTGCGCCAGGCCGACCACCCGGCGCTGGGGGTGATCCTCGACAGCTTCCACACCCTGTCGCTCAAGGGCGACCCGAGCGCCATCCGTGACATCCCGGGCGACAAGATCTTTTTCGTGCAGATGGCCGATGCGCCGATCCTGGCCATGGACGTGCTGGAGTGGAGCCGGCATTTCCGCTGTTTCCCGGGGCAGGGCGAGATGGACCTGGCCGGTTTCCTCGCGCCGATCCTGGCCACGGGATACCGTGGGCCGTTGTCGCTGGAGGTGTTCAACGATGGTTTTCGCGCCGCGCCCCCTCGGCAGAATGCCGCCGATGGCCTGCGCTCGCTGCTGTACCTGGAAGAAAAGACCCGCCTGCAGCTGGCGCGTGAGGCTCGGGCCGTCGAACCGGGCGTGCTGTTTGCGCCGCCTGCCGCCAGCGCCTACGACGGCGTGGAGTTTCTTGAGTTCGCGGTCGACGAGGCGGTCGGCGCGCGCCTGGGCGTGTGGCTCAAGCGCCTGGGCTTCGCCGAGGCCGGCGCGCATCGCAGCAAGGCCGTGCGCCTGCTGCGCCAGGGCGATATCAATATCGTGCTCAATGCCGAACCCTATTCGTTCGCCCACAACTTCTTCGAGGCCCACGGCCCGTCGCTGTGCGCCACCGCGTTGCGGGTGAAGGACGGCCAGGCGGCGCTGCATCGCGCCACCGCCTACCGCGGCCAGCCGTTCCGTGGCCTGGTCGGCCCCAACGAGCGGGAGATCCCGTCCGTGCGGGCGCCGGATGGCAGCCTGCTGTACCTGGTAGAGCCCGAAGGCGCAGGCCTGAGCATCTACGACACCGACTTTTGCCTGGAGCAGGGCGTCAGCGCCAGCGGCGGCCTGCAGCGCATCGACCATATGGCCCTGGCGCTGCCCGCCGAGGCGCTGGACAGCTGGGTGCTGTTCTACAAGAGCGTGTTCGATTTCACCGCCGATGACGAGGTGGTACTGCCTGACCCCTATGGCCTGGTCAAGAGCCGCGCCCTGCGCAGCCACTGCGGCACTTTGCGTGTGCCGCTGAACATCTCCGAGAACCGCAATACCGCCATCGCCCATGCGCTGAACAGTTATCGCGGTTCGGGTGTGCACCATATCGCCTTCGACTGCGACGACATCTTCCGCGAAGTGGCCCGGGCCAAGGAGGCCGGGGTGCCGTTGCTGGAGATCCCGCTGAACTACTACGACGACCTGGCGGCGCGCTTCGATTTCGACGATGAGTTCCTGAGTGAACTGGCGTACTACAACGTGCTGTACGACCGCGATGCCCAGGGCGGCGAGCTGTTCCACGTGTACACCGAGCCGTTCGAAGGGCGGTTCTTCTTCGAGATCCTGCAGCGCAAGGGTGGCTATGCCGGCTACGGCGCGGCCAATGTGGCGGTGCGCTTGGCCGCGATGGCCAAGGCGCGTAGCGGGGCAGGGCGCAAGCCGGTGTTGTGAAGCATCGCGGGGCAAGCCCGCTCCCACGCCACTGTCTCAACTGCGTGGGAGCGGGCTTGCCCCGCGATGAGGCCTGATGGGTCAAACCTGACCACCCGACCAACAGCGCGCTTCCCTGCGCCGCTCGGCTCACGGATAATCCGGCGGATTCCTACAATGAGCCTGTGAGTCGGTATGAGTGATTCGGTAGTCCAGCCAGAAGCCGAAGGGGTGCGCAAAACGCGCAAGAACAACCCGGAGAAGACCCGCGAGAACATTCTCCAGGCCGCCATCACCGAGTTCGTCCAGCAAGGCCTGGCCGGCGCGCGGGTGGACGCCATCGCCGAGCGCACCGCCACTTCCAAGCGCATGATCTACTACTACTTCGGCAGCAAGGAGCAGCTGTACGTCGAGTGCCTGGTCAAGCTCTACGGCGATATCCGCAAGACCGAGCACAGCCTCGACCTGGAGTCGTTGGAGCCTGAGCAGGCGATCCAGCGCCTGGTGGAGTTCACCTTCGATCACCACGCCAACAACGTCGATTTCGTGCGCATTGTCTGCACCGAGAACATTCACTACGGCGAGTACGTCAAGCAGTCGCCGGTGATCCGTGAGATGAGCAGCATGGTGCTCGATGCGCTGGGCAAGATCCTCGCCCGTGGCGTGCGCGAAGGCGTGTTCCGCCCGGGGATCGAGGTGATCGACCTGCACATGCTGATGAGTTCGTTCTGCTTCTACCGGGTGTCCAACCGTCACACCTTTGGCGATATCTTCCAGATCGACCTGTCGGACGAGCAGGTCAAGCAGCGCCACAAGCAGGTGATCTGCGAGGCGGTGATGCGCTACATCAAGGCTTGATCGCGTAACGCCCATCGCGGGGCAAGCCCGCTCCCACGCAAGCACTCAAGGCAGCATCGTGGGAGCGGGCTTGCCCCGCGATGGTTCGCTCAGTCAAAACTGGCGAAATGCGCCTGCATGCGCTCGGCATCGGCCGTGCGCCCGCTGAACAGTTCGAACGCCTTCACCGCCTGGAACACCGCCATGGTGCCGCCATCCAGCGTGCGGCAGCCCAGGGCCCGGGCATGGCGCAGCAGTTCGGTCTCCAGCGGGAAATAGATGATCTCCGCCACCCACAGCCGGGCATGCAGCAGCGTGGCCGGCAGGGGCATGCCCGGCAGCTTGGTCATGCCCACCGGCGTGGTGTTGACCAGGCCATCGGCCTCGGCCACTGCGCAGGCCAAGTCGCTGCCGAGGACGGCGCGGCCGGCGCCGAAGCGTTGGGTAAGGTTGTCCACCAGCGCCTGGCCCCGGGCAGCGTCCACCTCGAACAGCACCAGCCGCTCGACCCCTTCGGCCAGCAGCGCATGGGCCACCGCCGAGCCCGCACCACCGGCGCCCAGTTGTACCACCAAGCGTTTGGCTACATCCGGAAGACCGCGCCGCAGGCCCTCGGCGAAGCCCAGGCAGTCGGTGTTGTGGCCGACCCTCTTGCCGTCACGCAGCACCACGGTGTTCACCGCGCCGATACCCCTTGCCTCGTCCGACAGTTCGTCGAGCAAGGGCAGGATCGCCTGCTTGAACGGGAAGGTGATGTTCAGCCCGGTGAAGCCGGTGCGTTCGGCCGCATCCAGCAGCTGGGGCAGGGCGCTGTCGTCCACGCCCAGTCGGTCGGCGTCGATCAGCCGGTACAGGTAGCGCAGCGCCTGGGCATCGCCTTCGTGTTCGTGCAGCGCCGGGGTGCGCGAGGCCTGGATGCCACGGCCGATCAGGCCGGCGAGGATGCCTGGAGTGCTCATGCCTGCTCCTTGAAGTGCGCGCCGAAGTACGCCAGGGCCATCTTGTAGCCTTGGCTGCCGAGGCCACAGATCACGCCGACGGCGATGCTGGAGACGAACGACAGGTGACGGAACGGTTCGCGCTTGTGCACGTTGGACAGGTGCACTTCGATCACCGGCAGTTCGCTGGCGATCAGCGCGTCGCGGATGGCGACCGAGGTGTGGGTCCAGGCGGCGGGGTTGATCAGGATGCCGTGGCAGCGGCCACGGGCGGCGTGGATCCAGTCGAGCAGTTCGCCTTCGTGGTTGGTCTGGCGAAATTCCAGCTCCAGGCCCAGTTCAGCGGCACTGGTGGCGCACAGGTTGGCCAGGTCGGCCAGGGTTTCGTGGCCATACTGGGCCGGTTCGCGGGTGCCCAGCAGGTTCAGGTTGGGGCCGTTGAGCACGAGGATTCGGGGTGTCATGGCGGGGTATCGCTTTGTTGTTTTTGGATACCTTGAGTTTTGTACTACCCGGTTAGTTTCGTCAAATGGCTGGTTTGGAAAATGGGCGATTATCGGACTGGGTGGGGCTGGAATGGGTTCGCCGGGGTTTTTGCTGCGCCTATGAGATCGAGCGCTGCAAGGCTGTCGCCCTACACCTGGTGGCCCACCTACGATCCAGGCCAGGCCCCCCGAAATTACAAAATTGTAATCTTCACGCCACCCCCCCGATAACCACCGCTCCCTACAGTCCCTCGCCAACGTATTCCGCCGCGCGTCGACGAGGACTCAAGCCGTGCCCATCCCCCGCAAGATCGCCTTGCTCTGCCTGTTGCTGGCCGGCCCAGCCAGCGCCCAGGGCCTGAGCCTGGACCAGGCGCTCGCCGCCGCCTTCGCCGAAAACCCCGAACTCGCCGCCGCCGGCCGCGAGATCGGCATTGCCGAGGGCGAGCGCCGCCAGGCCGGGCTGATCCCCAACCCAGAGCTGTCCTGGGAGGTCGAGGACACCCGCCGCGATACCAGCACCACCACCGTCACCCTGAGCCAACCGCTGGAACTGGGCGGCAAGCGCGGGGCGCGCATCGACGTGGCCGAGGCCGGCCAGACGGTCGCCCAACTGGAACTTGAGCGCCAGCGCAATGGCCTGCGCGCCGACGTGATCCAGGCCTTCCACGCCGCCCTGCGCGCACAGACCGCGCTAGAGCTGGCGCAGCAGTCCCAAACCCTGACCGAGCGCGGGCTGCGGGTGGTGCAAGGGCGGGTCAAGGCCGGCCAGTCGTCACCGGTCGAGGCCACCCGCGCCCAGGTGCAGTTGGCCCAGGCCGAGGCGGCGGTGCGCCGTGCCCGTACCGAGCGCAGCGTGGCCTGGCAGTCTCTGGCGCGGCTGACCGGCAGCGCCCAGGCAGGCTTCGACAGCCTCGACGGCACCACCCTGTCACCCGGCCCGGCACCCCAGGCCGAGCAGTTGCTGGGCAAGGTCGAGCAAACCGCCGACTGGCGCCTGGCCGCGGCGCAGATCGAGCGCGGCGAGGCCAGCCTGGGCTCGGAGAAGGCCAAGCGCATCCCCGACCTGACCGTCAGCGTCGGCAGCCAGTACAGCCGCGAGGACCGTGAGCGGGTCAATGTGGTGGGGCTGTCGATGCCGCTGCCGCTGTTCGACCGTAACCAGGGCAACGTGCTGGCCGCTTCGCGCCGCGCCGACTAGGCCCGCGACCTGCGCAATGCCGTGGAGTTGCGCCTGCGCAGCGATACCCGCAGTGCCCTCGACCAGTGGGCCACGGCCATGGGCGAGGTGCAGGCCTACGACCGCACCATCCTGCCGGCGGCGCAGCAGGCGGTGGACACCGCGACCCGAGGCTTCGAAATGGGCAAGTTCGCGTTTCTCGATGTGCTCGACGCCCAGCGCACCTTGATCGAGGCGCGCGGGTTGTACCTCGAGGCGCTGGCCTCGGCCACCGATGCCCGGGCGCAGGTGGAACGCATCTACGGCGAGCTTTGAGCCGCAGCCCATCGCGGGGCAAGCCCGCTCCCACGAACCTTGACTTTGCCGTTGTGGGAGCGGGCTTGCCCCGCGATGGGGCCCGAATTGCAACTGACGATTTCCCCCAGCAGGAGCCTCCATGACCAACCCCCGCAAACTCGCGATCCTCGCCGCAGCCCTGGCCGCCCTCGGCCTCGGCGGCCTGGCCTGGACCGGCACCCTCGGCCAGGCCTCCAGCAGCCAGGCCCAGCACGATGACCATGGCGAAGAAGACCACGGCCATGCCGAAGCAAAGGACGATGGCCACGGCCATGGTGCGTCCGAAGGTGAAAGCCACGCCGAAGAAGAGGGCCAGTTGCACCTCAGCGCCGAACAGATCCAAGCCGCCGGCGTGCAGTTGGTCACCGCAGGCCCGCAAACCCTGGGCACCGCCATCAGCTTCCCCGGCGAGATCCGCTTCGACGAAGACCGCACCGCCCACGTGGTCCCCCGGGTACCCGGCGTGGTCGAGTCGGTGCATGCCGACCTCGGTCAGGCGGTCAAGCGCGGCCAGGTGCTGGCGGTGATCGCCAGTCAGCAGATCTCCGAGCTGCGCAGCGAGCAGCAGGCGGCCCAGCGCCGTCTGGAACTGGCACGCCTGACCTTCGAGCGCGAAAAGCAGCTGTGGCAGGAGCGCATCAGCGCCGAGCAGGACTACCTGCAGGCCCGCCAGGCCCTGCAGGAGGCCGAGATCGCCGCCGCCAACGCCGGGCAGAAAGTCGCCGCCGTGGCGCCGGCCGGCAAGGGCAACCGCTATGAGCTGCGCGCGCCGTTCGATGCGGTGGTGGTGGAAAAGCACCTGACCGTGGGCGAGGTGGTGGACGAGACCAGCAACGCCTTCACCCTGTCCGACCTGAGCCGGGTCTGGGCCACCTTCGCCGTGGCCCCGCGCGACCTGGACAAAGTGGTCAGCGGCCGTGGCGTGACCGTCAGCGCACCGGACCTCGGCGCCCAGGTGCAAGGCAAGGTCAACTACGTCGGCAGCCTGCTGGGCGAGCAGAACCGCGCCGCCACCGTACGCGCCACCCTGGCCAACCCCAATGGCGCCTGGCGCCCGGGGTTGTTCGTCAACATCGCCGTCACCGTCGAGCGTTTCGACGCGGCCGTCGTGGTGCCTGAAGCGGCCCTGCAAACCTGGGAAGAGCAGACCGTGGTGTTCGCTCGTACCGAGGAAGGCTTCGAGGCCCGCCCGGTAAAACCAGGCCGTCGCGATGGCGGCCAGGTGGAGATCCACGAAGGGCTCGCCGCCGGTACCCAGGTGGCTGCCGCCGGCAGCTTCGTCCTCAAGTCCGAGCTGGGCAAAGGCTCGGCCGAACACAGCCACTGACCGGGAACGCCTGACATGTTCGAACGCCTGATCCAGTTCGCCATCGAGCAACGCCTGGTGGTGATGCTCGCCGTGGTGCTGATGGCCGCCGTGGGCATCCACAGCTACCAGAAACTGCCCATCGACGCGGTGCCCGACATCACCAACGTCCAGGTGCAGATCAACACCGCCGCGCCCGGTTACTCACCGCTGGAGACCGAGCAGCGCATCACCTTCGCCATCGAAACCGCCATGGCCGGCCTGCCGGGCCTCAAGCAGACCCGCTCGCTGTCGCGCTCGGGGTTGTCGCAGGTGACGGTGATCTTCGATGACAGCACCGATATCTTCTTCGCCCGCCAGCTAGTCAACGAGCGCCTGCAGGTGGCGCGTGAGCAACTGCCCGAAGGCATCGAGGCAGCCATGGGGCCGATTTCCACCGGCCTGGGCGAGATATTCTTGTGGACCGTGGAGGCCAAGGGCGGCGCGCTGAAGGACGACGGCACGCCCTATACCGCCACCGACCTGCGGGTGATCCAGGACTGGATCATCAAGCCGCAGCTGCGCAACGTGCCGGGCGTGGCCGAGGTGAACAGCATCGGCGGCCATGCCAAGCAGTACCTGATCGCGCCGGAGCCCAAGCGCCTGGCGGCCTACAAACTCACCCTCAACGACCTGATCGCGGCACTGGAGCGCAACAACGCCAACGTCGGCGCCGGCTACATCGAGCGCAACGGCGAACAGCTGCTGATCCGTGCGCCGGGCCAGGTGGCTTCGGCCGAGGACATCGCCAACATCGTCATTTCCAGTGTCGATGGCACGCCGATCCGCGTCAGCCATGTGGCCGAGGTGGGCCTGGGCCAGGAGCTGCGCTCGGGCGCGGCCACCGAGAACGGCCGTGAGGTGGTCTTGGGCACGGTGTTCATGCTGATCGGCGAGAACAGCCGCACCGTGTCCCAGGCCGTGGCCGCCAAGCTGGAGGAGATCAACCGCAGCCTGCCCAAGGGCGTGGTGGCGGTTACCGTGTACGACCGCACCAACCTGGTCGAAAAAGCCATCGCCACGGTGAAGAAGAACCTGATCGAAGGCGCGATCCTGGTGATCGCCGTGCTGTTCCTGTTCCTGGGCAACATCCGCGCGGCGCTGATCACCGCCATGGTGATCCCGCTGTCGATGCTGTTCACCTTCACCGGCATGTTCAGCAACAAGGTCAGCGCCAACCTGATGAGCCTCGGCGCCCTGGACTTCGGCATCATCGTCGACGGCGCGGTGGTGATCGTCGAGAACGCCATTCGCCGCCTGGCCCACGCCCAGCAGCGCCATGGCCGCATCCTGACCCGTGCCGAGCGCTTCCATGAAGTGTTCGCCGCCGCCCGCGAGGCGCGTCGGCCGCTGATCTACGGGCAGTTGATCATCATGGTGGTGTACCTGCCGATCTTTGCCCTGACCGGGGTCGAGGGCAAGATGTTCCACCCCATGGCCTTCACCGTGGTGCTGGCGCTGCTGGGGGCGATGATCCTCTCGGTGACCTTCGTGCCGGCGGCCATCGCGCTGTTCGTTACCGGCAAGGTCAAGGAAGAGGAGGGCGTGGTGATGCGCGCCGCGCGCCGCCGCTATGCCCCGGTGCTGGACTGGGTGCTGGGTCGGCGCAACCTGGCCTTTGCCGGCGCCGCCACCCTGGTGCTGCTGTCGGGCGTGCTGGCCAACCGTATGGGCAGCGAGTTCATCCCCAGCCTCAGCGAGGGCGACTTCGCGTTACAGGCCTTGCGTGTGCCGGGCACCAGCCTGTCGCAGTCGGTGGACATGCAGCAGCGCCTGGAAAAAACCATCATCGAGCGGGTACCGGAAGTGGAGCGGGTGTTCGCCCGTACCGGTACCGCGGAAATCGCCTCCGACCCGATGCCGCCGAACATCTCCGATGCCTACGTGATGCTCAAGCCGCGCGAGCAATGGCAAGACCCGGGCAAACCGCGGGATGAGCTGATCGCCGAAGTGCAACGCGCCGCAGCCAGCGTGCCGGGTAGCAACTACGAGCTGTCGCAGCCGATCCAGCTGCGCTTCAACGAGCTGATCTCCGGGGTGCGCAGCGATGTCGCGGTGAAGGTGTTCGGTGACGACATGGAAGTGCTCAACCGCACTGCCGCGCAGATCGCCGCCGGCCTGCAGCAGGTGCCGGGGGCCTCGGAAGTGAAGGTCGAGCAGACCACCGGCCTGCCGGTGCTGACCATCGACATCGACCGCGACAAGGCCGCACGTTACGGCCTGAACGTGGGCGACGTGCAGGACGCCATCGCCATCGCCGTGGGCGGGCGCAGCGCCGGCACCCTGTACGAGGGCGACCGCCGCTTCGACATGGTGGTGCGCCTGCCCGAAGCCCTGCGCACCGATGTCGACGGGCTGTCCAGCCTGTTGATCCCGGTGCCCGCCAGTGCCGCCAGCGGCGCCACGCAGATCGGCTTCATCCCGTTGTCCCAGGTGGCCACCTTGAACCTGCAACTGGGCCCCAACCAGATCAGCCGCGAGGACGGCAAGCGGGTGGTGGTGGTCAGCGCCAACGTGCGCGGCCGTGACCTTGGCTCGTTCGTCGAAGAGGCGTCGCAGGCGCTGATCGACAAGGTGCAGATCCCGCCGGGCTACTGGACCCGCTGGGGCGGCCAGTTCGAACAGTTGCAGTCGGCCGCCGAGCGCCTGCGGGTGGTGGTGCCGGTGTCGTTGCTGCTGGTGATGGCGTTGCTGTTGATGATGTTCAACAACCTCAAGGACGGCCTGCTGGTGTTCACCGGTATCCCGTTCGCCCTTACGGGCGGCGTGTTGGCGCTGTGGCTGCGGGATATCCCGCTGTCGATCTCGGCGGGGGTGGGGTTCATCGCACTGTCGGGGGTGGCAGTGCTCAATGGCCTGGTGATGATCGCCTTCATCCGTAACCTGCGCGAAGAGGGCCGAGGGCTGCGTGCGGCGGTCGAGGAGGGCGCGCTGACCCGCCTGCGCCCGGTGCTGATGACCGCACTGGTGGCGTCGCTGGGGTTCATCCCCATGGCCTTGGCCACCGGCACTGGCGCCGAGGTGCAACGGCCGCTGGCGACCGTGGTGATTGGCGGCATCCTGTCGTCCACCGCGCTGACCTTGTTGGTGCTGCCGGCGTTGTACCAGTGGGCGCATCGGCGGGATGAAGAGGAGGTGCCGCCAGCCGCGCAGTAACGGTGGCCGGGGCACTCGCCATTGCCTCTGGCAACGCGCATGATGCCCCCATGCCCTAATACCAATCAGTTAACGCTTCATCGCACTTATTGGGGCTGCTTTGCAGCCCTTCGCGGGTAAACCCGCTCCCACAGGATCGCGCAAAGTCTGAATCGAGCGCTGTACTGTGGGAGCGGGTTTACCCGCGAAGGGTCGCGCAGCGACCCCAATGGGCTTAACTGACCGGCATTAACCCTCGGGTCGCCTTTTTGCGTCTTGCGTTCAGTGCATGGCCAGGATGCGCAGGCCGAACTTCTGTTCGCCGCCTGGTTGGTCGGCAATCCACACCACTTCGGTGCTGGCATGCAAGCCCTTGAGGGCAGGGTGGTCGGAGTCGATGCGCACCTCGATGCGGTCGCCCACCTGGAAGCGCTGTGGCGCCTGCACCTGCATCCCGCTGCTGGACAGGTCCAGGCACACCGCAGCGATCACCTGGCCCTCATGCAGCAGGCTGACCTCGGTGTCGATGCGCATGCGGATGAAATCGCGTTTTTCACTGTGGCTGTCGGGCGTCAGGTGCATGCTCGGTCCTTTCCATCGGTTGCGCCGCTGTGCAGGCTGTAGCGCCGATCATACGTCCGGGCAAATTGCATCGGCAATCGCCAGTTGCTGAGCAGGCCTGCAACGTCTGCGGGGGCCTGCGGATATGCATAACAGTGTGCGAAACACAGCCCGTAATAACCACGAGTGATTACTGCGCAGCACTCGACCCTTGTGTGCTTGAAACGCCCGGCGGATGGGAGTACCGTCTGCGCCTTACAGGGCACCACTGCTATTTGCCGGGCGAGTTTTCTTGTCCTACAACTCAGAGAGTGAGTGATCACACAGTATTCCAGTAGCGTTGCGCCGGCTTGCCGACGCCCGCTACGCCAACCAAATCGGCGCCGTTCGCCCACATGCAGAAAACCAGTGCAACGCTGCTGATTATCGATGACGACGATGTGGTCCGTGCCAGCCTCGCCGCCTATCTGGAAGACAGTGGCTTCAGCGTCCTCCAGGCCGGGAACGGCCAGCAGGGCCTTCAGGTCTTCGAAGAACACCAGCCCGACCTCGTGATCTGCGATCTGCGCATGCCGCAGATGGGCGGCCTCGAACTGATCCGCCAGATCAGCGAGCGCGCGCCGCAGTTGCCGGTGATCGTGGTGTCCGGTGCCGGTGTCATGAGCGACGCGGTCGAGGCCTTGCGCCTGGGCGCCGCCGATTACCTGATCAAGCCGCTTGAAGACCTCGCCGTGCTCGAGCACTCGGTGCGCCGCGCGCTCGACCGCTCGCGCCTGGTGCTGGAGAACCAGCGCTACCGCGACAAGCTCGAAGCCGCCAACCGCGAGCTCGAGGCCAGCCTGCACCTGCTGCAGGAAGACCAGACCGCCGGGCGCCAGGTGCAGATGAACATGCTGCCCGAGAACCCTTGGGTTGCCGGCGAATACACCTTCGAGCACCAGATCATCCCGTCGCTGTACCTGTCGGGTGACTTCGCCGACTACTTCCGCGTGGATGACCGGCGCATTGCGTTCTACCTGGCAGACGTTTCCGGCCATGGCGCGTCGTCGGCGTTCGTGACCGTGCTGCTCAAGTTCATGACCACGCGTTTGCTGTTCGAATTCAAGCGCGGCAGCAAGTTGCGCGAGTTCAAGCCTTCTGAAGTGCTCAGCCACATCAACCGCGGGCTGATCAACTGCAAGCTGGGCAAGCATGTGACCATGGTCGGTGGCGTCATCGACGAGGAAACCGGCCTGCTCACCTACAGTGTCGGCGGCCATTTGCCGTTGCCGGTGCTGTACACCCCGGGTGAAGTCCGCTACCTGGAAGGCCGCGGCCTGCCGGTGGGGCTGTTCGATGAGGCCAGCTACCAGGACCTGGTGCTGGAGCTGCCACCGCAGTTCAGCCTCACGCTCATGTCCGATGGCATTCTGGACCTTTTGCCAGGGGGCACACTCAAAGATAAGGAAGCGACCTTGCCGGAAATCGTCAAGGAAGCGGGGGGTAGCCTGGAGGGGCTGCGCCAACGATTCGAATTGGCTACGCTTGGGGAGATGCCGGATGATATCGCCCTATTGGTGTTGAGCAGGAACCTTGAATGAGTACCGGTAGAATCCAGTTCGCCGAACAGAGCGGCACCTTCGTTCTGAAATTTGTCGGTGAAGTGCGCCTGACCCTGTGTTCGGCGCTGGATGCGACGATCGAGAAGATTTTCACTGCGCTGAACTTCTCGGCCATCGTCATCGACCTGACCGAAACCGAAAGCATCGACAGCACCACGCTGGGCCTGTTGGCCAAGCTGTCGATCCTGTCGCGGCAGAAAGTTGGCCTGCTGCCGACCGTGGTCACCACCAACCCGGACATCTCGCGCCTGTTGCAGTCCATGGGCTTCGACCAGGTGTTCAACATCGTCGACCGCCCGGTGCCATGCCCCGAGTGCCTGACCGACCTGCCGTCGCAGGATCAGAGCGAAGACGTGGTGCGTTCCAAGGTGCTGGAGGCGCACAAGATCCTCATGGGGCTGAACGACTCCAACCGCGAGGCGTTCCACGACCTGGTGAGCGCGCTCGAGCGTTCCTGACTGATATTCATCGCGGGGCAAGCCCGCTCCCACAATTCGGCGTGGGAGCGGGCTTGCCCCGCGATTGTTTCAGCCCTGGATGAATTCGGTCGCCGCCGTGCCATCGGCATTCAGCTGATACACCCGCTCCGGCCGCCCCTGCTCATCGAAAAACACCTGCCCCAGCCCCGCGCTGTTCCACAGCCGCTCACCGGCCTTGCTGTGGCTGGGCACCCGCGGCACCACCTCCATCTCCCGACGCTTGGTGAACCAGTTGAGCGGCGAGCGCGGTGAATACAGCCAGCGGTTGAGCCGGTCGAGCACATCCAGCAGGCGCCGGGGAAACTCGTTCTTGATACCGCTGCTGGTCACCTGCCACAGGTGCGGGCTGCGTTGACGGTGGCGGATCAGCACTTCATAGACGAACGAGTAATGCACGTCGCCCGAAAGCACCACGTAATGCCCCGGCGTGCGCGAGTGGCGGAAGATGTTGAGGATCACCTGTGCCGCGCCGCGGTGGGCCATCCAGTTCTCGGCATCCACCAGCAGTGGATAGCCCAGCGCACTGAAAACCCGCTGCACGGTTTCGATCAGCTTGACCCCGAAGATCGGCGCCGGCGAGACGATCACCGCCGAAGGATGGTCGATCAGCGCCTGCTGCAGTTCGCACAGCGCTTCCCAGTCGAGCAGGCCGGACGGTTTGCCCAGGTTGCTTTCGCTACGCCAGCGGCGGGTGCGAGTGTCCAGCACCAGCAGCGGCGGGTTGCTGGGCAGCTCATATTGCCAACCCTGGAAGCGCAGCAGCTCGCCGATCAGTTCATCCTGGCTGGCACGCTGCTGGGCAAAGCGTTGGCACTGCTCGATCAGCGGCGCGCAGGCGTCCGGGTCGTTGCCCCAACCCTGGCACAGCAGGTAGCCGAGCAGCGCGTTGCCGATGATGCGCCGCGAGAACGGGTGGCCATAGGCGGTCTGTTCCCACTGCGCCGAGAGGTTCCAGTCATCGGTGATGTCGTGGTCGTCGAAGATCATCAGACAGGGCAGGTGGGCCATGACCCGCGCCACCTGGCCCAGGCCATCGCGGAACGCTTCGATCAGCGGCAGTTCGTGCCGGTAGCGCGCCTGGCGCTGCTCGGTGAGATCCGCCGGCATGTCCAGCCGCACCAGCGCCCACGGCGTCGGCGACCACACCAGCAGGTACATGGCCATCACCTCGGCGAAGGTCACCAGGTGGTTGTCGGCATTGCTGGACGAGAAGATCGGCTTGCGCTTGCCGCCGAAGAAGCGCTCGCGCAGGGTTTCGTTGCTCTCCTGGGCCGGCAGCAGGTCGGCGCGGTGGTAGTAGCAGGCCGGGTGTCGGTAGAGCGCCGCGCCGCTGTCGACCACGGCGCCCTCCAGCGGCTCGTCGAACAGCCCGAGGCGCTCGATCAGTTCATGGATTGCCCGCAGCATGGGGCCGGCGACGTCATCGGCGTACACCTGGTCGCCGGTCATCAACAGCACGGCGGGGCGTTGTTGCGGCTGGGTGCAGGCGGCCAGCAGGCGGTCGGCGCACAGCAGGCCGTCGGCCGCCGGATGGTGCGGCTTGCGGCATGAACCGTGGAGCACCTGGTCGAGGCGCTCGCGCAGCACGAAATCTGGCCGGGTGCTGCCGGGGTAGAGCAGGTGCGGCGCCCAGTCGGCGATGCCCTGGCCGTTGATCAGCAGGTCGTATTCAAGCGCGATGTCGCAGGGCAGCGGTTTGTCGAAATGGATGTCCAGCAGGTGTACGAATGCCCGAGCGCCGACCGCGAGGGTAGTGCAGTGAAGGCTCGGGGTGATGCCCGGGTAGCCGAGGATGAATTCGGGCAGCAGCGGTTGCGAGCCGACCAGCCAGATGGCCAGGCGCTGGGGTTCGAGGCGGCGCAGTAGCGGGCCTGCAAGAACTAGGGGCAATGGGGCGCGGGAGGTCATCGACGGCTCTGGGGGCTTGACTGGCCTCTTCGCGGGGCAAGCCCGCTCCCACAGTGACAGCACAGGACTATTACTGTGGGAGCGGGCTTGCCCCGCGAAGAGGCCCTTGAATTCAAATGCTTTGCAGGGTGGCAAAACAAAACGGGCGGAAAATGCTGCGCACTTCCCGCCCGCTTGGCAAACCCGATATGTATCAGGCCTTTTCTGCCATCAGCTTCTCGAGCTTTTCCTGGTCGCGGGCGAACTGGCGGATGCCCTCGGCCAGTTTCTCGGTGGCCATGGCGTCCTCGTTCATCGCCCAGCGGAACTGGCTTTCGTTCAACTGCTGCTTGGCCTCACCGGCATTGCCCGGCTTGAGAATGCGCGGCAGCTCGCCCTGATCGTCCGACAGCTGCTGCAGCAGCTCCGGGCTGATGGTCAGACGGTCGCAGCCGGCCAGTTGCTCGATCTGGCCGATATTGCGGAAACTCGCGCCCATTACCACGGTGTTGTAGCCGTTGGTCTTGTAGTAGTCGTAGATGCGCGTGACCGACTGCACGCCCGGGTCTTCGGCGCCCACGTAGTCCTTGCCGGTGCTCTTCTTGTACCAGTCGTAGATGCGCCCCACGAACGGCGAGATCAGGAACACCCCGGCATCGGCGCAGGCCTGGGCCTGGGCGAAGGAGAACAGCAGGGTAAGGTTGGTCTGGATGCCTTCCTTCTCGAGCTTCTCGGCGGCGCGGATACCCTCCCAGGTGGAGGCCAGCTTGATCAGCACGCGGTCGCGGGAAACCCCGGAGGCTTCGTACAGTTCGATCAGCAGGCGGGCCTTTTTCAGCAGTGCCGGCTCGTCGAACGACAGGCGCGCATCCACTTCAGTGGAGATCCGCCCAGGGATGGCTTGCAAAATGCCCGCGCCCACGGCCACCGCGAAGGTGTCGCAAGCTAGGTCGACATTGCCCTTGGCCTCGGCCTTGACCTTTTTCAGCAGGTCGGCGTAACCCGGGATGGCAGCGGCCTTGAGCAGCAGCGACGGGTTGGTGGTGGCATCGACCGGCTTGAGCCGGGTGATGGCGTCCAGGTCCCCGGTGTCGGCGACCACGGTGGTGAACTGCTTGAGTTGTTCCAGCTTGGAGGTCATGGGCGTGCTCTGTCCTGTGCAATGACTCGACATTACCCGAGCCCCGGCGGCCACTCAAGGCCCGCCGGATGCGGATCGGGGCCCATCGCCGGCACGTTCGCGCCCACGCTGTCTGTGGACTGCTCCCAAGAGTTGGATTGGTTTCCAACTTTTGAGAGCAGTCCACTTCGTGGGAGCGGGCTTGCCCCGCGATGGGTTGCGCAGCAGCCCCGGGCCTGATGGCCCGAGGTTGCATTAAAGGCTAAGCCTTCGATGCAAAACCCCACCCCAGGTTCCCTTACCGCCCCTGCAACAACTCCGCCGCCTGGTCCAGCACCGCCAGCGGCGTGTCGGTCTTGTGAATATCCGCCGACAGCAACTGCCGGAAGCGCCGCGCCCCCGGGAACCCCTGGCCCAGCCCGAGAATATGCCGGGTGATATGGTGCATCGCACCGCCGCCTTCCATATGCGCGACGATGTAAGGACGCAGCCGCTCCATCGCCTCGCTGCGGCTCACCACCGGCGCCTCGCTGCCAAACAACTGCTGGTCAACCTCGGCCAGCAGGTACGGGTTGTGGTACGCCTCGCGCCCCAGCATCACCCCATCGAAGGTCTGCAGGTGGGTGCGGCACTCTTCGAGCGTCTTGATGCCACCGTTGAGCACCAGCTCCAGGTCCGGGAAGTCCGCTTTCAACTGCGCCGCCACGTCATAGCGCAGCGGCGGGATCTCGCGGTTCTCCTTGGGCGACAGCCCTTCAAGAATGGCGATGCGCGCATGCACGGTGAAACTGCGGCAGCCAGCATCGCGCACCTGGCCCACGAAGTCGCACAGCTCGGCATAGCTGTCGCGGCCGTTGATGCCGATGCGGTGCTTGACCGTCACCGGAATACCGACCGCATCCTGCATGGCCTTGACGCAATCACCCACCAGCGCCGGGTGGCCCATCAGGCAGGCGCCGATCATGTTGTTCTGCACCCGGTCGCTGGGGCAGCCGACGTTGAGGTTGACCTCGTCATAACCCGCCTGCTCGGCCAGCCGCGCACAGGCCGCCAGGTCGGCCGGCACGCTGCCGCCCAGTTGCAGGGCCAGTGGGTGCTCGGATTCATCGTGGCGCAGGAAGCGCTGGGCGTCGTTGTGCAACAGCGCGCCGGTGGTGACCATTTCGGTGTACAGCAGGGCGTTTTTCGACAGCAGGCGCAGGAAGAACCGGCAGTGGCGGTCTGTCCAGTCCATCATCGGCGCAACGCTGAAGCGGCGGGACGGCTCAGGACGCAGGGCAGGGGAGGTAGCGGTTGGTGATGGCATAAGGCTGGGGCACGCACTCGACGGAGCCAGGCGGCGGGCCGCTGGCAGGCGATGGAAAGGTAGATGGGCGCCAGTTTACCAAGCGCGGGGAGATTCGTCCGATCCGATCGGCGATAAGTGCTGGATGGGGGGATATTGCCGGGGAAAATCCAATGACCCTATTGCCAGCAGTTAGTGAGGAAAATGTTGGCATTTTTGCAACATCCAGCCCAGCCCGCTGAACCCGCAGACCCTTCCTGCAAGTCCAGTCGCGACCTCTGCCTGTGCACAAAGCGCGGCGAGCCTAACACTTGTTTATCCATATCGAGCCAGGACAGGTTCTCGACGTAGGTGCCGGCCAGGCGGTAGAGAGGTTCTCCTCGATGCGCAGCAAGTTGATAGCCGGGCCGGTGGTCGCGGTGCCGAAGGTCTGCCTGGTGTACTTGCCACCGAAAGCACGTTGCTGAAGATAGAAGAACCGAGTCACACCCTGGATTTTGGTGAGGGTTTCAGGGCGTGTTATCTTCTGGCATTCGAAGATCTGCCACAAATTGAGCGCCTAAGCGGTCCACTGATTTGTGGAGCGTTTCTTTACTTTTATGAATCATCTGGCTCGCGTTTCCTGTTTAAGAATCGTCTGGTTCATTCAGCACAGCTCCATATCTTATGCTTACAAGTCATAGTCACTCCATTTGCCATTTGCCATTTGACAAGGCTGAAAGCATCGCCAAATCAATTTCATTATGCCAACAAGGTCAGATGACGTTTATGTAACTAATTTAGGAGCCAGTCATACGCATGAAATTAAGGCAAGTGTCCGCACTCACCTTTCTCTTAGTCTGTTCAGTCGATGCGAAGGCGGTAATCGCTCAGCTCCTTCCCGGTCATAAGCTTAATTTTAGAACAGTTGACATCCCGGCGACAATAGCAGTGGCTCGAGACACCCCAAACGGAACTGTCATATTTGAAAGCCCTTCCTTAGCTCTTTCCCCCATAAACAGCTCATATCAATGCTTTAGCGATTGCTACTTAGGAGTAAAAAACAACGTAGGCGACACCACTCCAAAGGCAGTGATATTTCCTATAGCCAATACAGGGATTTCTTGGAGGTATCGCAATTCCAACACAGGGAATTTTCTTCGGGGGTACCCTGACGTATTTGACAAGGCCGGTAAGTACGGATTGAATAACGATGTGCTCTCAATACAATTGGTTAAAACAGGTGATATACAGGACGGCGCAAAAATTCCAGCAGGGGTTCTTGGTTATCGACAAGTTGAAGAAATATATATTCTCGGAATTCAAACAAATGGCAGTGCCATTACGCCGATATCTTGTGAGACACCAGATGTTCGTGTCGAAATGGGAACTGACTACAAGCTGAGTGATTTTGAGCACCCTGCTGGTGTCGCGAAGAAAGTGTATTTTAATCTACGGCTGATAGGCTGCCCCAGCAGCGTTAAAAACGTAAACTACACTTTAAAGGCAAACACTCAACCAGTCGACGCTTCCCGAGGCATCGTTTCACTCAATGCATCTTCAACCGCCAAAGGGATAGCACTGCAGTTATTCGACACCAACGGCAACCCCATACCCCTCGAAACCCCTCAGAAATTTGCCGATTACAACAGCAGTGGGGGGGACTTCCAGATCCCACTGAGCGCTAGCTACTATCGCCTACCTTCTGAATCGCTAGAAGCGGGGACGGCAAATACTGAGGTAACTTTCATTATGACCTACCTTTAATTTCCGCCCCTCGCTGGCTGGACGTCAACGCACCTACCCCGTTTGCTCGTTTCATTGAGTGAATTTGAGAACGCAGGCCCCCAACAGCAATCTACCGTGTGCGCAACATGATGGCCATGGGCTTCATCAGCAATGACTCGCCTTGGGCACGCCTGATAGCATGCGCACCGCGCAACATCGATGGATCGCCCCCATGACACGTATGGACACCGCCAGCTCATGACCCGCTACCTCACATTCATTGCCCTGATGGCCACCGCCAGCGTTTGCCAGGCCTTGGAAATGCTGGGCCAGGGCGCCGAGGAATACCTCAGGGCCTACCTCAAACCGCAACCCCGTACATCCATAGAGACTTACCTCGATGGCATCAGCAACCTGTACGGGGCACTCGGAACCATCGACTTCAGCCACCGCGACGACCAATCCAAAGCCTGTTACCGCGTTTTGAACCACCGAACTGCCCGGCCGGACGATGTACGGCAGGTCACGATGGCCAGCGAGCAAGGCCATGCGCTTTGTCAGCATCTGCTGGGCACCCTCTACGAAGCCGGTAACGGGGTGCCGCAGGACCTGTACCGCGCCCGCATGCTTTACCTGCAAGCAGCCCCCAACGACCCCTCTGCCTACGCCGAGCTGGGCCGTATGGCGCGTGACGGTATCGGCGAGCCGGTCGACTTCGTCCGGGCGCGCGCCCTCTTCAAGCAGGCCGGCCCAGGTGGTGTGGTGGGGCTGGGTGGGTTGATGGAGCAGGGCAAGGGCGGGCCGCAGGATGTGCAGGGCGCCTTGAACCTGTACATGTGGATGACCCGCAATTTCCGTGACCCCGCGTGGGTGGCCATGCGTGCGTTGCTGGCCAACGGTGTGTCGCTGGATGCCGCGCAGGTGGAGAAGTACAACCAGCTCTGGATCAGCGGGTTCATGAGCCTTCAGAGCCTACAGGTCAGACGCGGGGCGTCGCTCAAGAACTTCAGCTACACCGAGGCGATGACGCTTAAAGTGTCGTATCGGTTCCCGGCAGAGCAGGGTCGCCCCACCGTCTCCCTTCTCGAAAGCAGCGGCGATTCGCAGCTTGATGAGGTCGTGCTGAGGGCCTTGGACAAGCTGCCGATGGATGATCCTTACATGGTGCCTGCGGGCACGCGAACGCCTGATTTCGTGGCCCCGATTATCATTGATCCTCGCCTTTTCGGCGGTTGAGCCTCGGGTACTGGCTGGCCTGTCCAAGGGACCTGCGCCCCCTGCAGGCGCAGGCCTGGCCGGCGAACAGGCCTGCCCAGGCAACAAAGGGCTCAGTGCTTCATCCCAAGCTCCGCATCATCCATCAGCGCCTTGGCCAGCGCGCTCAGGTAATACGATGCCCAGAGCAGTTGCGGCTTTTCCTCCATGATCCCGGCGATGGTCAGGTCCCGCACGCAGCCCATCAGCTCCGAAGCCTGATCCCGCGCATGTTGGCAGGGGATGCCGGGCTCGATGCAGAACAGCGGGGCGGTCATGCCTTCGCCTTGATAGAACTTGGTCTTGCCCGCAGTGGTGCGGGGCGTGGTGTCGTCTTTGTTCATTGCTCACTCTCCCTGAAATGATCGATGCCTGGACGGGCCCTATCGCGGGTCAAGCCCGCTCCCAAGGGTGCAGGCATTACCCTGCGGGCTCGGGGTTGCGTGGGAGCGGGCTTGCCCCGCGATAGCGCCAGCCCAGGCGACACAAGACCTACGGCCTAGTGGAACGCCCGGCGCTCCATCTGCGGCATCTGCACCTGAATCAACGCTGACTCGAGCAGCACCCGTAGCGCTTCGATCTCATGCATCAACGCCATGATCAGAATCGACGCGGGCGACTTGGGCTGCTGGACCGAAATGGCCTGATGCGCCACAGCCTGCGCGCACAGGGCGTACTCCGTGGCCTGGATCAGGGTGTCTTCGAGGGAGTGGTGGTTGTGGGGTGGATCGGGGACGATCTTCAACATCACGATTTTCCTCTGGCGTGCGGCCACCTTCCTGCTGTCAAACAGAAGGGTGGCAGCTGTACGTGGGTTGACAGACCGGCGGAAATCGTAAAGTTCCGGCGCACGCAAGCGTGCCCGCACGTACAGCCGCCATAGAGGACGAGCCATACACGATTTACCGTCACAGCCTGTCAAAGCTGTATCGTTGATGTGCAACGACTCGCCGAGACTAGGTGCCTACCAGGGCGACCGCAACGGAAAAAAGGCGGCAAGAGTATGTTTGGGAAATGGACTACAAGGAAGGGGTTAAGTCTGATTGTCGTTGATCACGTTCGGCACTTTCTGGCTCTGAGAGCACTGAGTCTTGCTTGGATATGACGAGGTCAGGGGAGAGGTCGCTTGTGCTGCGTTTTGGATGTTTTACACGTTCAGGCCGGCCGGCACGAATTACTTACTACTGCTGACCTGAGGCTGTCAGTCCTGGTCGATGCCGGATCCGTTGCCGCCCAGGGTTTTGGCGGTGGAGTGCGAGCGTCCGCCAGCACCGGAGGCGTGGTGGATGGAGCCCTACGCACCCAGCTTGACCCAGCGCATGCTCGACGAATTGTCGCCATCACCGACGAAGGCGATCGAGCACTGAAGGCCTGTCAGGCTGAGAAGCAAAGCCTTTAAGGTGTCCTTGAGGAGCATAGTGTTGCCTGACTGTGGGCATATAGGGTTTCCGCTAACGCATCATTTTCCAGTGCATCAGAAAACTTTCGAATAATCTCATGAGGCAGAGCTGTTTGTTGCTAAGTCCACCAAGAGCTCGCGCGATTGTCTATCAATCCGCTTTTTGAATTCATATTCAATTTCCTCGTCGGTAAGGCCGCCCACAGATTTATTGAAATAGTCGGTTAACACGGATTTCATTTGGTCGATCGAGTATCGATCAAAGTTCGGGACGTAATTTGTAGTGTGGCGTCTCCGGTTGATTTCATAAAATGCCCGGACAAAACTTTTAGGTGCTATTTTTACGTTAAATCTCTTTGCTAATTTTGCTACGTAGAGGTCGAGTTGGTGTAAGAGTGTTTCGTCATTGATTTCCGAGAAAAAGAATAACCAGCCGCGACTTTTATCTTGGAATACACAGCCAGTGATACGCATGTTTAGGCGCCAAGTTAAAAAGTCTAGGCTCTTAATCTTGGAGTGTTTGTATCCGGTGAAGATGGAGGCTAAGGACTCTTTGAGTTTCTCAATGGATCCTGAGCGAGCAGTTGTGATTGGTATTGAAGCCTTTCCTAATGGCTCATTTCGGAATTCATAACCTAAATAATCAAATCTTTCGCCTAGCCTTCCCGCGGAGGATTTAGCGGGTGCCAGTATTGGGTCGTGAACTTTAAGTCCGATGCTCTTGAATTCTTGTATGATTTCGTTGGAGATTGCTGCTTTTTGCTTGTCTTTGCATAGAATTAAAATGTCATCGACATAGCGAAAATATTTTGCACTCCGAATTGATGAGAATTTTTTATCGATCTCTAACAGGTAAATCGCCGCTAGGATGTTGGAAATAGCCAGGCCTTGTGGTACGCCGATATTACTTGCAACGTCAAATTTGCTAGACTTGCTAACGGTCGGAGTGGTGATTGCACTTTCAATAAGGTTGAGTACTATTGGTGATCGAATTTTTGAGCGGAGTTTTTTAAGGAGGACTGGGTGTTCGATGGTCGGGTAGAAGTTGCTTACATCTAGCTTGATAAAGCTTTCGTACTTTCCAGAGTCAACGCAAGATTTTACGATGCGGACCGTGTCTTGTGGCAGATCGAAGGAAACTGACTCTTGATAAGTTTTAGTTAATACTTCGCAAAGTGCCCGTAGGCAAATTCGATCGCGAATGGTGGGGATGGATATTTCTCTTGGGGATTTACCTCTTCCCTTGCTTACAAGCTTTAGCTTGTACTTGGTGAAAGTATAACTCCCCGTGTTTGCTTTTCTTGAAATGATTGCAAGCTGGTCTTTTAGGATGCGCCAAAATTGCTTTTGGGTCAGGTTGTCAATGCCAGTGGCGCGGGAGAGCACAATGTGCTCGGCATAAATTTTCTCTAGTCTTTTAACTGTAAATGCTTTGATGAAATTTAATTTTGCGCTCATTGGGTGACAACCGCCTCCATCGCAATGAACATTCCGATTGGGAGAATGTAAAGTATCATAAGTGCGATGCTGCGCTTGATGTAGTAAAAAGCCACTTTCGCCCATATGTAGCTGGTTGGTGATTTGGTTAGATCTTTGCGAAGCTGTTCGGGATGGCTTAAATATGTATCGCAAAGTGCAATATTGAAATCAATGTCTTCATGATTTTCGCAGATTTTCAGAATTTCTTGGTATCGTGTGCCGATTTTTTCAATATCTGCACCCTGCTTTTTAGCCTGAGTGTAGATGTCTTGAAGGTTTTCGTAGCATTCTTTTATTAGGTTGGCTCTTTCTTTATAAGATAATCCGTTGATGAAGCCGGAAATGCTGAGGATTAGGACGGAAAATGCTACCCATGATACATTGGCGAAGCTGCTGGCAGTCGCTTTCAAATAGTAAATAGATACTGCGGCTGATAAAAAGGAATACCAGATTAGAAGAAGCTGCGCCTGGAATGCATTAGAGAGTAAGCGCTTCTCCGCTTGGATTCTGGCTTTACGAGTCCACCAAATATTGTCTGCGAACACTTGTACAAATTCCCTTTAGAAGAAGTGCTATGGGGTGCCGATTTTAGTGAAGAGTGTAACGCTCGTTGCCGAGCAAGCCCTGAGGCTAAGGGCCGAAGCCCTCCAGAATTAGTTGCACCCATTACTGGATGGTTGGCATGCCAACACACCCCAAAGCCCCGCTTTTCTACCTTTTCTGAAGGCAAATTGCCAGTAATTTTCGATCGTGTGTGCCTAAATAGAGAGCTGATTGGTACGAAAATGGTACAAGAGTCAAGGTTGTTGTCTAGATCTTAGGCTCTGTGCGGGCTGCGATGAAGGTCTGTCCAATCCATCATCGGCGCGACGCTGAAACGGCGGGACGCTGCAGCGCTCAAGTTTCAGTGCCGTTTGCACTGGCTGCGCTCCTAGGCGAGGGTGGGTGGCTGGAAACGGTGCTCAACCCACATTCCAATTCCAGCGCCGCGCGAGCAAGCCCGCAACTTCTTCATCGGTCGCGAATCCACCTTCCTCGGCTTCCTCCACCACATGCCTAATCTGCGCGGTCAGGGATTTTTCGTGCTCGATGTAGTCACCCAGAACGTGTATTGCCGGCAGCTCGCATTCACGCCGTTGGCTTTGGCAAGTTCAGCGAGAGTGTCGAAAAAATCTTCCGGAAGGTTCAACGTTGTTCTGGTCATGGCAACCTCGGCGTCGGACGGTGACCGGTCATCGCCAAATCTGTTTCTACTGCGGTAATCCTACGCAAGAGGCGGCGCCTGTGGCGGTGCATGCCTTGAGTCTGGCGCAGCGGTTGCAATGCCCACCCTGATACCGCGTCATGCCAACAAGGCGGACAGCGATGCAATCACAGGAGTGACTGGCCCGAAATAGATGTGGGAGCTGGCTTGCCAGCGATGCGCCGCGCGGGCGGCGCTCGATCTTGAGAGCGCTACAAAATTCCCGGCGAGCACCTGGTGGCCCTCACCCCGATACCCTGACATGCACATGGCGACCATTACCGAATGCTGACTCAACAAAACCAGCGGTGTCATTTCCAGGCGCCTGCCTTGAGGTCGCATGTGGGCCACCAGGTGCATGGCGACAGGTTTGCAGCGCCTATGAAATCGAGCGCCGCCCGCGCGGCGCATCGCTGGCAAGTCGCAGCGGCGAACCGCAGCTCCCACATCTATTTCGGGCCAGTCATGCCTGTGGCATCACCGCTGTCCGCCTTGTTGGCATGACGCGGTATCTCGGTGCGCGCCGTAAGCACCGCCCCCACCACCGGCAATATCAACTCCGCCCCCTCATTCCGCACATTCCCCACCTGGCGCCCCACCGCAAACCACTCAAACGCCTCCACCGGCAAACACTGCTCC
Organism: Pseudomonas sp. zfem004; assembly: GCF_032621715.1. NCBI lineage: Bacteria > Pseudomonadati > Pseudomonadota > Gammaproteobacteria > Pseudomonadales > Pseudomonadaceae > Pseudomonas > Pseudomonas sp. zfem004. Next base: position 249,225 of record NZ_JAVYJF010000007.1, on the reverse strand, counting down.
CTGGCCACCCGCTCAGCCTCAACAGCCGACAACTCCGGATCGATCCACATCCGCGCATGCTCCGCCCCCAGCACCAGCGGCCGCCGATCATGAATATCCACCATCCCTGCATCACTGGCCGCCGTGATGATCACAAACCCATCCCCCTCGTTCGCCTCCAGCCCCGGCCGCACCTCGGCCAGCGCCGCCATGAACATCGGCGCGCCGCTTTTCAGGCGAATGAAGTAAGGCTGCTTGCGCTTCGGGTCCTGCGGATCGGCCACCCACTCATACCACCCATCCGCCATCACCAGCGCCCGGCCCTGGGGCCACAGGGCCTTGAAGAACTTGCCAGTGGTCACGGTCTCGACCCGAGCGTTGATCGGCGCGGGGCGTTTGTCCTTGGCCCAGAACGGCGCCCAGCCCCAATGGCAGGGGTCGATACGCAAGCCGTCTTCGGCGTTGTGCAGCACCAGCACGCGGCTGCCGGGGGCGACGTTGTAGCGGGCGATGGGGTGGTTGTCGTAACCGCTGACCACGTCCTGCTCGGCCTGCAGTTCACGTAGGTAGTCGGCCAGGCCTTGGTATTGGGCGAAGCGTCCGCACATGGGGGCCTCCATTCTTGTGGCGCATGGCACCGGCTTTGCCGGTGATCGCGGGGCAAGCCCGCTCCCACGTATCTCTTGAGTCTGGGAAATGCGCTGGGGTTTCCATTTGTCGAAATTTCCTACGCCGAAATTGACCGGCGCCTGGAATCACCATTAACTGTATATGCATACAGTTTATTTCAAGGCTGCGTCATGACCGCCATCCTCGGCCCGATTGCGTGTGGGAGTGCTTCGCTCCCACGCTACCTGTTTCGCGTACCGGCGGGCTTTCCTTCGCCGGCGGCGGACCATATGGAGCAACCGCTGTCACTGGACGACTTGTTCAACCTGCGTGCGCCGCACATGTACCTGGTCAGGATAGACGGCGACAGCATGCAGGGCGCCGGGATCTTCGACGGCGACCTGGTGATCGTCGACCGTGCGCTGGAGGCGCGCCACGGCCATATCGTCATCGCGGCGGTCAACGGCGAGCCGCTGTGCAAGCGCCTGCACCGGGTCGGTGGCGAGGTGGCGCTGCGCTCGGAGAACCCGCGCTACCCGCCGCGCTACATCCTCGAAGGCGACGAGCTGACGATCTGGGGCGTGGTCACCTTCAGCGTGCGCAGCCATGACCCCAATGCCTGAGCCGGTGTTCGCGCTGATCGACTGCAACAGCTTCTACGCCAGCTGCGAGCGGGTGTTCCGCCCCGACCTTGCGCGCACGCCGATCGTGGTGCTGAGCAACAACGACGGCTGCGTGATCGCCCGCAGTGCCGAGGCCAAGGCCTACGCGCGGATGGGCGAGCCGTACTTCCAGATTCGCGACAAGCTGCGCCGCCACGGGGTGCTGGCGTTCTCGTCCAACTACGCGCTGTACGGCGACATGAGCGAGCGGGTGATGAGCTTGATCGAGTCGATGGTGCCGGCGGCGCAGGTGTATTCCATCGATGAATGCTTTGCCGACTTCACCGGCATCCCCGGCAACCTCACCCAGTTCGGCCGCGATATCCGCGCCCGGGTGCTGCGCTGCACCGGCATCCCGGTGGGGGTGGGCATCGCCCGCACCAAGACCCTGGCCAAGCTGGCCAACCACATGGCCAAGCGCTTGCAGGCGCAAACCGGCGGGGTGGTGGACATCTGCGAGCCGTTCAAGCGCGACTGGGTGCTGCGCAATACCGGGGTGGAGGAGGTGTGGGGCATCGGCAAGCGCATGACCGCGCACCTGGCCGAGCTGGGCATCCGCAAGGCGATGGACCTGGCCCAGGCAGACCCGCGGCTGCTGCGCGAAAAATTCAGCGTGGTGGTCGAGAAGACGGCCCGGGAGCTCACCGGCACGCCGTGCCTGGCGCTGGAAGAAACCGACCCACCGAAGCAGGAGATCTGCTGCAGCCGGATGTTCGGCAAGCGCCTCACCGAGCTTGCGCCGATCAAGCAGGCAGTGGCCACCTACACCGGGCGCGCCGCCGAGAAGCTGCGGGCCCAGGGCTCGTTGTGCAAGCGCATGCGGGTGAGTATCCGCACCGGGCTGTTCAACCCCGATGAGCGCCACCACGTGCAGGGCGTGCTGGTGGAACTGCCTTACCCCACCGACGACACCTTGCTGCTGACGCGCATGGCGACCGAGGCGGTGGCGCGGATCTACCAGGCCGGTTACCGCTACAGCAAGGCCGAGGTGTTGCTGCTGGATCTGCGCCAGCCGGGGGAGTTCAGCGACGATCTGTTCGCCCAGGGCCAGCCGTTGGCCAGTGGCCGGCTGATGTCCGTGCTGGACGAGGTTAACGGGCGCTATGGGCGGGGGACGCTCAGGACCGGCAGCGTGCCCGCAATGCCCGAATGGGGGATGCGCCGGGCGATGATGAGCCCGTCCTATACCACGCGGATCGAGCAGTTGTGGACGGTGGGTTCGCGGTGAGTTGCTGCACGGTGCGGGCCGCCGAAGGCTGATTCACCGACGCCAAGTGGTCATAGAGTCGAGCCAGGCCGGGCCGGGTAGGGCTTTCGCAAAAACTACCGTCGGCTCCTTAATAGGCTCGGTCTGAATCCCAAGAAACCGAAATGTGGCCTCGGAACAGCCTGGGTTCTGTACAGTCGCCGGCCATCTACGGAAAGGAATTCTGTGATGGCAAAGCGTTATGAACTCTCGGATGAAGCGTGGGCAGTGGTCGCCGACCTCTTTACGGCGGCCCACGTCAGGGGCAGGCCCCGCAGCAGTGATCGCTTGATGCTCGATGGTGTGCTCTGGGTGCTCTGCTCTGGAGCAGCCTGGCAAGATATGCCCGAGCGCTTCGGGTCTTGGGCGACGGTCTATCACCGCTTCCGACTCTGGCGAAACCGCAGAAAATTCGATCAGATGCTCAGACGATTGCACCTCAGACTCAATGACAAAGGCTTGATCAATCCCCACACCTGGATGATCGATTCGACCGCTGTTCGAGCAGTCGGATACAGCTAGTCATTCCGATGCGCTCAATGAAACGCAAGCCCAAACCCGGCTTGCCGAGACTGTTTGATCGCCCCAAATATCGACAGCGCAACATCATCGAACGCATGTTCGGCTGGCTAAAAGAGAACCGCCGAATCGTCACGCGCTTCGACAAGCTCGCAAAAAGTTATGCCGCAATGGTCTCGCTGGCTTGCGTCATGCGGTGTATGCGACGGCTTTTTTCAGACAGAGCCTAGGCATTGCATTTGGTGCAGTGACCGTAATTATATTTTCCGGAGTCGACGGAATCATGCTAGGTGGCTCATCAGGCTTGCTCTTAGCATTGGCTCACTTTCTTGCTAACAAGAACGTTCGTAATACCGCCGACAGAGCCGCATCCGCATTAGACGGTGGAGCTCTAACTTCCTTAAAGCTGCCCCGCGACTACCACGATAGATTTCATTGTAAGAGCCATTCGCCAGTAGGTGATCGCAATACTAGTCTTGATTTTAACTCTCTCGTTTTTCGCCCGCAGTCGTCATCGCCCAGCGTCTGCTCCTGACTCGCCCCCCACCCCATAGGTCATGAAACCCTCGCGAACACGCTGGCCACGCCACAAAGCGCGCATGAGCGTCTGAACGATGTAAGCTCCACCACCAATACAAATGCCCCATAAATCACCACAAGTTATAACGCTTATTGAAAAAACATATAAAAATAACAAATGCTTTAGTTTGACTATGGCTATAGTAAGCTCAGGTAATTCGGGAAAGCCAAAATGCCAACTCATAAAGCAATAGGCGCCTCACTTTTTTTCGTCGTGCTCAACGCGCTGGGATCTGACGCATTAGAACTACCTCAATACATGTTCAGTGGTAGAGTTTTGGAGCGTTTGCTGATAGTAACATTCGGCGGCGCCGCCTTATACTGGGGGTACAAATTATTTAGCATCACCACCTCGGAAGCTGGGAAATTAATAGCTGAAAGAGGAGAGTGGAAGTTTCAATTATCACAAGTTGGCCCAGGAGTATTCTTTGCGCTATTCGGCGCTTCAATATTAGTATATGCACTTAGCGCGGCACCGCGCTTCATCCAAAATGCTCACACTGACAACGACGACGAGGGTTCAGCTAAAGTTTCTGTGTATGGAGTCACACCAGCAGTAGCAGCACCCCCATCCACAAAACTAGATTATCTAATCACGCTTACCACATTGAAAAGAGAGGTTGTCGAACTTGTTCCACCTGCTGACCTAGCAAAGTCCAAGAGCATTCAAAAACTATTCTCAAACTTAGAGCCAGTTAGAAGAGATCTACTCGATGGAGCACTGAATGCTGCTGGACGATATTCCGAGTGGAGCCACCTTAATGATCTCAGGATGATTGATCCATTGAGTTTTAGCGAAAAACTAAATAATGATAAAAAGCTAAAGCAGAGATTTGAGGAATCAGATGACCTCCTAACAAGAACCAGAGACCAATAATGCAAACCTTCATCAAGAGCATCTCAATTATAGTATTGAGCTTCTGCATTCTTACCAGCGGCTTAGCATATGACCTAACTTGGTATCAGCAAAGCACCAAAACCGTTCTCAAAAATGCAAGGAAACTCATCGAGCCCACCCTCCCTCCCAACGAGAGAGAAATCGCCAACAGCATAACCTACAAGGTAACTTCGAGCTCAGGTATTGGCGCATTCGCAGCATTCGACGACAACGAAAGAATCATAATAATAAGCGCTGGAACCATTCAGGTTATCGACTGGATACAAGATCTTTTAACAATGGAGGCGGAACTTGACAAGCCAGGCTGCTACTCCGAATTTCTGATCTACCTCAATGAGATAATGGAAACAAACGCGCTCAGAATATCCAGCCACCTGCCCCCTCAACCCGCCATGTCGCCCCTGGTATACTCCGCACACACTGACGGTGCCTGTTCCGGGGTCACAATCGAAGACTTTCAGGGGTTAGATAACTTTAATTACTACAAAGCAAAAGCCATAGAGGCCAGCATCATGTTTATGTATCTTCATGAGCTTGGCCACCATGTATTGGATCACGTAAAAAACAAACATATTCAGGAGCCCGAAAATCTCGCTATGAGTCGCAGCAAAGAAAATGCAGCCGATCAGTACGCTATAGTCACCGCACTTCATGCCAACTACAATTTAGTAGCAGCCGCCCCTTGGAACTATTTCATGGCGGCTTTTGGAGGGAACTCACTTGAAGCCGAAAAAAAATCAGACCATCCACTTGGGGCAAAAAGAGTTTTAAGTATATATGATAACGCGATAACTTATTACACTGACAATCCCGACGCATGGAAGGACCCGGCAGCCTACGATGATTTAATGACTGGTTTAAAAAAGCAGCGCGACTTCATTGAAGAGCAGATCAGCAACATAGAGCCTTAATGCATTCCCCGCCTAACTTATAGATACATTTGTGTGATCACCCGTAACTGCGAGGCCTGCGCTTCGGAGAAACGCCCACGGGCACCTCGACGTGGTCATATCTGCCTGTCCAGCCACCCCTGAACTCGCGGGCAACCGTACTTCAGGGCTTTCAACTGATACGCAAACTTGACGTTTTTGTATTTGGCGCCTGCATCAACCAACACATCACGCATGGCGAAATACAGATTCGCCCTGAAGGCCGGCTCATCAAGTTGCATTACCACGGTGGGCCTTTGCCGAGCCGGCGAGCAGTACTCGAGGATGGTCGGCTGCGGATAGTAGCGCGCATAAGGCCCGGGCATTTCCGGCAAGGCCTTGACCTGCGCAATGTACTCGGGCGTATCGATATCGCTCAGGCAGTTCACGCGCATTTGCAGCGCCGCAGGCGTGAAGCCGCGTTTGAGGCTCGATTTGAACAACCCGCATATCTCGGCACGCTGCCCCTGGCCGTCCAGGACACCGAGCAACTGCGCCAGGCGATACTCCGCAGCAGGGTTGCCGGCAGCGATGGCGGCCTCCAGCAGCCTGTTGGCGCTGGGCAGATGCTGCTGTGTGTAATCGACGAACGCCTGCCTGGACGCTTCATTCATTCGGCCGTCTGGCTCGCGTCGATTCACCAGTTCCATCATTCTGCGGTCAATCTCGTCCAGGATCGGCAGCGCTTGTCGATACTCCGCTTCGCCGGGAAGCAGCGGTATGGGTTGGGCGTACGCCTGGAGGCTGAAGCAGGTAAGCAGCAGAGGGGCGAGCAGGCGTCTCATGACAAAAGTGGCATCCGTGGCGATTGGCGTTGAGAGGCGCGAGTCTAGCAAGAAAGCACCGTTCGCCAAGCGCAGGCCCGTCAGGATCTGGGCGCGTATCTGCACGGCGAGCAAAGGCCGTTGTTGCATTCGATCGGGGTGATGGGCCTGTCACAGCCAGTCCAGCGGCGCCCCCGACCTGACCCACGCCTTCATCCCGCCGCGGTACCAATACACCTGGCGGTAGCCCAGGGCAATGGCGCGCAGCGCGCTGTTGTAGCTCATCCAGCATTGTGGGTGGTGGCCATAGAACACCAGCGCCCGCGCCTTGTCACCGTGGGTCAAGGCTTGCAGGTCGTTGGCCAGGCGTTGCTGGGTCTTGTCGCTGAAGTTGCCGCCCTCGGCGCCGTAGTGCAGGTCGATGGCACCAGGAATGCCGGTACTGGCGCCTATGGCGGCAATCAGCACGGGCGGCTTGGGCTTAGCAAGTTCACGGGTGAGCGCTGCCGTCGTGATCAGCTGGCCACCGGGAATGCGCATGGGGGTGTCGCTGCCAAGGCCCGGTCCGGCATGCAGCACGCCGGTGGGTTCGACATCCGTGGCTGGCGATTCCTCCCTGGCCACTGTCTCGGCGGGCTCAGCGTAGCGGCTCTGGTAAAACGCGTTGAACCCCGGGCCACTGGGCTTGAGGTTCATGAACTGCCGGGCAACGGCGTCCACCCGGCCATCGTTGCCCACGTGGAACAGATCGCCACCAACAATGACCCGTCGCGAGCCCGGCATCACCAGGGTGTCGTCGCGCCTGGCCATCTGCTGCAAATCGACCGCCTCGCCATACCGCAGGTTTGTACCACTGGCGCGCAGCACCGCCTTGTTGCAGCTGGCCACGCAAGCCAGGCGGGCTTCATCGACGGGCCCAATCACCTTGAAGCCGTCCTCTGGCGGCGTGGTCCAGAAACCCAGCTTGTCGAGGGCATCCCGCCGTGGCCCTTGGCCGGCCTGCTGGCGCAGGGTTTCGATCAGCGCCAGGCTCAGGGTCGAACGGTCGAAATACAGGCTCTCGACCCGCTCGCGGTAGGCCCGTGCGACCGTCGAGACCCCGGGGTTGTCCTTGTCGGCCTGCTGCGCCGGCCGAAAGTAGGCCGCCTTGTCCAACGCCTGCTGGCGGCTGCCCAGCAACGGCACCTCCACGTCCTGGTAGGCCTTGTACATCAGGGCCCGGAAGCGGCTGTCGGTGAACAGGGTCTTGCGGTGGGTGCCTTCGAAGCCATCGTCCACGCCGGCGTGCACACCCAGCAGTTCGAAGCGGGCGTTGCCGGGGTTCCACACCAGCAGCGGCCCGCCAGAGTCGCCGAACCAGATGTTGCAGTAGTGGTTGAACAGGATGGTCCGCTGCTGGGCGTTGTAGCTGTGCCGGCTGATGTCCAGGGTGCACTGCTTGAGCGAGGGCGCGACGAAGCCCAACTTGGCCATGGACAGCTTGAACAGGTCGCCGGGGTAGCCGATGGCGGCGACTTTCAGTTGCGCCGAGCGGGAGGGGTCGAAACCGTCGGCGAAGGCCAGCGGCGTCACTGGCGTGGCGGGCGCCTTGCGCAGGCGCAGGATGGCCCAGTCCGCGCCGCCCTTGTGCTGGTAGCTGACCCAGGTGGCCGGGATCACCTCCTTGTGCGTGGCCGAGCGCTCGAAGATCACCTGCACCTTGCCTTTGCGGTCGGTCTTGTCGACGCAGTGGCCGGCGGTGACCACCAGGGTCGGCGTGCCCACCACGGCACCGCTGCAGCTGCCGTCCTGGGCTTTCACCTGCACCAGGGCGTCATAGGGCGGCTGGCTGAAATCGGTGATGAACTGACGGTCTTCCTCGACGCCGATCTTTCGCCACAGCGAGGGTACGGGCATCAGGCCCGCCGTCGGCAAGGGCAGGGGCGCAGGCTGGTCGAGGCTGGCCAGGTCCGCTTCACGCAGATAACCCACCAGGCCATACACCGCCTGGCGGTCGGGGCGCACCTGTGGTTGCCGGTCGAGAAAACGCGCCACCGAGGCGGTGTCGATACGGTTCAGGTAGCCCAGGGTGTCCGGGTAGGGGCCTTCGCTGGCTGCAATCACCGCCAGCCAGCCGGGCGTCTGGGCTGGGCGTGCATACACCAGGTGCCAGCGCCCGATGTCCTGGATCACCGGCGACGCGGTGTCGGGCTTGAGGCGAACCTGCACGGGGCGCAGGCTCAGGTAACGGGTGCCGGGCGCATGGCGCAGCCCCCAGGGGATATCGTGCCCGCTGTGCTCGGCGAGGTTGCCGAAGAACGTCTCGCCGCCATAACGGTCGTCCCTGGGCTTGCCCTCGGGGGTGACGATAGCGGCGGCAATCTCGGCCCAATGGCGCTTTTCGTCGAGCGTGCGGGCATCGTCCATCAGGCGCCAGGCGCGGCGGATATCGCCGCCGGCCACCGCCTTGCGGTACCAGGGCATGGCCAACGGGGCAAAGCTGTCGTGCAGGCAGGTGTCGAAGTAGATGTCGCCGATCTGCACCATGGCGTCGCTGTCGCCTGCGTCGGCGCGGCGCAGCAGGGCGGGCAGGTTGCGCCCCTGTTCCACCCACTGACGGGCCTTGGCGGCATCCGGCTCGACACCTGGCTGGTCGACGAACAGGCAGCCGTAGCGCTGGGCAGCGGCCGGGTCGCCGGCTTCGGCCTGGGCGCGCAGGGTGTTCAGTGTTTTGTTGTCGACGGCGTCCACCGCAGCAGGGGCGGGGCAGGCGAGGGCCAGGGCCAGCAGCGGCCAGCAGCGTCGGCATGGAAGGCTCACGGTGTACTCCAGCAGTCAGTCGCCTGGCTGGGCCGGTGGCGTCGGGCCAGTAGCTGGCAATTATAGGTGCTGGCCTGGGTGCTCTCTGATTGTCATCGCCAGCGTCAAGGGGGCGCCCCCGCGGCAGTTTGACGCCGGTTTTCTGGACAAATCTTGTAATACAGACAGTTTCATAGTAACTAGTGGCCCAAAGCCATGAAACGCCAGGAAAGGCAGCGTACCCGCGGGAATGGAGTCCCTGTCACCACTCCCCCCTTTATCGCCCCGGCGAGCCTGCCAGCAGGCCCGTTGTCGGTGTGCGCACGCGCCTTTTTCAAGCGGGTTTACAAAGATGCTGCCGGGCACGGCGGCCAGGCATCTGGCACTGACGCTGAAAAACGCCCGCTGCAGCGGGCAGCAAAGAGGAAGGGAAATGTTCGGCTCCAGCTTCATGCGGCCCACTGCGCTGGCCGCGGCGGTCGCGCTCGGATTGAGTGGTTGCGCCACCATCGACAAGACGCTCGGTGACAACTCCAGTGGTTTCGCCTGCGGTGCCGGCGCGCTGGCCGGTGCCGTGATCGGCGGGGCGATCGTGGCGGCGGCGGGGGGCAACGGCAAGCAGATCGCCGCAGGCTCGGTGGCCGGCGGGGCGGTGGGCTGCGCTGCAGGCTATGCCTACAAGCAGCGGGTCGATCGGCTCAAGGCGGTCGCCACCCAGGAAGGGCTGCAGGCGCAGGTGCGTGAAATCGAGGTGGTCGATGCCAGCACCGGCAAGAAAGCCTCGGTCGGCCTCGAGGCCCAGGTGCAGATGCAGGAGATGTTCCCCTCCGGCTCCGCCACCCTGACCGCCGATGGCACGCGCAAGCTCAGCGCCCTGGCCCGGGAGTTCGCCAGCAACCGTGGCAAGGCCGAGCCCGGCAAGCCGAGCAAGAAAGTGCTGGTGGTCGGGCACACCGACTCCAGCGGCAGCGCCGAGCTGAACCAGCGCCTGTCCGAACAGCGCGCCCGCGCCGTGGGCGATATTCTCGCCAGCGCCGGTATTGCCCGCCAGGACATCTATTACCAGGGCGCCGGCGCCTCGCGCCCACTGGCCGACAACGCCAGTGATGCCGGGCGCGCGCAGAACCGCCGCGTCGAATTCGTCGAGGTGGACAACGAGCAGGTGCTGGTCAAGCGGGTCAACGACGAGCGCAGCAACGCCAAGTACCTGGCCCATGGCACGGCGGCCCAGCCCAAGGTGAAGGCCCAGGCACCCAGCAAGAAGGTGACGGTGGCAAAAACCACCCGTGCGCCTGAGCCGGTGCACAACGACAAGGCGCCGATCTTGCCCGACGAGCCCGCAGCGGCGGTCATCGTGCAGCTCGACGGTAAAGGCGGCATCGACTTCGGCGGTGAGCCGGTCACCACCACCCAGTCGGCACTGGCCTCGAACATCACGCCCAAGAGCTCGACCTTCTCGGTCATCAGCCCGGCCTACGCCAGTGCGCCGATGACCTCGTGCGTGGGCGACCTGCCGCGGGTCGAGGGCGAGGTGAAGAACCTGGCCACCGGGGCAACCCTGAAGGACTACAGCACCAACGACTTCTTCCCCGGCCTGAACGGCCAGGTCTGGGGCAGTAAGGTCAATGGCCATGTGGCCACGGTCGGCCCGGTGGGCATCCTGCGTGACAACGCCCAGGTGGCGGTGGCGCCGAAGATGCAGTTCATCTCCAACTTCGCCAGCAGCTCGAAGAAACAGAGCCCGGTGTACAGCTCGGTGGCCAACACCTACGAAGGTGAAACCCAGATCCTCTATCGGGTCTTCGCGGTGGACCAGAAGAAAACCCCCGTCACCTGCATGGACATCGTCTTCGACAAGCGTGCCGGTTCCGCCGTTGCCGGCGAGATCTACTACCCCAAACAGAACAACGCCTACGTCGCCCAGTTCAAACCCAAGCTTGCGCGCTAACAGGACCAACCAATGCTAGATGCCATCCGCACATTCTTTTCGCTTTACTGGCACTTCGTGCTGCCGATCGTGACGACCCTGTTCCTGGCGATCCCGATCATCATCCACTGGTACGAAGTGCGCTACTGGCTGATGAAGCTGCGTATCGGCCTGCCATGGCTTGGCCGTGTCGCCCATTGGGTGAAGCACCCGGGCTCGCGTGAGGCGGCCGACCAGGAGTGCCCGAACGCCGTCGGTTTCTATGAGTCCGAGGCGCAGCTGTGCCGCCTCTACGAAACCTACTACCTCAACCACCAGCCCTCGGAAGCAAACTTCCGTCGCTGCCAGGACTACCTGGGCAAGATCGACGAAGACAACCGCCACGAGAAGGGCTTCAGCCTGTGGCTGCTGATCATCGTGCTGATGCTGATCGAGGCCAGCGCGTTCGGCTTCGCCCTGGCGCCGTTCGCCCTGACCCTGGCCACGCCGAACACCGCCATCGCCGGTGCCTTCGCCATCGGCCTGGTGATCTCGATCATCGGCGTGTTCCTGTCCGAGTTCGCCGGCCGCCAGCTTTACCTCAACAACGTGGTGGCGAAGATTCTCGGCTACGAGAGCGTGCGCGCCTCGGGTGCCGACGGCGACATGGTGCGTACCCACCTGGTGACCCTCGACAATACCCACATCGATGATGGCAAGCCGCATTACCAGCAGATGCTCAACCGGGTGAAGCTGCCCAAGAACGGCGACAAGCCGGCCAAGCGCTTCGGCCTGGTCGTCGCCTATGGCGTGTTCATCCTGGGCCTGGCGATCGCGGCCTTCTGGGTGCGGACCGAAACCCTCAACGCCCAGGAAGCCGAGCTGATCGCCCATCCGCCGGCGGTGTCGCAAGCGGCCGACGACTTCCCGGCTGGCGCTGACGACAGCTTCCCGGTACCGAGCGACATGCAGGGTATCGCCAACGAGGCGGCGGGCAAGTCGGCCCAGGACCAGATCGACGCGCTGCACCGTGCTTCGCTGGTGACCTTCGCCGTGCTCAGCGGGCTGTTCATCTTCATCCAGCTCACCAGTACCTTCCTGGCCTACCGCTTCGGCTTCGCCGGCACCCACTCGCGGGTCGCCTGGGACCTGGTGCGCAAGTTCTCCAGCGCCGCCGACTTCGTGCGTTACCACGAAACCAAGGCGCGCGAAGTTGCAACCGACGCCCAGGATTCGCTGGGCAAGCTGCAGTCTCTGCAACTGAGTGTGTTCCGGGTCAGCGGCGACGACCGCGAGAAGCTGCGCAAGGACAACGCCAAGCGCACCTTCAGCGTATTCATCGCCGAGCAGGAAGCGCGCCGGGCATTCCGCCGCAAGAAAGAGAACGCCGACAGCATGGCCAATGAAAGCCTCAAGGTGGTGGAAACCTACATCGTCAAGGCCATCGAAGACCTCAAGGCCGCCATCGCCGCCGATGACAACGCGCGCATCCAGGAGATCATCCGGGTTGCACGCCCACGCATCGCCCAGATGAACGACCCGCAGCTGCAGCAGTACCGCGATGCCTTCAATGGCCTGGTGACCATGTTCAGCGTGGATGTCAGCCAACCGACGGTGGCAGTGACCGCCGCCGCACCGGTCACCGTGACCGTCGCGCCAGCCCCTGCGCCAGTCGTTGCGCCGGCCCCGGTGGTGGAAGTGGCGGTCGCGCCTGCGCCTGCGTCGGTTGAACCGGTTGCCCCGGCACCCGCAGCCGTTCAGCCGATGGCCGCCGCGCCAGCGCCCGCACCTGCCGTCGGCGGGTTCGACCCGCACCAGTACGGCGACCTGACTGAGTTCCACGAGGACGACCTGGCCTACGTGGCACAGCGCCTGGGGGCCGAGCTCGACACGCTCAAGCGTGCCCGCCGCCTGCAGATGCTGGACAAGCCCAACAGCCAGCCGGCCTGACCGGACTCACCGCCCGTCGGGGCGCTAGCGCCTCGGCCCGGGCACACCCACTTCGGAGATACGATGAAACTCAAGCGCCTGCTGCTTGCCCTGATCCTTGCGCCGAGCGCCCTGATGGCGGCCGAGCGCAATGACCTGCCAAGCTGCTACACCCAGGCCCGGGTCGACGAGTTCCGCAGCGCCCCCTCGGGGCGCCTGCTCACCGTCGTGGTCGACCAGACCACGCCCTTGACCACTGACCTGCAACGCACGGCATGGGGGCACATCAAGCGCTTCCTGCAGCCGGGCGACAAGCTGCGCCTGTACTCGTTCAGCGCCTACCTGGACGGGCACTACACGCGCCTGCAATACGCCGCCGAACTGGAAAAGCCCCTCGACGAGGCGGTGCTGGGCAATGTGCCGATGATGTCGGCGCGCAAGCTGGACAACTGCCTCAAAGGCCAGTCGGCGCTGTTGTACCAGCGCTTCGGCAAGGCGTTCGCCGGGGTCATGGGCAAGTCCAGCTCGGACATTCCGCGCAGCGAAATCCTGTTCAGCCTCAAGGCGGTCGGCGAAGACCTGCAGAAGGCCGAAAACGTCAACGAGCACGTCATCCTGGTGATGTCGGACATGCTCGAATACAGCGACTTCGGCAGCTTCTACCAGGCCAACGGCATCCGCCAGATCGACCCTAACGTCGAGCTGGCCAAGGTGCAGAAGCAGAACCTGCTGGCCGATTTCGGCGGTGCGCGCATCTACGTGCACGGCGCGGCGTTCGTGCCGACCACGGCCAAGAACGGCTACCGCAGCGGCAAGATGATCCAGAACCTGGAAACCTTCTGGCGCGCCTACTTCGACAAGTCCAACGCCACCCTGCAAGGCTTTGGCAACCCGGAGCTGACCGCCACCCTGGAGTGACGGCACGGCTGTGCTGCGCGCCGCGGCCGCAATGGCTGCAGCACGCAGCAGCTGGTGGCGGCCGAGGTCGAAAGATTTTGGTCGCCGGGCTGTTCTTAATATATGGAAATCCGTATATTCGGATTTCCATATATGAAAGCGCTGCCATGATTACCCCACCCGAGCTCTTCAAAAGCCTGGCGGACGAGACCCGCGCTCGTGCCACCTTGCTGATCGCCCAACTGGGCGAGCTGTGCGTCTGCGAACTGGTGTGCGCCCTGGACGACAGCCAGCCCAAGATCAGCCGCCACCTCGCCCAGCTGCGCAGCAGCGGCCTGCTGCTGGATCGCCGCCAGGGCCAATGGGTCTACTACCGTCTGAATCCGCAATTGCCTGCCTGGGTGCACGAGGTACTGCAGCTGACGCTGCAGGCCAATGCCGCGTGGCTGCAGGCCAACGCCACACGCCTGCAGAACATGGACGAGCGCCCGGTGCGCGCTGCCGCCTGCTGCTGAATACCTGCCAAGCGAGGTCCCCATGCTGGTCGCCGTAGCCGTCTTCATTTTCACCCTCACCCTGGTCATCTGGCAGCCCAGGGGCCTTGGCGTCGGCTGGAGCGCCACGCTGGGCGCGATCATCGCCCTGGCCGTGGGGGCGGTCTCGCTGCAGGACATCCCTGTGGTGTGGGCCATCGTCTGGAATGCCACCGCCACCTTCATCGCGATCATCATCATCAGCCTGCTGCTGGACGAGGCGGGCTTCTTCGAGTGGGCGGCCCTGCATGTGGCGCGTTGGGCGAGGGGCAGTGTCAATCGCCTGTTCGCCTTTTGCATCCTGCTTGGCGCAGCCGTTTCGGCGCTGTTCGCCAACGATGGGGCGGCGCTGATCCTCACCCCCATCGTCATGTCGATGCTGATCGCGCTGCGTTTTTCCCCCGCTACCACCCTGGCGTTCGTGATGGCCGCCGGCTTCATTGCCGATACGGCCAGCCTGCCGCTGGTGGTGTCGAACCTGGTGAACATCGTTTCGGCCGACTATTTCGGCCTGGGTTTCGCCGACTACGCCGCCGTAATGGTGCCGGTGAACCTGGCCAGCATTGGCGCCACCTTGCTGGTGCTGTGGCTGTTCTTCCGCCGTGACCTGCCACAGCGCTACCCGGCCGACACCTTGCCGGCGCCGAGCTCGGCGATACGTGACCCGGCCACTTTCGCCTTCGGTGGGGCGACGCTGCTGTTGCTGCTGGTCGGCCTGTTCGCGCTGGAGCCGCTGGGCATCCCGGTCAGCGTGGTGGCGGGCGTATGCGCGGCGCTGCTGTTCGCGGTCGCCGCCCGTGGCCACCGAATCTCCACCCGCCGGGTACTGCGTGAGGCGCCGTGGCAGGTGGTGATCTTCTCCCTGGGCATGTACCTGGTGGTGTACGGGCTGAAGAACGCCGGCCTTACCGACCTGCTGGCCCGGCTGCTCGACCAGCTCGCCGCCCACGGCCTATGGAGCGCCACCCTGGGCACCGGCCTGCTTGCGGCGCTGCTGTCGTCGGTGATGAACAACCTGCCCAGCGTGCTGGTCGGGGCGCTGTCGATCCAGGCCAGCGGCGCCGAGGGCCTGGTGCGCGAGGCGATGATCTACGCCAACGTCATCGGCTGCGACCTCGGGCCGAAGATCACCCCCATCGGCAGCCTGGCCACGCTGCTGTGGCTGCATGTGCTGGCGCGCAAGGGCATGCGCATCAGCTGGGGTTACTACTTCAAGGTCGGCCTTGTGCTGACCTTGCCGGTACTGCTGATCACCCTGTCGGCCCTGGCGCTGCGCCTGAGCCTGTGACACCCACCACCCTGCGAAGGAGCTTTCATGCGAGTCTTGTTCATGTGCACGGCCAACAGTTGCCGCAGCATCCTCAGTGAAGCGGTGTTCAACCACCTGGCGCCGCAAGGTTTCCAGGCGGTGAGCGCCGGCAGTTTTCCCAAGGGGCAGGTGCTGCCACGCAGCCTGGTAACCCTGCAGCAGGCCGGCATCGCCATCGCCGGCCTGAGCAGCAAGGGTAACGATGCCTTTGCCGACAACCCGCCGGACATCGTCATTACCGTCTGCGACAAGGCGGCGGGTGAGGCTTGCCCGGTGTACTTCGGCCCGGCGCTGAAGGCCCATTGGGGGCTGGAGGATCCTTCCGAGGTGGTAGGTGACGAAGCGGCGGTCGAGGCTGCCTTCCAGGCCACTCTGGCCCGTATCGAGCAGCGTTGCAGGGCGTTCTTCGCATTGCCGTTCGTCACGCTTGCGCCTGAGGCGCTCAAGCGTGAACTGGAACGTATTGGCGGTCTTTGACCCTTCGCAGCTCGGAAGGGGCTCGGCAGAGGCGTATGATCGCCGGCCGCAAGCGCCGACAAGGAAACCGTCATGCTCCCCAACAAAGCCTGTGCAGTGGTGCTGTCCTCCACGCCGTATCCCCGGTTGCTGCTGTTCCGCCATCCGCTGGCGGGTGTGCAGCTGGTCAAGGGCAGCATCGAGAAGGGCGAGGCCCCGGGTATGGCAGCCGTGCGTGAGTTATGGGAGGAGTCCGGGATTCGCGGTGCGCTGATCAAGGATGACCTGGGGTGCTGGGATGCCGGTCATCAGGGGCAGGTCTGGTCGTTCCAGCTGTGTGAAGTGAAGGGACCGCTAGCTGAACAATGGGCCCATCAGACGCTCGATGACCATGGTCATGTGTTCGAATTTTTCTGGGCCGCGCTCGACCAACTGCCCCTGAACGAATGTCATCCGCTGTTCCAGCGGGCGCTGGTGTTCCTCGGCGCCGCGCTGCATGCGCGCGGCCATAAGGGCAAGTGGGTCGAGTGCGATCCCCTGTAGGAGCGGCCTTGTGTCAATCGTTGGTAGGCTCAACGCAGCTTGAGCAATCGGTCCAGCGAAAAGGCGCCGGCCCCGCGAGCGATCAGCAACAACAGCAGTCCGGCCCAGGTCAGGTGGGTGGGCCATGCATCGGGATAAACGAACACTTCGATGACCGTGGTCATGCCGAGCAAGGCCAGGGCCGACAACCGGGTCAGCAGGCCGAGTACCAGCAGCAGCGGGAACAGGTGCTCGGCATAGGCGGCCAGGTGCGCTGCCAGCCAGGGTGAGAGCAGCGGCAGGGCGTATTCAGTGCGAAACAGCTCGTAGGTGCTGGGGGTGATGGTCAGCAGGCCTTCGACCTTGGTGCGCCCGGACAGGAAAAACACCGAGGCGATCCCGAACCGGGCGACCAGGCACAACAGGTTGTCGCCCAGCAGGCGTTGCAGGCGATCGGCAGCCCGGTTCCAGTGGCGCCGCAGGCCATTGGCCGGCACGGTGGGGTGGGTGATGTCCATGGCAGCTCCGTTACGCGAATGTGAGTGGGCGAAAGACCTTGGCTTGCAACAGCCGGCCGAGCAGGTCGGTGAAGTCCAGGTCGGGGTGGGCCTGCAGCACGAGCTGCGACGCCTGGTCCAGCGTCAATCCGTCGGCACAGGCCTGGAGAAAGGCGCAGCCACCGTGTTCCAGGGGCTGGTGGCGCACACCGTCGGCGTCGCCGCTCAGCAGCACACCTTCGGCGACCCAGGGCTGGTCCTGCGGCCAGGCCAACTGTTCGCGGCTGTAGCGCCATAGGCTGTACGCCGGGTGTTGCGCGAACCAGTGCCAGCGCACGCTGGCGCGCGGGCGCAGATGGCTGTGTGCCAGGTCACCGGCGGTCATGCCGGCCAGTTCGGTGAGGTCCAGGCAAAGATCGCAGGGCTCGCTGAAGGCCTCGTTCCACAAACGGTCCAGGCGAGCGACATCGGCCAGGTAGGGTAGGCCGTGCTGCGCCTGTATCGCTTCGAGAAAGTCTGCAAAGGTTGCGCCGTAGTAAATCAGCCGGGTATCGCTGGGCGGTGACTGCTGCGCGTAGGCTGCCGCCGCATCGCCCATCCAGGCTGGGCCGACCAACTGCTCGACACTGGGGAAATTGGCGCGCAGGGCATCGACGCAGCCAGCCAGCACCGTGTTGCGGTACACCGCGAACGCCGGTTGTTCGGTCAACGCCGTCAGTTGTGGCGCCGGCCGCCCCTGCAGCGCGTCGACGAATGCGTCCTGGAACTGGCGCAAAGAGGGATTCATGACAAGGCTCCTTTTCGCTCCAACATTGTCTGGGCTCGGTCGCGCTCGGCGAGCAACTCGTCGAAAAGAGGAAGGTTGCCGTCACGTTCGATCAGCGTCGGGCGTGGCCCGATGCGCTCGATCAGCCCTTGGTACAGCGCCCAGACTGGCTCGGCGATGCTGGCGTCATGGGAGTCGATCAGCAGCGCCCCCTGGTCGTCATGGCTGTACCCCGCCAGGTGCACCTCGGTCACGGCCTGGGCAGGGAACCGGTGGAGGTAGTCGGTTGCGTCGAAACCAAGGTTGTGTGCGCTGACGTGCACATTGTTGACGTCCAGCAGCAAGCCGCAGCCGGTACGCCGGACCAGCTCGGCGAGGAAATCGATCTCGTCCCAGTCATGCCCCTGCAACTGCAGGTAGTGGCTGGGGTTCTCGATGGACAGGCGCCGCCCCAGGGCCTCCTGGCTGCGCTGGATGTTGTCGGCGATTCGCCCCAATGCCTCGTTGCTGCGGGGGAAGGGCAGCAGGTCGGGGTGGTACTGGCCGCGCCAGGTCGACCAGGCCAGGTGTTCGGACACCAACGCCGGGCGTACCTGATCGATCAAGGCGCGCAAATGCCGCAGGTGCGTGGCATCCGGTTCAGCGTCGGCTGCCAGTGACAGTGCAACGCCGTGCAGCGACAGCGGATGCAGCTCGGCGATGCGCGCCAGCCAGGCGAGCCGTGGGCCGCCGACCATGTAGTTTTCCGGGTGCACTTCGAACCACAGCCCATCGGCGCGGTGTGCCAAGGCCTGGGCGTAGTGCTCGGCCTTGAGCCCGAGCCCGGCGCCCAGCCGCGTGTTGCCGTTCATGGTCGGCCTCCTGCACTCAGGACTTGATCGGGGTCAGCGAGCCCATGCCGTTGGGCGTCTTGATCGAGGTGCAGGAGCCGGCCGGGACGTTTTTCCAGTGCATGCCGTCGTAGTCTTTTTTGGCACTGCCGGCGCAGGTGGTGCCGGCGCCAGCCTTGCAGTCGTTCTTGCCGGCCATGGCAACGCCGTAGCATTTTTCCATGGCGGCACCGGTGCCAGCGGGTTGGGCGGTTTCTGCGGCCATGGCGACGCCTGCCAGCGAGGCGAGGGCAAGGGCGGCAGTGGTGAGGGCGAGGGTTTTCATGGTGGGTCTCCAAAGGGTGGGGCCGTGGCGAATTACCGGCGGCTCATGGAGTAGTTCGCGGCCAGGCTCCATCGGGTTACACCCGCAACAAAATATTTCGCGCAGTACCTGCCGGCCACCTACCGTATGGAGGCAGGCCGACGTTCGCACGGCAGGGGGTCGGTGAAAAGAAACGCGGCGAGGGTGTAACCCAGGCGGCCAATGCAACGAACTAATCCTCAGGCGGTACTCCATTCGCGCGAGTTGCAGTTGCAGGCTTTGTTGCTGCGCGGGCTCGCCGGCGACGCCGTGGCGTATCGCGAATTCCTCGCGGCGCTGGCGCTGCATGTGCGTGGTTTTCTGCAGCGGCGCCTGGCTTGGCGCCCGGCCGAGGTCGAGGACCTGGTGCAGGAGGTGCTGCTGGCGGTGCACAACGCGCGCCACACCTATCAGGCGCAGCAGCCATTGACGGCCTGGGTGCAGGCGATTGCACGCTACAAGCTGGCCGATCACCTGCGCAACTTCGCCCGCCATGAAGCGCGAAACATCCCGCTGGACGATGACGCCGAGCTGTTCGCCGACTCGGACGCGGAACCGGCCGAGGCCAGTCGAGACCTGGCTCGCTTGCTCGAGCAATTGCCGGCACGTCAGCGGCTGCCAATCGTCCACGTCAAGCTGGAGGGGTTGTCAGTGGAGGAAACCGCGTGCCTTACCGGGCTCTCCGCTTCGGCGGTGAAGGTGGGCATACATCGAGGCTTGAAAGCCCTGGCCAGGTTGATTGGAAGCAGGAGTGACCATGATGAAAACCGATGACTTGATTACCCTGCTGGCCATTCACGAAGGCCCGGTGGATCGCCACGTTTCGGCGAAACGCCTGGGCTTGGCACTGGTCGGTGGCTTGATGGGGGCGTTACTGATGACGATAACCCTCTACGGTGTGCGCAGCGACCTTCTGGAGGTCGCCCGCACGCCACTGTTCTGGGCCAAGGTTGCGCTGCCCTCCAGCCTGGCGTTGCTCGGTTTGTGGTTGACGCACCGGCTGGCTCGCCCTGGTGTTGAGGGTGGCGCACTGTGGGGCCTGCTTGGCCTGCCGTTGGCACTGGTCTGGCTGGGGGCATTGATCAGCCTGGTCGGTGCGCCCATCGAAGCCCGCGCCGACCTTGTCTTCGGTCGCACCTGGCGGACCTGTGCCTTGAACATCGCCCTGTTGTCGCTTCCCTGCTTGCTTGGCGTGTACTGGGCGCTGCGCGGCCTGGCGCCAACCCGCCTGCGCCAGGCCGGTGCGGCTGGCGGATTGCTGGCCGGTTCAACGGCAACCCTGGCTTACTGCCTGCATTGCCCGGAGATGGGCGTGCCGTTCTGGGGGCTCTGGTATGTGTTGGGGATGTTGCTGCCGACACTCTTGGGGGCGGCTATCGGCCCGCGACTGTTGCGCTGGTGACCCGTGTTGTCCAGCGCAAGGTTGCAGGGCCAGCCTTGCGCTGGCCCTGCAAGCCTCTGATTACTGGGCAGGTTGCAGGAAGGGGTTGCCCTTGTGCTGCAGGTACTGCTGGCCGAACCAGTACGAGGCGTAATCGGTGATATGGCCGATATCGCGGTACACCGGCACCCCGTCGATGGCCATCAGGCAGGCGCCGTCCCGGCACTGCGCATCCTTCGGATCAATGATGATCAGCTCTGGATAAGCCTGCTGCGCGGCCTTGAACAGCGCGGTGAGCTTGGGATCTTCAACGCCATCCCAAGGTTGCTGGTTGCAATGCGCGCTTTCGGCCGCGACGCCGAACATCCCGCGCAGTTTGATGTTGCGGTACACGCAGTTGTTGACGCTGGGCGGCATCAGTCTGTTGGCCTTGACGATCACCGGAATGGCACCGGCCTCGCGGATGGCCTGTAGCCCTTCAAGCAGCGCGGCCTTGAGCCGTTGGTTGGAGAGCGCTTCGGTACGCTCGTCTGCCAGGGCGGTGACTACCCTGTCGGTATTCACGTAGTTCTCCCAGATCTGGCCGATCATCACGTACTTGTACTGGTTCTGCTTGATCAGCTGGTAATAGTCGGCGCTGGCCGCATGGCAGGTGACGTACAGCTCCTTGAACTTGTACCAGTCGTACAGGTAGACGCCAGGCAAGGTCAGGCAGGCGGAGAAGGATTGCGCCATGACCGATATGTTCGCGTCCTTGGCCAGGGTATCGATGAAGCCCCACTCCTGGTTGGAGAACGAGTCGCCGATCAGCAGCGCCTTGGTTGGCGACTGTACGTCGCCCATGGCGCAACGCTCGTCCGAGCCATCGCGGGCACCTTCCAGGCATTTTTCACGGTGAGGCACTTCGGCGGCCTTGAGGCGGGTCAGGACGCCGTCGGTACCGTAGTCGAAGCGGGCGGGCCAACCGTCGGCCTTCTTCCCGGCGGCATGCAGTGCCGACAGGCCGATGGCCGGCACGATCAGCATCAGCACGAGGGTCTTGGTGAAGCCCAGGCGCGAGTGGCGCAGTGGTTTTTCCACCAGCAGGTAGGACAGCGTGGCCAGGGCGAAGGTGAGGGCGAAGTAGCTGGCGATGACCGTTGGGGTCTTTTCCATGCCCAGGTAGTTGACGGTGGCGATGATCGGCCAGTGCCACAGGTACAGTGAGTACGAGATCAAGCCGATCAAGACCACCGGCCTGGACGACAGCAGCCTGGAGGTGATGCTGGAGGGGCCGACGAACAGCAGCGCGGCGGTGGCCAGGCAGACCAGCAGCGCGTGATGGTCCGGGTAGCTTGCCACCGGGATGACTTGCAGGGCGGTCAGGACGATGACCAGCATCGCAACCAGTGCGATGGCCGAGGCCAGGACCTTGCCAGGCTGGTTCCTGCCGTTGCCCAGCACGGCGACGCAGGAACCGATCATCAGTTCGAAGATGCGTGCCGTGAAGAAGTAGTAGCCATGTCCATAGAAGGCCTTGGAAATATACAGGGCGGCGCCGAACGACAGCAGCGTCAACAGTACACAGGCATAGCCCAGCTGGCGTTTGCTCAGCGAGCGGTTCAGCAGCCACAGCCCCAGCGGCAGCACGATGTACCACTGCCACTCGATGGCCAGCGACCAGGTGTGCATGAGCAGCAGGGTCGCGGCGTCCGCCGTTGCATAGCCGCCCGTTGCCTTGCCGAAGTACTGGTTTGACAGCAGCAGGCTTGTGTACTTCTCGCTCTTCAGGAAATTGACATAGTCATCCGGCAGGTACAGGACGGTGGCCACTGCCAGGGTACCGACCAACAGGGCCAGCACCGCAGGCTGAAGCCGCCAGATCCGTCGCGCGTAGAACCCGGAGAAAGTGAACGTGCCTTTTTCCATCGACCTGAGGATGATCGAAGAGGTCAGGTAGCCGGAGATGACGAAGAAGATATCGACGCCGATGAACCCCGACGGGAACAGTGTGAGCCCGCCATGGAAGACCAGCACCAGCAGAACGGCAATTGCACGCAGTCCGTCGATGTCCGCTCGATAATCAACTGTTCTTGCGGTGCCTTGGGCCGGCTGGGTAGTCGTTGCACCGCTGGGCGGAAGAACGTTTGAAACATCGTGTGGCGTGAGCGGATAGCTTTTGTCGTTTGACACAGTGGTAGTCCTTAATTCCCTTCCAATCGCCTTCTGGATCCAGGCAGCACGCAACGTGCCTGCGAGTGGGCCCGCAGGGCACAACAGCTTCCATGGTGAACAGCGCAGGCGTCGCCCTGGGCAGGGGCCCCGGCCGCCGGCGCGTATCGTACAGGCCTTTTGCTAGTGCATTCCATTTCAATAGCTTGGCGAATGGGCGCGGGAGGCTACAGGTGCCGTAATGAGGAGCCGGGCGGCCTCCAGTGACCTGCCGAAAACCTGCCTCGGCACATCGGGAAACATTGTGAAAGCGCTGGTTACACAGCCGCGCTTCAGCGGCTGCTCCGCAGAGCCATAGTCGATGCAACGTGATGTGCTCTGGCAGAACCTGCCGGAGCGCCACTGGTCGCCTGAGGCAATGGAAGACTGGCAATCGCTTCAGGTGTGTACGATGATTTTCGTATTGACAGGGATGTACCATGCAAAAAGGCTTTAAAACAGTGAGGCGCGCGGTGATCGCAGCCCTCGAAGCAGGTGAGTACCTGCATGCGTCACGCGGCGATATCGAGGTGAAGAACCTGTTGGCGACTGGAGCGGTTACTGCGGCGCAGGTCATCGACGTCATCCGCGCCTGCAACGGCACCCATTACCGCAGCAGCCCCCATCACACCGTGGCATCGGTCGAAGTTCACCTGATCAGGTGGCACGGTTGGTACATCAAGTTCTATTTTCTCGAGCCAGACACCTGGTTCATCAGCGTTCATCAGTGAGTACCCAGGCAATGAAGATTCTTTTCGAAGGCGATATCGGCAAGGCGCTCTGCGAGCATTGCCAGGCAGTGGTAACCACGCGTTATCTGCGCCGAGACGTGCCGTTCAGCGATGGGCAGGGTTTGGCGCGAGACATCCTGGTGGGCGTGTGCGATGGCTGCGATACGGTGGTGGCCATCCCGCCTCAGTCCACCCCGGCAATCCGCGAGGCGCGCAAGCAGCAGCTCAAGTCGATCGAGGCGCGGCTGCCGGCGGTGTATCTCGATGTGCTCGACGCGGCAATGCAAGCGGTCAGCAGCGAGGCGGGGGCACACTTGCGCAAGCTGTTCCTCGCCCATTATTTCCATTGGCTGGTGCAGGCCCGCCAGGGGGCGGGTCTGCAACCCGGCCACGAGGCCTTCGTCCAGGCACTCGACGCGCAGCGGCGTCAGAGGGGGTTGCCGGCGTCCGGCGCCACGCGGCGGTTGTCGATGAAGGTCAACGTGCACATGGCCGAGGACTTCCTGACGCTGCTGGGGCAAACCCGGATGAGTCAGACCGAGCTGCTGAAGGCGGTGATCGCAAGAATCCAGGTGGATGTGCTCGAGGCGCGTGACCCGCAGGTGATCGAGGCGTTGCAGCGACTGACGCGGCTGGCGGGTTAGGTCGGGTCGGGCGCACCGGGCGAGCCTGATATCTCACATGTGAGGCTTGCGTAGCTCATGGTCCAGGCGTAACTTGCCTCACATGTGAGACAAGGACACCCCCTTCGATGACAGGCAAGAAAAGCTCCACCGACTACATGCGTGACATGCGCGCCCGGCTCAAGGCCGCGGGCCTGGTCAAGCGTGAGCTGTGGATCCTGCCCGAGCACGCCGCCGCCCTGCGCGGTATCGAGAAGGCTTTACGTCAGCCCCACGCGGGCAAACAGGTCAGAACGGAGGATTTCATGACCGAGCACACCCACTGGACGATCGAAACGCTGCACGGCGCCCTGCAAGGCCTGGACGAGGTGCGCGGCGGGTCGATCGGCCTGTCCCTGCAACAGGGCGCCGAGCCCAGCCTCAAGCTGGTGATGAACGAACTGGACGGCCTGCCGCTGTACATCGCCGTGGCCGGTGAGCAGATCCTGGTCGACACGCTGCTGGTGCAAGCCAGCCAGGTGAAAGACCGCGCTGCATTCAACGATGCGGTGCTGCGTACCCGCGACGTGTTCCCGCTGTCGTCCATCGGCCTGCACACGCTGCCCTCGGGCGAGTCGGTGTACACCATGTTCGGCGCCCTGAGCGCGGCCTCGTCGCTGGACAACATCGTCCAGGAGATCCACACCCTGGCCGACAACGTCATCACCGCCGCCGAAGATTTCGAAGACTACTTCACCCACTGATTCCGGAGATTGCATCATGAGTTTGTTGAGAAAGATCGTCACCGCCCTGCGTGGCGGTGCTTCGGAAGTCGGTGAGGCGATCGTCGACTCCCAGGCCCTGCGCATCCTCGACCAGGAGATCCGCGACGCGGACAACAACCTGATCGATGCGCGCAACCAGTTGGTCAAGATCATGGCCAAGCACAAGACCGCGCAGCAGCGCATCACCGAGTTCGACAAGACCATCGGCGACTGGGAGCAGAAGGCCATTGCCGCGCTGGACAAGGGCGAGGAGGGCCTGGCCCACGAATGCGCGGCGCGCATCGCCGACCTGACCAACCAGCGTGACAGCGAGCAGGCGCTGGCCGACCAGTTCGGTGCGTCGGTGACGACCCTGACCGCCACCGTGAACAAGACCGAGGCGCAGATCAAGGGCCTCAAGCAACAGGTTGATCTGGTCAAGGCTCGCGAAAGCGTGCAGCGTGCCCAGGTCAGCGCGGCGTCGGCCACCGGCGGCGCCAATGGCAGCCTGGAAACGGCGGTCGGGTCGCTGGATCGTATCAAGAAGCGCCAGGCCGAGCGTGCCGCCGAGCTGGAAGCGGCGGCGGAGCTGGCGGGCAAGGCTGACGGCAGCGATCTGGAAGCACGCCTGAAGTCGGCTGGGATCGGCGCCAGCAACAGTGGTGCCGACGATGTGCTGGCACGTTTGAAGGCCAAGGCGGCCAAGCCGGCGCAGTGATTCGCTGAGTGGGCCGGCCTCATCGTGGGGCTGGTGCAAAAACCCTGCTGCAGACCCGTTGGCGGGGCATACGAAAAGCAGTATCGTGTCGCCCCCGCCAAAGGACTGCCGCGACCCAAGGGATTTTCAATGTCGCCTTCTGCCGACAGGCCCAGCCTGTTTGCTACAGCTCCAGTACTGGCTCCTGATCCGTCACCCTCTCACCCAGGAGATGCCCCGTGGGTTGGTTGAAACGCTTCATGGGCTTCGAAGCCCCCAAACCTGCCGCCAGCAGTCAGGCCCAAGGCAACCTGCCATTCGGCCTGGGCAGTGGGCGCATGCTCAAGCTCGATCGCTCACTCAAACTACTGCTCGACGGGCATTGCGAACTGGAGGTTCCCGAGCAGGAAGTGGTCTGGGCGATTGGTGAGGTTGACCTCGGCCAGTCTGTGCGCCTGGCGCGCTTCTATATGGAAAACGAGGACTACTGGCTGCAGGTGGTGATGAACGGCGCGTCCGCTGACGATGTCCGTGACATCATCCTGTTCGGTTACTACAGCGTGGTGCCGGTCACCAGCGACGCGGAGCTCAAGCGCCTGGTCGGCCCCGAGTCGAACATCGGCCTGCCGTACTACGAGCACGAAGGCTACGAGTTCGTTCGCCAGTGGGGCAGCGAAGAGGGGCAGACCGAGCTCACGCCGATCAGCGAGTGGGTCACCAGCCCCGAGACCAGCTACCGCATCCAGCACCTGTCGATGCTGTATGCCCGCGAAACCGGCCTGACCGATCGCCGCGAATTCCTCCTGCTGTCGGTGGAGGAAGACGAGGACGGCAATGTCAGCCTGACCACTTCGGTGGGTGTCACCCTGCAATCAACGGACTTCAACGTCATCTGACAAGGATTCACCATGCTCGACGCACTTCGCATGTCGCTCAACGCCCAGGCAGTGATCGGCTTCATTCTCTACATCAGCGTGGCGCTGGTGCTGTTCTGGCTGTTCCAGTTCATCTACACGCACCTCACCCCGCACCGCGAATTCGCCCTGATCCGCGACAATAACAGCGCCGCCGCTGTCGCCCTGGGCGGCGCGCTGATCGGCTTCTCGCTGCCGGCCAGCAACATCATCGCCTACAGCGTCGGCCTGCTCGACTTCGTGGTCTGGGTGGTGATCGCTGCCGTGGTGCAACTGCTGGCCTTCGCCATCACCAGCCTGGTGCTCAAGGGGTTGGCCAGCCGCATCGCCAAGGGCGAGATGGCCGCCGCGATCTACGCCGCCGCCGTGGCGATCAGCGTGGGCTTTCTCAATTCGGCCTGCATGACCCCGTCGGTCTGAGTCGTTTGCGCGCAAGGAGCCATACATGAGACGCAGTTCCGTCAAGCTGGTGCTGGCCAGTTCCCTGCCGCTGGCGCTCACCGCGTGCAGCGCGCCCGAGGAGACCTACACGGTCAGCAAGCGCAGCAACTACACCACCGTCCAGGCCTGTGTCGATGACAAGGTGCCGGTGGACGTGTGTTCCGATGCTTATATGGAGGCGTTGGCCGATCACCGTCGGGTCGCGCCGACCTATGGCGACAAGGCGGCGTGCGAGGCCGATTTCGTGCCGGACTACTGCCAGGTCACCAGCGACAACCGCTACATGCCGCGTCTTGGCGGTTTCGAGCTGGCGGTGTCGGGCGAGGTGAGCCAGTCGCAGGTCGACGCGGCCCGCACCCAGGTCGAGAGCAGTGGCCAGGCTGTCAGCGGTGGCAGCAACTTCAATGGCCTGCTCGCCGGCCTGCTGCTCGGCCAGGTGCTCAGCGGCGGTAATCGCCAGTACTACTCGCAGCCGGTCTACCAGTATCGCGACAGCCGCGGCGACTACCGCACCACCACCCTCGGCCAGCAGATCGACCAAGGCAAACGCTTCGAGCGCTCCGACCAGGCCCAGCAGAGCGGCGGCAGCTACAGCAGCTACTACTCCGGCAGCTCCAGCGCTAGCAGCTACAAGTCCAGAAACTCGACCCGCTCCAGCGTGTCCTCGTCGATCTCCCGTGGCGGCTTCGGCAGCCAGGCCACTGCGCGCAGCGGCTGGGGCGGCAAGAGCAGCGGCGGCTTCAGTTTCGGCGGTTGAGCATGCGCAAGGTCCACTGCGACGAACGCCCGGACTGGCGCACCACCGCCGAGCGCGAAGGCTTCGCCTTTCACACCATCGACGGCGAGCGCTACTGGGATGAGCGCGGTTACTACCAGTTCAGTGAGGCCCAGGTCAGCCGTGACCTGGAGGCGCCCACCCAGGAGCTGCACGCGATGTGCCTGGACGCGGTGGCGCGCATTGTCGACAGCGAAGCGCTGATGACCCGCCTGGCGATTGCGCCGGCGTTTTTCGACCTGGTGCGTCGTTCGTGGAAGGAGGGGCATCCGCACCTCTACGGGCGTTTCGACTTCAGCTACGACGGCACGGGCCCGGCCAAACTGATCGAGGCCAACTACGACACGCCGACCTCGCTGTACGAGGCGGCGGCGTTCCAGCTGATCTGGCTTGAGCAGCAGATTGAGCGCGGTGTGCTGCCGGCCCATGCCAGCCAGTTCAACACCCTGGCTGAAGACCTGGTGCGGGCGTTTGCGGCCTTCGAATGTGAGAGCCCGTTCTACTTCTCGGCCATCGGCGGCTCGATCGAGGACCGCGGCACCACGGATTTCCTGCGCAAGATGGCCGGGCACGTGGGTATCAGCACCCGACATATCGACCTGGAGGATATCGGTCTGAACGGCGAGGGGCGTTTTGTCGACCTCGAAGGCCGACCCATCCCGCGCCTGTTCAAGCTGCACGCCTGGGAGCATATCTTCCACGAGGACTTCGGCCAGGCCATCGCCGGATGTGATACCCAGTTCGTCGAGCCAGCGTGGAAGTCGCTGATTTCCAACAAGGGCATCCTGCCGTTGTTGTGGGAATGGCACGAGGGCCATCCGAACCTGTTGCCAGCCTTCCTCGACGAAGACCCCCGGCGGGCGGTGCCCAAGGGCTGGGTGCGCAAGCCGTATTTCTCCCGCGAGGGGGCCAATGTGGACATTCGCACCACCGATGACCAGCGGGTGTTCGAGGACGGGCCCTACGACGATGCACCGTATATCCTGCAAGGTTTCGCGCCTTTGCCGAAGTTCGGCGACAGCTACACCTTGATCGGTTCGTGGGTGGTCGGTGATCTGGCCTCGGGGATCGGCATCCGTGAAGACGACACCCTGATCACCAAGGACAGCTCGCGGTTCCTGCCGCATGTGGTCGTGGACTGACCGGCTGCGCTGTCGCGTAGAGAACTACGTAGCAAGCCTCGTCAACGGGGGAGCGGGCTGATCACAACGTTACGATTGCCCCGCCGATGATGGGCCCTCCAGTGGTCGGTTTCAGGACGCGCCGGGTCGCCCGCGCACAACCCCAAGGCCCCAGACCTGCCATGCTCAGAGGATGCCTTCGGACCGCGCGCACCTAGACGCCCGGCCGCCGGCAAGGAGGGTGCCCGGCACACTGCCACCGTGACGTGGCCGCGCACCGCAGCTGAACACCGCCGGTTACTGCTCGCGTTTCGGGGTGGCCCGGGTTGCCGAGGTTTGCTGTATGCCTGATGAGTTGAACCACCTGCCCCTGATCCAGCGCGTCCTGGCCCGTGAGAAGGACACTCCCGGCGCCTTGCTGCCGATCCTTCACGCCATCCAGGCCGGCGTCGGCCATATCCCCGACATCGCCATCAATGAAATCGCCCATGCCCTCAACCTCAGCCTGGCCGAGGTGCGCGGGGTCATCAGCTTCTACCACGACTTTCGCACCACACCGCCTGCACGGCACACGCTGCGCCTGTGCCGCGCCGAGTCCTGCCAGAGCCGCGGTGCCGAGGCGCTGGCCGCACAGTTGCGTGAACAGCTTGGCCTGGACGACCACGGCACCAGCGCGGATGGCGCGTTGAGCCTGCGCCCGGTCTACTGCCTGGGCGCTTGTGCCTGTTCACCGGCGCTCGAGCTCGATGGCCAGTTGCACGCACGGCTCACCCCCGAGCGCTTGCGGGCGCTGGTGGATGGCTGCCGGGAGGAGGTGAAGACATGTTGAACCTGTGCATTCCGTGTGATTCGGTGGCCCGCGCCGTCGGTGCCGATGAGGTGGCCGAGGCGCTGGCCCGCGAGGCTGAGCGCCGCCAGCTGCCGCTGCGCATCCAGCGCACCAGTTCGCGTGGCCTGTACTGGCTGGAGCCGTTGCTCGAGCTGGAAAGCGACGCCGGCCGCCTGGGTTTCGGGCCGGTCTCGGTCGAAGACGTGCCGGGCTTGCTCGACGCGCTGGCCACAGGCGAGCCAGGCCATGCCCTGGCACTGGGCCTGGTCGAGCAGATTCCTTACCTGAAAACCCAGCAACGCCTGCTGTTTGCCCGCGCGGGCATCACCCGGCCGCTGTCGCTGGACGACTACCACGCCAACGGCGGCTTCGAAGGCCTGCGCCGGGCAACGCTGATGGAGGGCGACGAGGTGGTCGCCGCCGTGCTTGAGTCCGGCCTGCGTGGCCGAGGTGGCGCGGCGTTCCCGGCGGGCATCAAGTGGCGCACCGTGCGCGAGGCCCAGGCCGCGCAGAAATACGTGGTGTGCAATGCCGACGAGGGTGACTCCGGCACCTTCGCCGATCGCATGCTGATGGAGGGCGACCCCTTCCTGCTGATCGAGGGCATGATCATCGCCGGGCTCGCCGTGGGGGCGAGCAAAGGCTACATCTATGTGCGCTCGGAGTACCCGGATGCCATCCGTACCCTGAACGAGGCGATCCTGCTGGCCCGCGAAGCCGGTTACCTTGACGTCGCCGGCAAAAGCGTGGCCTTCGACCTGCAGGTGCGGGTCGGTGCGGGCGCCTATATCTGCGGCGAGGAAACCGCGCTGCTCGAGTCCCTTGAAGGCAAGCGCGGCATCGTCCGCGCCAAGCCACCGCTGCCAGCGCTGGAGGGGCTGTTCGGCCTGCCGACACTGGTGCACAACGTGCTCACCCTGGCCTCGATCCCGATCATCCTGGCCAAGGGCGCGGCGTACTACCGCGACTTCGGCATGGGCCGCTCGCTGGGCACCCTGCCGTTCCAGCTGGCCGGCAATGTTCGCCACGGTGGCCTGGTGGAGCGGGCGTTCGGCCTTACGCTGCGCGAGCTGGTGGAAGGTTACGGCGGCGGTACCGCCAGCGGCCGGCCGATCAAGGCCGCGCAGGTCGGTGGCCCGCTGGGGGCCTGGGTGCCGCCAGCGCAGTTCGATACGCCGCTGGACTACGAAGCCTTTGTCGCCATCGGCGCGATGCTCGGCCACGGCGGCGTGGTGCTGGCCGATGACACCCTGAACATGGCTGGCATGGCGCGCTTCGCCCTGCAGTTCTGCGCCGAAGAGTCGTGCGGCAAGTGCACGCCGTGCCGGATCGGTTCGACCCGCGGCGTCGAGGTGATCGACCGGCTGATCGCCAGCACCGACCCGGCCTTGCGCGAACGCCAGGCCGGCCTGCTGCGCGACCTTTGTGACACCATGCAGTACGGTTCGCTGTGCGCCATGGGCGGGATGACCCCGTATCCCGTGGCCAGCGCCCTCAAGCACTTCCCCGCCGATTTCGGCCTGGAGGCCGCGCAATGATCAACTACTTCGACCCCAGCAGCGATATCGACCTGGGTACCCCCGAGCGCGTCAGCGACGTGCAGGTCAGCCTGGTCATCGATGGCCGTTCGATCAGCGTGCCCGCCGGCACCTCGGTGATGCGCGCCGCCGCGTTGCTCGGCACCACCATCCCCAAGCTGTGTGCCACCGACAGCCTCGAAGCCTTCGGCTCGTGCCGCATGTGCATGGTCGAGATCGACGGCATGCGCGGCTACCCGGCGTCGTGCACCACGCCGGTCAACGAGGGCATGGTGGTGCGCACGCAAACCCCGCGCCTGGCCGACCTGCGGCGCAATGTGATGGAGCTGTACATTTCCGACCACCCGCTGGACTGCCTGACCTGCTCGGCCAACGGCAATTGCGAGCTGCAGACCGTCGCCGGCCAGGTCGGCCTGCGCGAGGTGCGCTACGGCTATGACGGCGACAACCACCTGAGTGAACAGAAGGACGTGTCCAACCCGTACTTCGACTACGAGCCCAGCAAGTGCATCGTCTGCAGCCGCTGCGTACGCGCCTGCGAAGACATCCAGGGCACCTTCGCCTTGACCATCACCGGGCGTGGTTTCGACTCGCGGGTGGCAGCCGCCGGTGGCGCCGATTTTCTCAGCTCCGAATGCGTCTCCTGCGGCGCCTGTGTGCAGGCCTGCCCGACCGCGACCCTCAGCGAAAAGAGCCTTGTCCAGCTCGGCCAGCCCGAACGCGCGGTGATAACAACCTGTGCCTATTGCGGTGTGGGCTGCTCGTTCCGTGCCGAACTGAAGGGCGACCAGTTGGTGCGCATGGTCCCGGACAAGCAGGGCGGCGCCAACCACGGCCACGCCTGCGTCAAGGGCCGCTTCGCCTGGGGCTACGCCACTCACCCCGACCGCATCACCAAACCGATGATCCGCAAGCGCCTGCAAGACCCGTGGCAGGAGGTCAGCTGGGACGAGGCGGTGACCTATGCCGCCAGCGAGTTGCGCCGCATCCAGCTCAAGTACGGGCGCGATTCCATCGGCGGCATTACCTCCAGCCGCTGCACCAACGAAGAGGCGTACCTGGTGCAGAAGCTGGTGCGCACCGCATTCGGCAACAACAACGTCGACACCTGCGCGCGGGTTTGCCACTCACCGACCGGTTATGGCCTCAAGCAGACCCTCGGCGAGTCCGCCGGCACCCAGAGTTTCGACTCGGTGATGCAGGCCGACGTGGTGCTGGTAATCGGTGCCAACCCCACCGACGCCCACCCGGTGTTCGGCTCGCAGCTCAAGCGCCGCTTGCGTCAGGGCGCGCGGCTGATCGTCATCGACCCGCGGCGCATCGACCTGGTCGACTCGCCCCACGCCCGTGCCGAACTGCACCTGCAACTGCGCCCGGGCACCAACGTGGCCATGCTCAACGCCCTGGCCCATGTGATCGTCAGCGAAGGCCTGCTTGACCAGCGCTTCATCGATGCTCGCTGCGAGACCGAGGACTTTGCCCGCTGGCGCGATTTCGTTGCCCAGCCCGACAACGCCCCGGAGCTGCTTGGCCCGGTGTGCGGCGTGCCCGCCGAACAGATCCGCGCCGCCGCCCGGCTGTACGCCACCGGTGGCAATGCGGCGATCTACTACGGCCTGGGCGTGACCGAGCACAGCCAGGGCAGCACCGCGGTGATGGGCATCGCCAACCTGGCCATGGCCACCGGCAACATCGGCCGTGAAGGGGTAGGGGTGAACCCGCTGCGCGGGCAGAACAACGTGCAGGGTTCCTGCGACATGGGCTCGTTCCCCCACGAGCTGCCCGGCTACCGGCATATCTCCAACGCCAGTGTGCGCAGCGAGTTCGAACAGGCCTGGGGCGTGACGCTGCAACCCGACCCTGGGCTGCGCATCCCCAACATGTTCGAGGCCGCGCTCGATGGCAGCTTCAAGGCGCTGTACTGCCAGGGTGAGGACATCGCCCAGAGCGACCCCAACACCCAGCACGTCACCGCGGCCTTGCTGGCGATGGAATGCGTGGTGGTGCAGGACATCTTCCTCAACGAAACGGCCAAGTTTGCCCATGTGTTCCTGCCGGGCAGTTCGTTCCTGGAAAAGGACGGGACCTTCACCAACGCCGAACGGCGCATCTCGCGGGTACGCAAGGTGATGGAGCCGCTGGCCGGCAAGGCAGACTGGGAAGCCACCATGGCCCTGGCCAACGCCCTGGGTTACCCGATGCAGTACCGCCACCCGTCCGAGATCATGGACGAAATTGCCCGCCTGACGCCGACTTTCCACCGCGTCAGCTACAGCGAGATCGACCGCCACGGCAGCCTGCAGTGGCCGTGCAACGACGCCGCGCCCGATGGCACCCCGACCATGCACATCGACCAGTTCGTGCGCGGCAAGGGCCGCTTCATGCTCACCGGTTATGTGCCCACCGACGAGAAGGTCAACAACCGCTACCCGCTGCTCTTGACCACCGGGCGCATCCTCAGCCAGTACAACGTCGGCGCGCAGACCCGGCGTACCGATAACGTCGCCTGGCACGCCGAGGACCGCCTGGAGATCCACCCCAGCGACGCCGAGAGCCGCGGCATCAACGACGGCGACTGGGTCGGCGTAGGCAGCCGTGCGGGGCAGAGCGTGCTGCGTGCCAGGGTCAGCGGGCGGGTGGCAGCGGGGGTGGTGTACACCACCTTCCACTTCCCCGAGTCCGGCGCCAACGTGATTACCACCGACAACTCCGACTGGGCCACCAACTGCCCCGAGTACAAAGTCACCGCAGTGGAGGTGGTCAAGGTGTTCCAGCCATCGGAATGGCAGAAGCGCTACCAGAGCTTCAGTGACGAACAGCGGCGCCTGCTCGACGAGCGACGTCAGGCGCAAGGCAAGGAAAAGGCAGAGGTGCGCCGATGAGCAGCGACAACCTGGTGAAGATGGCCAACCAGATCGCCCACTACTTCGACAGCGAGCCGGACCGGGATAAGGCAGTGCAGGGGGTAAGGCAGCACCTGCAGAGCTTCTGGACACCGGCGATGCGCAAGCAGTTGGGGGAGTGGATCGAGGCCCATGCGGGGGAAGGGCTTGATCCGAAAGTGCGGGAGGCACTGGCCTAGCGACTGATGGTGTGGCCGCATCGCGGGGCAAGCCCGCT
The DNA here is from genome assembly GCF_032621715.1 of Pseudomonas sp. zfem004. Classification (NCBI taxonomy): domain Bacteria; kingdom Pseudomonadati; phylum Pseudomonadota; class Gammaproteobacteria; order Pseudomonadales; family Pseudomonadaceae; genus Pseudomonas; species Pseudomonas sp. zfem004. Next base: position 215,171 of record NZ_JAVYJF010000007.1, on the reverse strand, counting down.
CCCACACAGTTACGCGTGGGAGCGGGCTTGCCCCGCGATGAGGCCGTGACAGGCAAAAAATGAAATGTCCGTCATATACGTGAGGCTATTCGCAAGCCAATGCTACGCTCGCGAAAACACTGTCACGGAATCCCACCATGGACATGAACTGGCACCAGGCCCTGCAAGAGAGCCTGAGCTGGCTGGCAATCGCCACTGGCATCACCTTCGTCTGCTTCATCGGCGCCGCCACGCTGGCCGTGCGCGGCACTCGATGGGGCCGCCAGTTCTGGCAGCTCGCCGGGCCCTACTTCAGCATTCAACGCAGCTGGCGGCCGTTGCTGGCATTTGCCCTGCTGCTGGTGCTGACCCTGTTCTCGGTACGCCTGAACGTGCTGTTCTCGTTCTGGTACAACGGCTTCTACAGCGCGCTGCAGGCCCTGGATCAGACGGCGTTCTGGTACATGCTGGGGGTGTTCGCGGTGCTTGCCGCCATCCATGTGCTGCGTTCGCTGTTCGCCTTCTACGTTACCCAGGCGTTCAACATCCATTGGCGGGTCTGGCTGACCGAGCGCCTGAGCGCCGACTGGATGCACGGTGATGCTTATTACCGCGGGCAATTCCTCGCCGAACCGGTGGACAACCCCGACCAGCGTATCGAGCTGGATGTGAACGCCTTCGTCACAGGCTCCGTGTCGTTGGCGCTGGGCGCGGTCAGCGCAGTGGTGTCGCTGGTGGCCTTCACCGGGATTCTCTGGGGACTGTCGGCACCGCTGGCGGTGGCAGGGGTCGAAGTGCCGCGGGCGATGGTGTTCGCCGTGTACGTGTATGTGCTGATCGCCACCTGGATCGCCTTCCGCCTCGGGCAGCCGCTGATCCGCCTGAACTTCCTCAATGAAAAGCTCACCGCCAACTTCCGTTACGCGCTGATGCGCCTGCGTGAAAACGCCGAGAACATCGCCTTCTACCAGGGCGCGCAGGTTGAGCGCGGCACGCTGCTTGGCCGCTTCTTCGCCCTGATCGGCAATGCATGGGCGCTGGTGTTCCGAAACCTGAAATTCAGCGGTTTCAACCTGGGCATCAGCCAGGTCGCAGTGGTCTTCCCGTTCATCCTCCAGGCGCCGCGTTTCTTCAGCGGCGCGATCAAGCTGGGCGACGTGATGCAGACTGCCCAGGCCTTTGGCCAGGTGCAGGATTCGCTGTCGTTCTTCCGAGAGTCCTACGACACCTTCGCCAGCTACCGCGCCACCCTTGACCGTTTGACTGGCTTCCTTGATGCCAACCAGCAGGCCAGTGAGTTGCCCAAAGTCGACACCGACGGCTTGTCCAAAGCATTGGCCATCAGCGGGCTGCAGGTGCTGCGCCCGGACGGCCATGCCCTGATCGCCAACCTCGAGCTGCACCTGCAGGCCGGCCAGGCGCTGCTGATCAAAGGGCCTTCGGGCAGTGGCAAGACCACGTTGCTGCGCGCCCTGGCCGGGCTGTGGCCCTATGCCGAAGGCGAGGTCAGGCGGCCACTGGGGCACCAGGCGCTGTTTCTTTCCCAGCGACCGTACCTGCCCTTGGGCGATCTGCGCACGGCCATCGCTTATCCGGCAGGCGGCAGGCCCGAGGACGATGCGCGCATGCAGCAGGCGTTGCGCCAGGTCAACCTGTCCCACCTGGCCGAACGCCTCGACGTGCAGTGCGACTGGTCACGGATTCTATCGGTGGGCGAGCAGCAACGCCTGGCGTTCGCCCGGGTACTGTTCAACCAGCCCCAGGTGGTGTTCCTCGACGAGTCGACTTCGGCGATGGACGAGGGGCTGGAGCATGGGCTGTATGCGTTGCTGCGCAGCGAGATGCCAGAGACGTTGCTGGTCAGCGTCGGGCACCGCAGTACCCTGGCGGCGTTCCATACCCACCGGCTGGAAGTGGACGGGCAGGGCGGGTGGTCGCTGTTCGAGCAACAGCCGGTGGTCGAGGAGCCGGCTTAGATCCGCGGCCCGCAACGCCGGCAGGCTGCACGACCACTGTAGGAGCGGCCTTGCCGGGGCGCCGGACCGGCCGGAAAGGGCTGCGAAGCGGCCCCGGTTTTTCAGCCAAGCAACAAAAAACGCCGGGGCTGCTCTGCAGCCCTTTCCGGCCGGTCCGGCGCCCCGGCAAGGCCGCTCCCACAGTGGACGTGCAAGCCTGTTTAGTGGGCTTGCTGGCGATTGGCCGCGAGGCCTTCAAAACTGACTCCGGCATCTCCACACCCCCGCCAAGGTGGCCAACGCAAAAGCCCCACCCACCAGAAACGTCGCCTGATACCCCAGCCAATCCCACAACCCTCCGGCCAGCACGCTGGCCACCAGCAGCGCCACCCCGGTCAGCAGGTTGAACAGCCCGAACGCTGTGCCGCGCAGGTCGGTTGGCGCGCTGTCGGCGATCAACGCGCCGAACACCCCTTGGCTGAAGCCCATGTGCAGCCCCCACAAACTCACGCCTAACGCCAATCCGGTCCAGCTCGGCAGCAGCGCCAGCGAGAGGTCGGCCAACACCAGCAAGCCCAGCCCGACCATTAGCACGCCGCGTCGCCCGAGCCGATCCGACAACACCCCGGCGGGGTAGGCCGACAGCGAGAACGCCAGCGCCATGGCCACCAGCACCGCTGGCGCCCACAACGCCGGCAGCCCCAGCGCCTGGCCACGCAGCAGCAGAAAAGCTTCACTGAAACGGGCCAGGGCAAAACATGTGGCAAGCAGGATCAGCCGCCAGTAGCCACGCCCCAGGCGTGCGAGTTCGGGCACTGCCAAGGGCCAGCGCACGGGCCTGGGCGCGACTGGGCCTTCGGGCTCGTGGACGAAGGCCACCAAAATGCAGACGGCCAGCGCGGCCGGTATCACGGCGACCCAGAACACCGTCTGGAAATGGCTCGCAGTCAGCCACATCAACAGGATGGCCAGCAGCGGCCCGATGAACGCGCCGACCGTATCCAGTGCCTGGCGCAGGCCGAATGCCGCCCCGCGCAATTCGGCAGGGGTAACGTCGGCAATCAAGGCATCACGCGGGGCGCCACGTATGCCTTTGCCGATGCGGTCGACAAAGCGCGCTGCAGTCAACCACTCAAGGCCCGAGGCCAGGGGGAACACGGGCTTGGTCATGGCCGCCAGGCCATAGCCGAGCACGGTGAGCAGCTTGCGTTTGCCCAATCGGTCGCTGAGGGCGCCGGAAAATACCTTGGTGATCGATGCCGTGGCTTCGGCGATACCTTCGATCAGCCCAACCGCCAGCACCGACGTGCCGAGTACGCCAACCATGTACAGCGGCAACAGGGCGTGGATCATCTCCGAAGAGATGTCCATGAACAGCGAGACGAAGCCCAAGGCCCAGACGCTGCGGGGGAGGGGTGGGTGGGGCATGGTGATCTCGCGCAGGGCTTCGAGATCACTGTAGACAATGCCGGCCCTTTCGCGGGGCAAGTCGCATCGGCTCACCGCCGCTCCCACGATGCCTTAAGACTTGAACCGCCCGACCAGACCGTTCAGTTCATCCGACAGCTGCGCCAGCCGCCCGGAGTCCGACTGCGCCGAGCTGGCCAGCCCTTCCACCAGCCGTGCTTCGTCGTAGATCTGCTGAATGTGCCGGTTGATCTCTTCGGCCACGCTGTGCTGCTCCTCGGCGGCGGCGGAAATTTGCAGGTTCTGATCGCGGATCTCGTTCACCGACACCTGGATGCCTTCGAAGCTGTCCCGCGCATGCTCGATCGACGACACGCTGGCGCGCGACAGGTCCAGGCAGCTTTCCATCTTCTGCGAGACTTCCTGGGTCTTGTCGCCGAGGGTATTGAGCAACTGGTCGATCTCGCCGGTGGAGTCGGCGGTGCGCTTGGCCAGTGCTCGTACTTCATCGGCGACCACGGCGAAACCGCGGCCCTGGTCACCGGCCCGTGCCGCTTCGATGGCGGCGTTCAGGGCCAGCAGGTTGGTCTGCTCGGCGATGGCACGGATGGTGCCGAGGATCTGGTTGATGCTGCGGCTGCCGGCCTCCAGTTCGACCATGGCCTGGGACGATTCGCTCAGGCGGCGGCCCAGGCGGTTGACGTTGTCGGTGGTCTGCTCGATCTGCTGCTTGCCCTCGGCCACGCGCCGATGGCCCTGTTCGGCGGCATCGGCGGCACTGCTGCAGGAGCGCGCCACTTCGTTGGCGGTGGCGACCATCTCGTTGAACGCAGTGGACACCAGCTCCACCGCCTCGCGCTGACGCCCAGCGGCTTCGTTCATGTCGTCGGCCATGGTGCTGTTGGCCTTCGAGGCCTGCTGCAGGTTGTTCGAGGCGGCGCCGATGCGCTGGATCAGCTGGCGGATGGCGGCCAGGAACTTGTTGAACCAACCGGCCAGTTCGGCGGTTTCGTCCTTGCCCTGGATCTGCAAGTCGCGGCGCAGGTCGCCTTCGCCTTCGGCGATCGACTGCAGGCCCAGGCTGACCTGGCCGATGGGCTTGACGATCACCCGCGAGAAGGCCGCCGCCACCAGGGCGAACACCAGCGCCAGCAGCACCACGATGACGGCGGTGACGTAGGTCATGCGCGTGGCCGCGGCCATCACTTCGTCGTATTCGATCAAGCCGATGAAGCGCCAGCCAAGGCCCGGGGAGGTCCATACGTTGGCCATGTAACGCACGCCATCGATCACCACCTCGGTGGAGCCTTGGGCGGTGGCGGCCAGCTGTGCGTAGGGCGCGCCGAGGTCCTTGAGCTGTTTGAAGCTGTGCGTGGCATCGCGCGGGTCGACCAGCACCGTGCCGTCCTCGATCAGCATCACGTAGCCGCTGTCGCCGAGCTTGATGCTCTTGACCAGCTCGGTGAGGTTTTTAAGTGAGACGCTGACCACGAACACGCCCTTGGCCTTGCCGGCGTCGTCGAGCAGTGCCCGGGCGGTGCCGACCAGGGCCACATCGTCCTTGTCGTAGTAGTAGGCGGCGGTGCGTACGGTCTTGTCCGGGCTGGCCATGGCGGCCTTGTACCAGGGGCGGGTGCGTGGGTCGTACTTGGCCAGTTGCGGGTCGTCCGGCCACTTGGCGTAGCTGCCGTCTTCCAGGCCGATGGACAGGATCGCCGCCGCCGGGTGGGTGGTGCCGTAGCGGGCGAAGGCGTCGATGACCTGCTGCGCGGCCGGCGGCATGGGCTGGCTGGCCGCATCGGCGGTTGTGTAGTTCTTCAGGGAGGTGACAGAGGTGTATACAGGATCTTTGGCCATTTGATCGACATTCTGCAGGGTGCCGTCGAAAAATTGCCGCATGTTGCCGTCGATCTGGCGGATTTCCCGGGTGCTGCCATCGAGGAACTGCTCCACCGCTTCACTGCGGATGTTCAGCACCGAAATGCCTCCGACCAGCGCCACCGGGATAAAAGCCACCAGTACGAAGGCCAGGACCAGCTTGTTCTTTATCTTCATGCGTGACGCCCATCCGTGAGAGTGAAGGTGCACATGGCCGTTTTATCTGGCTGATGGCCACTTGCTATCTTTGCTGTTCAGGTGGGTCGGAATATAAACCTTTGACGAAATATTCGTGTACAAAAAATCAAGTAATTGTTTTGATTTTTGAGTCAGGGCGGGGTCAGGCGAGGGTGTAGGGAATGATGTTGGCGGGTTGGCTGGCGAACAGCGGGCCGAGCATCCTGTGATCATCGGTCAGGATGAAATAGTCGGACGCCAACTGGATGAGTGAGTTGTCGGTGATACCGAAGCGCAGGAAAAGCTCGCCACAGCTGTCGGTATGGATGTCCGACTCGACCTGGCGGAATATCGCGAACAGCTGGCCGGCGGCGGCGAGGGCCGAATGGTAGGCGGGGCCGGTGAGGTCGATCAGGTTGGAGATTTCGGTGGCTATGTAGGGGGTGATGTGCACTTCGTCGTGCTCGGCGATGATCGCCAGGACCTTGCGGTAGTCCGCGTCAGCGAACTTCTTCAGGCGTTTTGACACCCGGATGAACCTGCCCCCTTCCAGGCTGCCGATTACCAGCAGCAGGAGCAGGTTGGTGTCGATGATCAGCTTCCTGGCCATTCATCACTCCTTGTTCCTGAATCCCTTGAACTTGCCGGTGGCTGCGTCGATTAGAAACACCTTGTGCTCGCGGCGGGTGCCCATGATCTTCGCCAGTTGGCGCAAGGGTGATGTGCTGTCGGCGTCGACGTTGAGGGGGGGCGGGTCGAGCTGGTAGCTGTAGGTGATGTGGTAAGTGCTCTCGTCGGGGGAGAGCAACGCTTCCTCGAGTTGCAGGTGCGTAGCGCTGACGACGAGCTTGCGCAGGTTTTCGGCGGCAATGCCGATGGCGTGATCGAACTCAATCATGATGGTTGCTCTTGTTGGATGCCTCGGGGCCAAGAGTGGGAGGCAGACAGGCTGTAGCGATGGATTCTGGCACATGGGAGCACGCAGCGCTGTGAGGGGAAGAGACTGCACGCTAGGGCGATATCCAGGCTGGAGCAAGCAGCAAGCTGTAAGTGCATGTTCCATTGAATGAAATCGTGATGATTACGTAAGTAATTGGATTTACGGAGAATTCTTAGGACTTTCCTTATTTCATGTAGGGCATTTCCCAAGCATGATTTTGCGGCCTTTCGGCGGTTGTTCTCGTCAGCCGGGCTCATTAGTCTCGCCGGGTCGTTGTCACTTCAGCGACCGGGTGTGCAAGCCCGCAGATGTAGTGCGAATACGCCGCTGTTCGTTCCAGGCGAATTCGCCCGCAAGCCACTAGATGGTGGCTGCGCGTGGGAGGTTTTCGGACCTGCCGGGTTCCTACATCTCGGTCTTGCACACCTGCGCGCAGCTGCCTCCAACTTTCCGGGTGCAAACGGATTCAGGCAGCTTTTCATGGCTATGTAGGAGTGCTTAACCATGCTGAAAATCGTGCCCGATCCACCCCGCACCTGGCTCCGGGAGGTTCACCGATGAACGATGCCCAAGCCGGAACCTCCCGGCCCCTTCCCCCGCGCCCAACCACGGCCCACGCCCGCTTTGGTACCTGCCACGAAGCCCACCCCCCGATGTTCTCGGTTCACGCCGGCATCGACGGCGAGGACGTGCTGGTCTGCGCCGTGGCGGCCTTGCAGGCGGCCTATGAAACCAACGCCCTGGCGCTGGAAAAGGCCAACGAACCGTTGCGCAGCCTGCTGGTGGCAACGGAGAACTCACTGGAAAAAGGATTGGCGCTGTCTTCGGCCGTGCTGGAGGGAATAGAACGCGGCTGATGCTTTTTCGGGAAGGCCGCAGGTGCGGCCTTCGTGGCAGTGCGCTGGCGGCTCAGATCGAACTGCGTGCGGCGCCCGTGGCCGGCAACGGCTGAGGCATCGGCTCGGTCACGGCCTGTGTGACCACCTGCGGCGCTACCTGCTCAGGCAGCTTTGGCCCGCTGGCCTGTTGGGCGTAGTGGCGGATCAGCTTCCACGTAATCAGCGCGCCGCCGGTCACGGCAATCAGCACGATCATCACCACCAGCGCGGCCTTGCGGTCATCCTTGCCCTGGAACAGCTTGCTGACCCGTTCGAACGCCGCAGGCATCGCATGGGTGGCGCGCTCCAGGCGCTGGGCGGTGGCGTAGACGTTCCACGCGGCAACGGCGATGTCGCTGAAGTTGCGCTGGCGCCAGGCGTTTTCCAGCGAGTGCACGCTGATGACCACGGCGCTGCCGATGGCCGGAATGATGATCAGCAGGTACCACAGGCTCTCGACGGCATCGAGGTATTCCTGGGGCAGCTGGCCGGTGGAATAGAAATACAAGGTCACCAGCAACAACAGCACCGAGCTGAAGCCAAGGGTGGCCTCGATGGCCCCGGCCCAGGCGAGCATGCGCATGGTGCCGCCGACGTAGCGGGCCTCATCCCAGATCAGGCCGACGGTGCGGCAGTTCCACCAGCTGATGGCAAGGTTGAGCACAGAGAGAAGGATGAGCATGAGCAGCATTGCCAGGAGACTCCTTTCAGTCGGCGTTGAAGGCAAGTGGCCATGATCGGGCATGGCCATCGGCAATGCAATTGTATGCGGCTGTTTCCGGGAGCCTCAGTTCGACAGGCGGAGCAATACCCGTCGTGCCTCGAGCCACTGCTCGAAACGCTCGAACGTGGCAACCGCGGCCTGTACCGAACAGGTCAGGGCGGCCGGTGGCAACGAGGCCTCTGCCAGGCGGGCGAGGAAGCAGCGCCAGTGCGTCCCGGTCAACGGCCCGTACACGTCGAAAAACGCAGCGCCGCTGTCGGCACCAACGCCCAGGCGCTCGGCCATGGCGCGTTTGAGCACCTGCCCGCCGAGTGTCGATCCTTCAAGCACGTACATCACCCCCAAGGCACTGGCCTCGCTGTCGATCAGCGGCAGGGCGCCGCACTGTGGCAGGGCATCGACCTGAGCTGCGTCGAGGCCTAGCGCCAACAGATCACGGGCAAGGGCCGGGGCCTTGTTGCGCTCGACGCCCTGGTAGCCGGCGAGAGCGGCTTCCAGCGGGGCATGGAAGCCGTAGTAGGCCTCGATCAGGCGCTGATAGGCCGGCAAGTCGAAGCCGTCGCTGAAAAACGGAAGACGCCGTTCAAGCCCCTTGTGGCAGGCTCGGGTGCCCTCGCGCAGGGCATTCAGCAAAGGGCTTGCAGGGTCGGACATGGGGGCGCTCTGGCAATCGGCAGCGCACGATAGTGCCAGCCCGTCCTCGGAAAAACCACTATTGGATCCATGTGCAGGGCGCTTGAACTGTGCGCTGCTTCTGCAATCATGGCGCGCCCCCAGAGCGGGGATCTCAATGGCATGACAGGAAGGCGGCATGATGCGCGCGACAACACGCAACGGATGGGCCCTGGGCCTTTTAATGGCAACCCCAGGCTTTGCTACCGCGGCCCCCGAAGCGGTACCGCTGTACCGCGAAATCAAGGACTGGGTGGTGGGCTGCGACAATACCCGATACTGCACGGCGACACTGGCCGACCCTGTTGACGGCATGCGTATCTCGATCTTGGTGCAGCGCGAGGCGGGGGCCGAGGGTGCGTTGCACCTGACCCTGATCGGCAGCACCAACTGGGCAGGCGAACCCTTGCTCGATGGCCAGGTGCTGGTGGCGCCGTGGCGCATTACGCGTGGGGCCGAGACGACACTGCAGGTCGATGGCAGCGATGCCTACGCGGTGCTGCGGCAGATGCGCAACGGCCAGACGCTGGTGGACGACACCCCGCACCAAGAGCGGCAGAGCTCGTTGAATGGCCTGAGCGCCGCCTTGCTGTTGATCGATTCGGTGCAAGGGCGAGTCGGCCACCCCAGTGCACTGGTTCGGCCGGACAATACCCTGGCCGATGACCAGTTGCCGGTGCCGGCCCAGCAAAAGGCGCCGGTTTTCGTGGCGCCGTCGCCATTGACCGAAGCCGAACAGGCCGGCATGTCTGCAGTGGTAATGGCCAAGGCCGCTGCCGAAGATCAGTTGAAGAATGAGTTCGATGTTGCGCCGCAACTTGAGCTCCATGCCCTGGACGACCAGCATGCGCTGGCTCTGCTGAGCTACAACTGCAACGACTTCCATTGCCTGTATGCGTTGTACCGCGTGTCGCGCAGCGCGCCTTACACACTGGGCCCGTTGCCCTTCGAGACCCCGGCAAGCCCGGTGCTCAACACGCAGATGCGCGACCACATCAGTTTCTGGGCGCAGAAGGGCGATCTGTACAGCTACGCCAAGGACGATTACCCCGGCGCCTGTGGTGTGCAGGAACACTGGCGGTACGACGGTCAGCGCATGCGTCTGACCAGCCTGGCTAGAATGGACCGCTGTGTCGATGTGTATGCCGATCATTGGCCGGTGCTATGGCGCACCCAGGACCAGGACTGACCCGCAAACGGGATCAGAACGCCAGTTTGTAGCCGATCAGCAGCAGCATGGCCGCCAGGCAAGGGCGCAGCACGCGATCCGAGATGCGCCCGGTGAGGTGGCTGCCCAAGTAGATGCCTGGCAACGAGCCCAGCAGCAGGTAGCCCAGCAGCGACCAGTCCATGTTGCCCATGCTGGCATGGCCCAGGCCGGCGACCAGGGTCAGCGGCACGGCGTGGGCGATTTCGGTGCCCACCAGGCGGCGGGTGACCAGGAACGGGTACAGCAGGAACAGGGCCACGGTACCCAGCGCGCCGGCGCCGATCGAGGTCAGGGTGACCATCACGCCGAGGATCACGCCGGTAACGACGGTGAGGATGTTGAGGGTGCGGTCGCTGAGGTGGTAGTGGTCACCGGCATGCTTGCTGGCAAAGGCCTGCAGGCGCGACTTGAACAGGATCGCCAGGGCGGTGAGGATCAGCACCACGGCCAGGCCTTGCTTGATCACGGCATTGAGTGCCGAGGTATCGGTGTGCAGGGTGCTGAGGAACCACAGGGTAAGCGCTGCGGCAGGCACGCTGCCCAGGCTCAGCCAGCCGGTGATCTTCCAGTCGATGTTCTTGTTGCGTCCGTGCACCCAGACGCCGCTGGCCTTGGTGATGGCGGCATACAACAGGTCGGTGCCCACGGCGGTGGCCGGGTTGATGCCGAACCACAGCAGGATCGGGGTCATCAACGAGCCGCCGCCAACGCCGGTCATGCCGACGATGAAGCCCACAACCAGTCCCGCAATGGTGAAACCGAAAGAACCTACATCCATACGCTACTCGACGCCCAGCTTGCCCGTGATCGGATGGAAGCCAGCATATAGATTTTTTTATAGCCAAATAGACTTGTTCGTTATTAGGTTATAACCGCGGTTGCCAGGCAACAGTCCTGTATCGCCTGCACTGGCCCCACATCGGCCTCAAGCCATGCGCGATCCCTGTGGGAGCGGGCTTGCCCGCGAACACCGGCGTAGCCGGTGCCATGCAACGCGTTGGCTGCTTCGCGGGTAAACCCGCTCCCACAAGCTAAAGGATCCGTCATTTCCACCATCAAGCACCCACCTCGACCGCATCGGCCTCAAGTCATGCGCGATCCCTGTGGGAGCGGGCTTGCCCGCGAACACCGGCGCAGCCGGTGCCATGCAATGCGTTGGCTGCTTCGCGGGTAAACCCGCTCCCACAGGATCTTCAATTGAGTACCGGTTAACGATCCGTCATCACCACCATCACCTGCGCATCCCCGCCATCCTCGCTTTCCGACAGGTAGATATGCCCCACCTGGCTGTCGAAGTAGGCGGTTTGCTGCGGGCCGATGCTCACCGCCTCGCCGGTCTCGAACTCGATGCGCACGCGCCCGCTGAGCACCATGGCGAACTCCTGCCCCGGATGGCGGATAAAATCGTCGAACTGCCCGCGTTCTCGGGCAATGATGCGGGCATAGGCCGGGGTCATGCGTCGTTCCGGGAAGGCACCGGCAATCGGGTAGTAGTCGTAGGTGCCGGTGGAGTAACCGGCCACCTCGGCCAGTGAATCAACCACCACGGTGGCGGGCTGTGGTGCGCTCGCCGGGCCGCTGGCGCGAAACAGCTGGGCGATGTCGAGGTTCAGGGCGCGGGCGGCGGCGGCCAGTTTCTCGTAGCTCACCGAGACCTGCGCCAACTCCATCTTCGACAGTGTCGACACCGGCACCCCGCTAAGCTCGGACAGCTGCTTGAGCGTCATCTGCCGTGCCTTGCGCACCTGGCGCAGGCGTGCGCCGACTTCGTCGCGGTCAAGCTGGGGGCGGGCGGCAGGGGTGTCGGACATCAGGGCTCTCGAACGGGCGGTGGGCTGCGCATCTTACCTTGGACGCTTGCGCAATCCGAAATTCTCATATATTAGAATTCTCACAAATGATAATTTATGCGGCGAGAGCGTAGATGACACAGATCCATGACACCCTGATCATCGGTGCCGGCATTGCCGGTGCCTCACTGGGCTACCGCCTGGCCGGGCAGCAGCGGGTACTGATGCTCGAGCGCGAGGCGCAGCCGGGCTACCACGCCACCGGGCGTTCGGCGGCCATGTTCATGGAGGCCTACGGTACCCCGCAGATCCAGGCCCTGACCCGCGCCAGCCGGGCGTTCTACGAGCAGCCACCGGCTGGTTTCTGCGAGCATGAATTGCTGGAGCCGCGCGGCTGTCTGTATGTCGCCAGCCACCAACAGCGTGACCTGCTCGACGCCACCTACGCCCAGAACCAGGCCAACGGCACCACCGTCTGCTTGCTCGATGCCGACGCGGCGGTGGCACTGGTGCCCAGCTTGCGTGGCGAGCTGCTGGCCGGAGCGGTGCATGAAACCGGTGCCATGGACCTCGACGTGCACGCCCTGCACCAGGGCTTCCTGCGCGGGTTCCGCCAGGCCGGTGGTGAGTTGCGCTGCAACGCCGAACTGGTTCGGGCGCAGTATGTGAGCGGCCTCTGGCAGGTCGAACTGGCCGATGGCAGTCAGCTGCAGGCACGCCAACTGGTCAATGCCGCCGGCGCCTGGGCCGACCGCGTGGCCGCGCAGTGCGGGGTCGATACCATCGGCCTGCAGCCCTGCAGGCGCAGCGCGTTCACCTTCCCTGGCCCGGCACAGCACGATTTCGCCCGCTGGCCTGCAGTCATCGGTGTCGACGAAAGCTTCTATTTCAAGCCCGATGCCGGCCAACTGCTGGGGTCACCGGCCAACGCCGACCCGGTCGAGCCCCAGGATGCCGCCCCCGAAGAACTCGACCTGGCCCTGGGCATCTTCAACATCGAAGCCATCACCACCCTCGAAATCCGTCGGCCCAGCCACAGCTGGGCAGGCTTGCGTTCGTTCGTAGCCGACGGCGACCTGGTGATCGGTTTCGATCCGCAGCAGCCGGCGTTCTTCTGGCTGGCCGCCCAGGGCGGCTACGGTATCCAGTCCGCCGCCGGGGCCTCGCGGCTGGCGGCGGACCTGCTGCAAGGCCTGCCCTTGTGCTCAAGCCTCACCCGGCAAGGGGTCGAGCCTGCGCGCCTGTCCCCGGCACGTTTCAACCCAACCATCCAAGGAGATTGCCATGAGCAATGACATTCAGCGTTTTCCCAGCAGCCTGCCGTTTCCGTTTTCCCGCGCGGTAAAAGCGGGTGGTTTCCTGTTCCTTTCCGGGCAGATCCCCATGAGCCCCGCTGGCGAGGTGGTGAAGGGCGATATCCAGGCCCAGACCCGCGCCGCCTGTGAGCGTATCCAGGAAAGCCTGGAGGCCTGCGGTGCACGGCTCGACCAAGTGGTGAAGGCCACCGTATGGCTGTCTGACATGAGCCATTTCGCCGGTTTCAACGAGGTGTACAAGGAGTTCTTCGGTGCGGCGCTGCCGGTGCGGTCCACCGTGGCTTCGGCGTTGGCGCTGGGGGTGGATGTGGAAATCGAAGTGCAGGCGTACGTCGGGTAGGGCCACGCCGATTCGCGGCCTCACCAACACACAACAATAAGAACCAGAGGTGCACATGCAAGAACAGCTGAAAATCGCTGGCGCATTCGTCGGCGTGATCGTGGGGGCGGGCTTTGCGTCCGGGCGGGAACTGATGCTGTTCTTCGTCGATTTCGGCATCTGGGGCATGCTCGGCGCAGTGGTCAGCGCCGCGCTGTTCACCTTCCTCGGCATGGCCCTGGCAGGGCTGGGCAACCGCCTGCAGGCGACGTCGCACAAGCAGGTGATCCAGGCCATTTGCGGCCGGCACCTGGGCCTGCTGGTCGACTGGATGATCACCTTCTTCATGTTCGGCGTAATGGTGGTCATGCTCGCGGGGGGCGGGGCGTTGCTGGAGCAGCAGTTCGGCGTGCCGGCCCTGGCGGGCAGCGTGCTGGTCACGGTGCTGGTGGTGGCCATCGTCTGCCTGGACGTGCAGAAGGTGATGGTCGCCATTGGCGCGATCACCCCCTTGCTGATCCTGGTGGCCTCGGCCATCGCGCTGTACGCGGTGTTTACCCGCGACCAGAGCTTCGCCGCCCTCGACCAGCTGGCCAGCCAGCAGCAACCCGGTGCCAGCCATTGGCTGCTGGGGGCGTTCCTGTATGTGTCCTACAACATCGTGGCCGGCGCGCCCATCCTGGCGATCCTCGGTGGTTCGGCGAGCAGCCGCCGCAGCGCGGTGGTCGGTGGCTTGCTCGGCGGCGCAGCCCTGGGCGGGCTGATGCTGGTGATGAGTGCCGGCATGCTGTCGCGCCTGGACAGCGTCGCCGAACTGCCCATGCCGATGCTGTCGATCGCCAACGAGCTGTCACCGCTGCTGGGGCTGGTGATGTGCCTGATCATCTTCGGGATGATCGTCAACACGGCGGTGGGCACGCTGTTCTCGTTCCTTTCGCGGCTGCTGCCAGCGGGTACGGCGAAGTTCCGCGGCGGGGCGGTGGTGGCGGGTGTGGTGGGGTTCGTGTGCAGCCTGGTGGGCTTCATCAGCCTGGTGGGGCAGGTGTATCCGCTGTTTGGCTACCTGGGTTTGGTGCTGATGGCGGCGGTGCTGGTGGGGTGGGTGAAGCGCGGCAAGAGCAGGAGTGCGGCGGTGGCGTGAAGGGCCATCGCGGGTCAAGCCCGCTCCTACGCTTTTTGGGGAGTGGGCTTGACCCGCGATAGGCATCGCATCAGATGCGCAAAGATGGTGCTGGTGATATCGGAGACGTACATCCCTTTGTGCAGGCGTTTTCCCTATGTCTTGGATGATCCAGGACTTGTTCGACCATGGCCAATCATCTGCAGCACTCAGGCTCAATAAACAAAGCGTTCCGCGAAGGCCGGATATTTCAGAAGCGCCCGGCATACACGCCCTGAGCGTTTTCGTAGGCTGCGATCCTTTCTCGACAAGGAGTGCAGCCCATGGCTTTCAACGGATACATGAGTATTAACGGCAAGCGGCAAGGTTTGATTTCGTCAGGCTGCAATACCCAGGCGTCCATCGGCAACAGGTGCCAGGTCGCGCACCAGGACGAGATCATGGTGATGTCGTTCAGCCACGGTATTGCCAACCCGGACAACACCCAGCGCGCCACCCACCACCCCGTTGTGGTCACCAAGCTCATCGACAAGTCCACGCCCTTGCTGGCCCAGGCCGTGGACAGCCGGGAAGTGCTCGACTGCGATATCCAGCTGTACCGCATTCATCCGGCAGGCCATCGGGAGAAGTACTTCTCCGTAAGGCTGGAGGGCGCGGTGATCGTCGGCCAGGAGCTGGATGTGCCCCACGCGGTGCTCTTGACCGACCAGGACGCCGAGGAGCGGCTGCTCATCAGCTATCGGGCCATCAGCTGGATTCATCACGCCGCCGGAACCACCGGGTACGCCAGCTGGGGTGAGCAGCCATGAGCCAGCGTGACGAAGAATATGGTGAGCGGCTGGATGAGGCGTATTGGGAGGTGAATGCGGCGGCGTCTCGGTTGATCAGCTATGGCTGTGGGATTAGTGCTAAACACCTGCGTGATCGGCGGTTGCGGATGCAGTTCAATCGGGAGTTGGCTTATTACGCGCGGCGGGTTTTGGACGATCTGTACCATCGAAAATCCAGTGCCGAGGATGCGCTCATTGAGTTGAGGAATGAGAGAGATAGGCTGAAAGCTCAGTCCGAACGCATCGCTATGCAAGCGATTGGAGTTGTTGGCGGAGCAGGTCAGGTCATTACCGGTGCCGGTATTTGTTATGGGTCGCTTGGGTTGCTGTGCGCAACCTTGGGGGCTCCAATGATTGCGCATGGAGGGAATAACATATATGAGAGTGCCAGGGGGTTGTATGAAGGTCGTGACGATATAGAGGGGCCGGTTAAGAAAGGCTATCGTGAAGTCTCTAAGATTTTGGGGTATACCGAGCGGGAGGGTACGTTAGCTTACTTGGCCAGCGATGCGGCTCTGTCGGTGGGCGCTCTGTTTCGGCCAGTTCTTAAAGCGGATGCATGGAGGCTCTACAAGTATTACTCCGTTGGTAAAGAGGCTGCGATACGACAGATGAGCACGGCAGCGGGTGTTGTAGAAACAGCCACAACCGGTGCTACGGCATATCAGTTTAATAAAGAATACAAAAAATGAGTGTGTTTGAGTTTTTCCTGATCATCGTCGTAGATGTGCCGACTACGTTGCTGATCAGGCGCTATTTTTGCTCCGTGAAAAGTGGAGTGTTCCTTGTGGTGCTGGCCTATATTCATGCGGTTCTGGTGGGAGGTTTCTACATCACGCTTTTAAAGAGTGATGACGTGTTTTTTGTGAAAATCGAACATGGAGATAATTTCTTTCGTGACTTGATTTTTGTCAGTGTTGGGGTTTTTGTCATGGTAATGTTTCATGGTTGGTCTGTTTCTTCACGCTATAGATAGTGTTGTGGGCTGAGACTGCAGCTAATGCGCTCGCCGCAATTGTGATGTGTAAGGGGTAAAGTAAGTGGCTATGACAGGTTTGCTGTTTTTCATTGTGCTGGATGTCTTGTTTACCCTTTGCTTTGCCAGGCTCATCCTCCGAGGGAGGGTGTTGGCAACAATAATGACGCTATTCAGCATAGTTATGATGGTTGTTTATTTGAAGCTGATTGGCGGTTCGGGCTTGATTGAATATTCGTTTGGCTATGGTGAAGGGTTTGGGCAGGAGCTAAATATCGTGACGACTATAAGTGTTGCTATGATTTTGTTTCACGCTTGGTTTATATAGCCTGTTTCAGGTTGGCTCTAAAAATTGGCCCAGGCTAATTCACGAATAAGCTCATCTCAATGAAAGAGGTAGGGCAAGGCGCCCGAGCGTTGAGGCCGGGTCAAGCAGAGTTGTGACAATCTGCAACCAGCACTGGGCAGGTGCTATCGCAGGTCAAGCCCGCCCCCACAAACACGTGGGAGCGGGCTTGACCCGCGATAGGCATCACATCAGATGCGGAAACTGCCCACCAGTTGCTTCAGGCGCCCGGCCTGCTGGCTCAGGGCGTCGCAGTGGCGCAGGGTTTCGTTGAGGTTCTCCACCCCTTGCTGGTTCAGGGCGTTGATCTGGGTGATGTCCAGGTTGAGGCTCTCGACCACGGCGGTCTGCTCTTCGGTGGCGGTGGCCACCGACTGGTTCATGCCGTCGATCTCGCCGATGCGCTGGGTCACGCTGGCCAGGCGCTCGCCGGCTTGGTTGGCCACCTGCACGGTCTCTTCGCTGGAGACCTGGCTGGTGTTCATGGTGTGCACCGCTTCACGCGAGCCCACCTGCAGGCTGGTGATCATGCGGTGGATCTCTTCAGCCGATTCCTGGGTGCGGTGCGCCAGGTTGCGCACTTCGTCGGCGACCACGGCAAAGCCACGGCCGGCCTCACCGGCACGGGCGGCCTCGATGGCGGCATTGAGCGCCAGCAGGTTGGTTTGCTGGGAGATGCCCTTGATCACGTCGAGGATCTTGCCGATCTCGTCGGTGCTGGCATTGAGCGTTTCGATCTGCTCGCAGGATTCGCTGATGCGCAGCGACAGGGCGGTCATCGCGCTGATCGCTTCTTCCACCACCGCACGGCCGCCGTGGGCCTGTTCGCTGGCGCCGCTGGCGTGTTGCGAGGCGTCGGCGGCATTGCGGGCGATCTCCTGGGTGGCGGCGCCCAGCTCGTTGATCGCTGCGGCGACGCTGTTGGTGCGCATGCTCTGCTCTTCCGAGCCGCTCAGCGAGGCGTTGGAGGCGCCCACGACTTTTTCCGACAGGTCATGCACCAGGCGGGTGGCCGAGGACACTTCGCTGATCGAGGCATGGATCCGCTCGACGAAACGGTTGAAGGCGGTGGCCAGTTCGCCGAACTCGTCCTTGTTCTCCACGGCCAGGCGGCGGGTCAGGTCGCCTTCGCCTTCGGCGATGTCCTGCATGGCACGGCCCATGGTGGTCAGGGGGCGCATCAGTACCGGGATCAGCAGGCCGAGCAGGCCGGCGATTGCGGCGACGGCGATGAGCATGGCGATGATTGCCGAGGTGCGGAACTGGCTCAGCGGGGCGTAGGCCTTGTCCTTGTCGATCGACAGGCCGATGTACCACTGCGCCGACGGCAAGCCTTGAACCGGGGCGAAGGAGATGATGCGATCCTTGCCGTCGAGGCTCACGTCCTGCATGCCGGGTTCGACGCGCAGCGGGCTGCCGGGGTAGATGTCCTTGAGGTTCTTCATCACCCGGTCTTTGTCCGGGCTGACGATGACCTGGCCATCGCGGTCGACCAGGAACGCATGGCCGATGCCGCCGAAGTCCACGGCGTTGATGATCTCGACCAGGGTGTTCAGGCTCAGGTCGCCGCCGACCACGCCCAGCAGTTCGCCGTTGGATTTTGCCTTGACCGGGATGGCGATGGTCACCACCAGGCCGCCGACCGACGCCTGGTAGGGCGGCGTCAGCAGGGTCTGGTTGGCGCTGACCGCCTGGGTGTACCACGGGCGCTGACGCGGGTCGTAGCCGTCGGGCATCTTCGCGTCAGGGCGCTGGGTGAACAGCCCGGTGTTCTGGCCGAAGTAGGTGAACTGGAAGTTGCTGGTGTACGACGGCTGGTCGACCAGCCCAGGTACGTTGCTGCCGGCGCCTTGCTGGGCGATGTCCTGGGCCAGGTTTTCCAGCACCAGGATGCGCCCGCTCATCCAGTTCTGCACGCTGCTGGCGGTCTGCAGACCGGCTTGGCGTACCGATGACTCGATGTTCTGGCGGATGGTATTGCGCTGCAGGTAGTCGTTGTAGAGGGTGAACAACGCGAATGCCAGGACGACGACGCCGCAGGCACTGAGCAGGATCTTGTGGCGGAATTTCAGGTTCATGTTTCGAGACCTTGATTCTGGGAAGGGAGGGCGCCGCATGCTTGTGGCACGAGGGGCGGGCCTGTTCCCGAGGTATCGGCCGTTTGCGCAAAATGTTGAAAGACTAAATGTCGCAGAGGTTGGCTGCTATGCCCTCAAGTGGTCACAAATCATTTCGCGGCCAGCAGCGCCACCAGCGCCCTGGCTGCCTGACCCATGGGCTGCTGCTTGAGCCAGAACGCGTGCACCGGCAGTTCCAGGGCGTTGCGGGTATTGCGAAAGTCTAGGCGTACCAGGCGCCCGGCCTTGATCAGCGGGGCGACCCGCGACAACGGCAGGTCGCCCCAGCCCAGGCCCGCTTCGACCATCTGCACGGCCAGGTCGAGGCTGTCGGTGCGCCAGTGCGAGGTGCCGATCAGCGAACGTGGGTCGGCCAGCGGCAGGTCGCGGCTGCGCACCAGGATCTGGCGCAGGTGCACCAGGTCTTCGAGGTCACGAATGCGGCCCTCGACATAGGCAGGGTGTTGCGGTGACAGGGTAGCCACCAGCGATTCCATGGCGATGTGCTGGAAGCTGCGCCGTGGGTCGACCTGCAGCCCGGCAAAGGCCAGGCACAGGCTGACCCTGGCGCTGTCGAGCAGTTGCAGGGCGTCTTCCTGCGGCGCGGCCAGCAGCTCGATATCCAGCAGTGGATAGCGCTCGCCCAGGCGGGCGATGGCCGCGAGCAGCGGGCGCTGGTCGATGTCCGGGACCACCGCGATGGCCAGGCTGCTTTCCAGCCCGCGCGACAACTCCAGGGCGTGCACGCTCAGAAGCCCCAGTTGCTCGGCGATCAGCCGCGCATGGGGCTCCAGGGCCTGGGCCTGGGCGGTGGGGCGCGCCTCTCGCGAGCCACGCTCGAACAGGTTGTAGCCCAGTTCGGCTTCAAGGTTGCCGATGGCCATGCTCACAGCCGATGGAACGCGCCCCAGCGCGCGGGCCGCGGCAGAAAACGAACCGTGATCGAGCACGGCGAGGAACAGCAGGATGGTATCGCTGGAAAAGTTCATGGCAGTCTCCTTTCAGCAAATCTGAAAGGTGCTGACTTTTTCTGTCAAGCTCGTTGAAGCATCCTTGCCCGCCTTCGACAACTCGCGGTAAAGGTAACCCCCGTGCAAGGACTCAAACGCAAACTGGTCTACGTGACCTTCTATGAATTGATCGGCCTTTGCATGTCGACCCTGGGCCTGGCCTACCTGTCCGACACCCAGGCTTCGCATACCGGCCCGTTGGCGGTGATGATCACCACCATCGCCATGGCCTGGAACCTGATCTATAACAGCCTGTTCGAGTGGTGGGAGAGCCGCCAGGCGACCCGCGGGCGCAGCTTGGCCCGGCGGGTGGCGCATGCCATCGGCTTCCAGCTGACTCTGGTGGTGTACCTGATTCCGCTGATCGCCTGGTGGCTGGACATGACCTTGCTGGAAGCGCTGGTGGTGGATCTGGCGTTCATCATCCTGGTGCCGTGCTACACCTTCGCCTACAACTGGGCGTTCGATCGGATCTTCGGCTTGCCGACTTCGGCCATGGCGCCAGCGCCGGCCTGAAGATCCGGCTTGCCGGCGATGAGGCCGCTACTCACAACCGACCCACTCAAGGCGGCAAGCGAATCAAAAGCGGCGCCTGCTCCTGCAGTGGCACCCGGTTGGCGAGCAGGCTGTCTTCCACCTGCCCGGACAGGTAGTAAACCCCCGCCATGGCCCCGCTCTGGCGGTTCTCCATCAATTCCTGCCATTCCTCGTTCAGCGCCACGTTGAGGATCACCCGCAACTGCTCGATCATCTGCGGCTGCTCGCGGTCGTGGGAGAGCATGCCGTAGCCGGTCACCACCACCGAGATCATGGCCCCCGCCGCCTTGCCCACCGCGGCGGCGATGGCGCTGGCCGCCCCGCGCGGGGCGAGGCTGGCCCCGAGTTTCTCGCTGGCCTGGGTGGCCACCGACGACAGCCCTGCATCGGTCTGCCCCGGTGCCTTGGAGGCCTGTTGATGCAGCTGCTGGCGCAGCGACTGCCAGGCCGGCTGCTGCTCCAGCGACTTGGCTCGAAGCAACTGATAGAGCGTGGCGTTGCGCGCATCTGGCGGGCCGAGGGCGATGGCCGGGATACGGTTAAGGCGCTGGCTGAACTGCTCGGGTGGGGCGTTGTAGCGCTGGATGATCGCCGGCAGCTGCTGGCCCAGCAGCTGCAGATACAACTCGCTGGCGCGGTCGCGGATACCTTCGGGGTTGATCTGTTCGGCCACCGGGTCGACCACCCGCTGGTGGTACTGCTCCTGCAGGTACAGGCCCAGGCGCTTTTCGGGCGGCTCGTTGCCATTGCCGTTGTTCATCTTGTACCAGGCCACCTTGAGGGTGAGCCATTGCTGGGTCCAGTAGCCGGTGAACCAGGGGATGAAGTCGTTTTCGGTGCGTTGCTGCACCTGTTCCTTCCACACCCGCATCGAGCGTCGGGCGTAGTCGTTGGCCGAACCTGCGGCGGCGGCGGAGGCTTCGATGATGTCCTGGTCGATGCGTTGCCAGACAGCGGGTGGCAGGTTTTGCGGTGGCGGCGGGGCAGGGGGGTGTTTGCCGGCGCAGCCGGTGAGGGCCAGCAGGAGGCAGAGCGGGAAAATCAGGGGAAGTGATTTCACGCCGGTTGCCTCTGTGCAAAAGAAGCCGGGGATGGTTATCCGAGTATAGGTGTGTCGGCTGTATCGCGGAGCATGCAATCTCCCGTGGGAGCGGGCTTGCCCCGTGATGAGGGCGCTGCCTTCAACCCAACTGACCCAGGTCGAGCTTGGCTTCCAGGTGGTCCAGATGCTCATGCATCAACGCCAGCGCCGCGCCGCTGTCACCGCTCTCCACCGCATCGATGATCGCCGCGTGCTCCTGCCAGGCGCAGTGCTCGCAGCAGGGTGACTCATAGCGGGCGATGATCAGCGAGGTCATCGGCACCAGACCGTTGAGAAACCGCGCCAGCGGTGCGTTGGCGGCCATCTGCGCCAGCTTCATGTGGAATTCGCCACCCAGGCGGATCGCCGTGCAGCGTTCGCCTTGCTCATGGTGCTGGCGTTCGCGTTCGACCAGCTGGCGCAGCTGGCGGATCTGCGCCGGGCGCGCGCGCTGGGTGGCCAGGCCGATCAGCGTGGTCTCGGCCAGGCGCCGGGCGCTGAGCACCTGGCGCGCCTGCTCGGGGTCGGGGGCGGCCAGGTGCGCGGTGTGGCTGGGGCGCTGCACGATCACCTGCTGGTCGGACAGGCGCCCGAGCACCCGGCGGATCACCGTGCGGCTGACCCCGAAGGCGTTGCCCAGGGCCTGCTCGGGCAAGGCGCTGCCCGGTGGCAGGCGCTGTTCGAGAATGGCGTCGAACAGTCGGGGGTAGATCTGCTCCGCCGACAGGCGGGTTTCGCCGGCACCCAGCAGGGCAGGCAGGTACGGGGCGGCTTGGGCGCAGGTGGTCATGGTCGCTCTCCTGTTTCAGGTGCCTGGGTGTTCGTCCGGGATGTTCAGGGCGATGCCCATGCGCTCGCCCTCGGCGAGGATGTGCCGGCGCATCTGCAGGCTGGCCTGGGCGCTGTTGCGGTCGCGGATGGCACGTACCACCGCTTCGTTTTCGCTCAGGCGCGCGGCCAGGTGTTCGGGCGATTTGCGCAGCATCTCGGCGCTCTCCTTGAGGGCATTGCCGGTCTGCTGCACCACGCTCTGGAAGATCGGGTTGGTGGTCAGGGCGAACAGCGCCTCGTGGAAGGCGATGTAGGCATTGACGCCCGCTTCGCTGTCGCCGGCGTCGAGGGCTTCGCGCATGTCCATGAGGTTCAGGCGCAGCTGGCCGATGTCCTGGCTGCCGGCCGATTGTGCCACCAGCCCGGCGATGAAGGGTTCGAGGGTGTAGCGCAGTTCCAGCACGTCGGCCAGGCTGGCGGCGGCAACGGCCTCCGGGCTTTGCGCTTGTGCGGCGTCGGCGTCCAGCACCAGTACGCCCTTGCCGGGCATCGAGCGCACCAGGCCCAGGGTTTCCAGCACGATGACGGCTTCGCGCAGGCTGGGGCGGCTGATCCCCAGCTGCTCGGCCAGCTCGCGCTGGCCGGGCAGCATGTCGCCGCTGCGCCACTGGCCTCGGGCCAGGGCCTGGCGGAGTTTCTCCACCACGGAGGTGACTACGGTTGAAGAGCTGATCACGGTTCGCTCCTTGAGAGGCGCTGCATTCTTGCGTTTGCCCGGCCGGCGCTGGGCGCCGGCCGGTTCAGGCTTAGAATTCCTGTTGATGGGGTTGGCCCTGCTTGCGGGGGGCGTGAGCGAAGCCAGGCTTGTTGGCCAGCACGTTGTGGGCGCGGTCAAGGTCGATGTCCTTCTCCCAGCGGGCGATGGCCACGGTGGCGACGCAGTTGCCGATGAGGTTGGTCAGCGCCCGGCCGATGCCCATGAACCAGTCCACCGCCAGCACCAGTACCAGGCCCACCACTGGGATCGCCGGCACTGCTGTAAGGGTGGCGGCGAGAATCACCAACGCCGAGCCTGGGATGCCGTGGGCCCCCTTGGAAGTCACCAGCGACACCAACAGGATGGTCAGCAGGTCGCTCATGGCCAGCGGCGTGCCGGTGGCGTTGGCGATGAACACGATGGCCAGGGTCAGGTAGATGGAGAAGCCGTCGAGGTTGAACGAGTAGCCGGTGGGGATCACCAGGCCGACGGTGGAGCTGCCTATACCCAAGTGCTCGAGCTTGCGCATCACCTGTGGCAGCACCGCATCGGAGGAGGCGGTGCCGAGCACGATGCTCAGTTCTTCACGCAGGTATTTGATGAAGGGCAGCAGGCGCAGGCCCGACAGGCGCATCACGGTACCCAGCACGATCAGCACGAAGCCGGCGCAGGTCAGGTAGAACAGCGCTACCAGACCGCCCAGGTGCTGCAGCGAGCTCAGGCCATATTTGCTGGTGGTGAAGGCGATGGCACCGAACACACCGATCGGTGCCAGGCGCACGATCATGCCCATGATGCGGAAGATCACGTGGCTCAGCTCGTTGATCAGCCGCGAGATGCCCGAGGCCGACTCACCCACCAGGTTCAGGGCGCTGCCGAACAGCACCGAGAACAACAGCACCTGGAGGATGTTGTTGTCGGCGAAGGCGCCCACCACCGAGGTGGGAATCAGGTCCATCAGGAAGGTAGTGGTGCTGTGGATATGCGCGCCGCGGTCGGCCAGGGCGCCGGCGTCGGCACTGGAGAGCTGGTCGAGGTGGATGTTGGCGCCGCTGCCGATGCCGCTGGTAAAGGCGAATACCAGGCCGATCACCAGGGCCAGGGTGGTCAGCACTTCGAAGTAGATGACCGATTTGAGGCCGATGCGCCCGACCTTCTTCAGGTCGCCGGCGCCGGAAATACCGCTGACCACCACGCAGAACACGATCAGGCCGATGAGCATCTTGATCAGCTTGATGAAGCCGTCACCCAGGGGTTTGAGTTGCAGGGACAGGTCGGGGAAGCTCAGGCCACAGGCAACGCCTAGGGCGAGGCCGAGCACAACCTGGAGGAAGATCGAACGCGAACACCATTTGAGCATGGGAGGGATCTCGGGTCGGTGTCCTTGCCCCCCCAGCCACACGGAGCGAAAGAGTGCAGGACTTAATTATTGTGGTCTTACCGGTTTGTTCACTGCGAGGGTCATGTAACGCCTAAATTTGCCTGATTGCAAGATTTTTTGGCCATACCGGTCTGACCAGTTGCGGTGCAATGCGGTCAACTCTGCTCTGGTGTGGGGCGCGGGGGAATTTCAGGCCTTTGCGAGGACCTGATCGATGGCGACGATCAGCTTGGCCAGGTCCTTGGGGGGCGCTTTGTGGATGGCACGGAAGAGGTAGGCACGCTGCTCTTCTTCGTCGTCCGGCTCGGCGAAAAAGGTTTTCAGTCTCACCCCCAGTACATCGGCAAAACCGGTCAAGGCCTCGATGCTGGGGGTGTAAGTGCCGATTTCGAAGCGGCTTATGGTCTTGGGGTCGAAACCGGTCAGTTCGCCCAGTTGCGCTTGCGTGAAGCCCGCCAGTTTGCGGTAGCGGCGCAGGGCAGGACCGAGGCCAGAACTCGTCATCGCTCAATTCCCATTTAGAATCAAGCACTTAACGATATCTATCCGCTTAGTGCAACGCCATGATTCATCACCTTTATTTGCAAAGTGTGATGGAATTCGTAGAATCGCCAGCTTTGACTGATCAGTCATTCAAGTATCCATCCAGGGGGAAACGGGCCCTTTCGGACCGCGACACGCTGCTGTTGGTTACTTTGAGCTGATCCAGGATGAACCGTTCCGATGCCCCGACATCCTGTCTGGTCGCTCGTCGGGCCGTTCGCGAATGGAGTTGCATCGTGCGTCTGAACCTCCCGGTCAACCCGGTCGAGCAAAGCTTCCCCGAACACCAGCGGCTGATTTCGGCCACCGACACGGCCAGCCTGATCACCTACTGCAACGCCGAGTTTGCCGCCGTCAGCGGCTACAGCCAGGCCGAGCTGATCGGCAGCCCGCACAACCTGGTGCGCCACCCCGACATGCCCGAAGCGGTGTTCGAGCTGATGTGGCAATACCTCAAGGCCGGCCAGAGCTGGATGGGTATCGTCAAGAACCGCTGCAAGAACGGCAATTTCTACTGGGTCAGTGCCTACGTCACGCCGATTCTGGAGAACGGCCGGGTGGTCGGCTACGAATCGGTGCGCGTGCGCCCCAGCCGTGAGCAGGTAGCCCGGGCCGAGGCGCTGTATGCCCGGTTGCGGGCGGGCAAGGCTGCCTTGTCGCCCGCCCGGCGCCTGGTGTTGCTGCAGCGTGCCATGGCCGTGCCATTGCTCGCTGGCGCGCTGGCCATCGGTGCCAACCAGCTGTGGCCGGGCCTGCCGGCCCAGGGGCTGACCCTGGCGTTGTTCGCCGGTGTCGGCATCTGGGCCCAGAGCCGCATGCGTCGGTATCTGCAGGGAATCGCCAAGGGCGCCGGCAACACCTTCAGCGACCCGCTGGTGGCGTTGACCTACAGCGACCAGGCCGGTGCCGCCGGGCAGCTGGAGCTGATCCTGATCAGCGAAGAGGCACGCCTGAAAACCGCGCTGACCCGCCTCAGCGACCTTGCCGCACAGATGGCCGATGCCGCGCAGGATGCCGGGCGCTTGTCGCGCGGTACCGAGTCGGCGCTGCTCGAACAGCGCGCCGAAACCGACCTCACTGCCACGGCCATGACCGAGATGGCCGCCTCCATTGGCGAAGTGGCCGGCCATGTGCAATTGACGGCACAAGAGGCGCACACCGCGCACCTGCTGGCCGAGCAGGGCAGCCAGGTCGCCGATGCGACGGGCGCGGCCATTCGCGGGTTGGCCGACACGGTTGGGCAGATCAACCAGGCGGTCAACGACCTGGCCGGTCAGACCGGTGCCATCGCCGAAGCCGCCGGGATGATCCGTGCCATCGCCGAGCAGACCAACCTGCTGGCGCTCAATGCCGCCATCGAGGCGGCCCGCGCCGGCGAACAGGGGCGTGGCTTTGCGGTGGTGGCCGACGAGGTGCGCGCGCTGGCCGACAAGACCCGCCAGTCCACCCTGCATATCCAGGCGATCATCGACACCCTGCGCAGCGGTGCCGAGCAGGCGGTGAGCATCGCCAGCCAGGGCATCGACGGCGCAGGCCAGGGCGTGACCCAGGTAGCCCAGGCCCAACAGGCCTTGCAGGGCATCCGCCAGGCCGTGTCGCGCATCAGTGACATGAGCCAGCAGATGGCGGCGGCTTCACAGGAACAGTCGGCAGTGGCCGAGGATGTCTCGCGGCAGATCAACGGGGTGGCCGGCACGGTGGTGCAAAGTGCTCGTCACGCCAACGCCGCCGCTTCGCGAGGTGCCGAACTGGAACAGGTGTGCGCCGGATTGCGCGCCCTGGTGGAGCGCTTCAACCGCTAGGTTGCCAAGGTTATGGATGACAACTATCGCGCAGCCGTGGATGCGGCTGCGATCTTTTCCGAGACCGACCTGCGTGGCCGGATCACTTACGTCAACCAGCAGTTCTGCAGCATTTCCGGCTACAGCCGCGAGGAGCTGCTGGGGGCCAACCACCGCATCCTCAATTCCGGCCTGCATGAGCCGAGCTTCTTCCTCGACATGTGGCGCGCCCTGGCGGCCGGCCGGGTGTGGAAGGGCGAGATATGCAACCGGGCCAAGGACGGATCGCTGTACTGGGTCGACAGCACCATGGTGCCGCTGATCGACCCGCACACCGGCAGGGTACGCAAGTACGTGTCGATCCGTTTCGACGTCACCGAGAAGCGCCAGCTGCTGCACACACTGCAGTGGCGGGTCGGTCATGACGTGCTGACCGGCCTGCCGAACCGCGCCTACCTGTCCGACCTGCTCAACCAGGCGTTGGCATTTTCCCGGCGCGAGGATGTGCCGCTGGCGGTGTGCATGCTTGATCTGGACGGCTTCAAGGCGGTCAACGATGGTTACGGCCATGCCGTCGGCGACCTGCTGTTGGTGCAAGTCGCCAAGCGGCTGCAGGGCATTCTGCGTGGCGGCGATGCAGTGGCGCGCCTTTCCGGTGACGAGTTCGTGCTGATCCTGCGTTACGTCCAGGGGCCGCAGCAGTTGCAGGCGGCGTTGCAGCGGGTGCTGCAGGCGCTGGCCGCGCCCTATTCGGTCCGTGAGCATTCATTGACCCTCAGCGCCAGCATCGGCGTGACCCTGTACCCCCAGGACGACGAAGACACCGACACCCTGGTGCGCCACGCCGACCAGGCCATGTATGTGGCCAAGCAGCGCGGGCGCAACCGCTATCACCTGTTCGATGTGTCCCAGGAGCAGGAGCTCAAGGCCACCCACCAGACCGTGGCGCGGGTGCGTCGGGCCTTGCGTGAAGGTGAGTTGTGCTTGTACTACCAGCCCAAGGTGAACATGCGCAGTGGCCAGGTGATGGGTTTCGAGGCGCTGCTGCGCTGGCTGCATCCCTCGAAAGGGCCGGTGCCCCCCGGGGATTTCCTGCCGCTGGTGGAGCAGACCGACCTGATCGTCGAGTTGGGCGAATGGGTCATCGACCAGGCCCTGAGCCAATTGCAGCAGTGGCGCTTGGGCGGATATGACTGGTCCGTCAGCGTCAATATCGCCGCCCGGCAGTTGCAGCGCGGTGACTTTGCCGAGCGCCTGGCCCAGTTGCTGGCGCGTCATCCTGGAGTACCGCCTGCGCGGCTCGACCTGGAAATCGTCGAGTCGGTGGCGATCGATAACCTGGCCCGCGTGGGCCGCTGCCTCGACGCCTGCCGCGCGCTCGGGGTCAGCTTTTCGCTGGATGACTTCGGTACCGGCTTTTCTTCGCTGAGCTACCTCAAGCGCCTGCCGGCGCAGACCATCAAGATCGACAAGTCCTTCGTGCGCGACATCCTTCATGATCATGACGACCTGGCGCTGACCACTGCGGTGATCGGCCTGGCAAGGGCATTTGACCGCACCGTGATCGCCGAAGGGGTGGAGAGCGTGGAGCATGGGCAGGTGCTGATGGGGCTGGGTTGCGAGCTGGGGCAGGGCTACTGCATCGCCCGGCCGATGCCTGCGCACGGGGTGGTGCAATGGGTGGCGGGTTACCTGCACCCAGAGCAGTGGAGGTAATCCTCGCCACGGGCGTGGCACGCGCAGGTGCCACGCCCGTCAGGTCATGGGTGGTAGACGTTGACCATGACCTCGGTCAACTCGCTCAGCAAGGCACTCTCATCGACTTGGCGGGCGCTGAGCAACAGCTCGGCGGCGCGCTGGTAGAGCGCACCTTCGTTCGGGTAGCGCGCGGACACCAGGTCGACGCGTTGGACAGCGCCGTCGATGCGCCAGTGCAGGCCGGGCACAGCGCCCAGTTCTCCCTCCAGGGCGTCGATGTAGGCCGGCGGCACCGTGGGGCCGGTATAGACGCCAGCGGTATCCGAGGCTTCGCTGAGCGAGTCGAAGTAGTGGGAAGCGCCTTCCCAGCGATCCTGCAGCGTTTCCCAGGCTAGTGGGCGCAAGCGGCGCACCCAGCTCTGCCAGAAGCGCTGGTGGACGGCCCAGTCGATCAGGGACGAGGCGTCGGTGCCCGCCAGCACGGCATCGCCCAGGCGTTGCAGGGTCGCTTCGTTCAGGTGCGCCAGCATCGGGAAACGCATGAGCTGCGGCTGTGCCGGCAAGCCCAGTCGTTCCCTGAGTCGGATGCGCGCAAGCAGCGCCATTTCCAGCTCGTCGGGGTGGTCGCTGGTCAGTTCCTGGTCGCTGATGTCATCGTCAGGGTGAAGGGCCGGGGCCATGTCACTGGCTGGATCATGACCGTCGGCCCGGAGTGCGGTACGCCTGGCCCTGCGGGCCTGGTAAAGGGCACCGATGCGCTCGTCCAGCACGCGTTGGCGCAGCAGGCCCAGGATGCTTTGCACCGCGACCTGTTCGTCGGCGCCATCCGCTGCGGCAAGGTTGACCATCTGCCACAACGTCACTTCGGTCTCGACTTCCTGGAACAGCAGGATGGCCTGGTCCACGCACTCCTCGGTAGCATCGTTTAGCAGGTCGATGATCTGCTGCTGGACCTGCGCCCGTCCCCAGCCGCCCTCGACGGCGCCGGCTTCGTCCATCGCCAGCAGTTGCAACACGCGCTGCATGCGCTGGGTCATGGTGGTGGGCGCGCTCTGGAAGTCCAGGGTGTCGGGCAGCCGCCGCAGCAGGTCGTAGAGTGGCCGCCACTGCGGGTCTTGGGCAGTGCTGTTGATATGCAACTGAAGTTCTTCGGGCCAGTCGGCCGCCCACAGGTGGCCTTGGCCGATCGGGGCGGTGACCGTGAAGCCTGCGTCGCTGAGGTTGCCAAGGGCTGTGTCGCTGAAGGGGTTGCCATTGAAGGCGTAGGCGATGCCCGGGTGGCGTTCGCGTACTGCGCGAGCGTAGGCCGTGTGCAGCAGGTCGGGTGCATCAATCAGTTCGTTGGTGCTCAGGTCCAGGTGGCGCAGCGCCAGCGGCTCCTGGTTCATCAGGGCCTCGAGCCCCATTGGCCATTGGCTGATAGTGGTCAATTCCAGGTCCAACTGCTGCAGATGCGTCCAGCCAGTAAGGTCGGGGGCCAAGCCCAGGGGGTTTTCATAGAGCACCAGCATCTGCAGGCGATCGAGACCGGCAAGTGCAGTACGTGCTGCCTCGTCGAGCACGATCGCGTTCTGCCCCAGGCTCAGCCCGCGCAAGGCTGGCCAGCGATGCAGGGCCTGGAAGTGTTCGGCGGTCATCACCAGTTCGTTGAGGTCGGCCTGGAACCAGGCCAATGACGGCAACGTCGACAGGCGTTCGAGCGTGGCTACCGACAGGCCGCGAATACCGTCGGTGAGGTTGAGGCGTTGCAGGTGCGTCATGCCGGCGAGCAGCCCCAGGTTGGCTTCATCGTTCAGATCGAAGTTGTTTTCCGACACATCCAGCCTTTGCAGTTCGCCCATCTCGGCGAGGGCTTGGGGCAAGTGCCCGAGGTTGTTTTCCGCCAGGTCCAGCAGTCGCAGACGAGGAAACGCGCCGAGGAAGGAATTCAGGCCGCTCATGTCGATGGCGTCGAGTCCATTGATGCTCAGCAGGCGGACGTGGGGCAGGCGCACCGGGAGGGTAGGCAGGCTGTCCAACCCGGCCCCTTCGATCACCAGGTTGATGTCGTCGAGGTTGTCATGAGGGCCCTGGGCGCTTTCTCGCCGCCAGGCGCTTCGAATGCGTTGGGCGGCCGTTTCGCGCAGCGCGCGTTGCTGCTCGATGGCGCCGATCAGCAAGCCTTCCGGTGCATGCACCCAGCGCTGCAACGCCGCATCGAGCTGGCGGTACTCTGCCTGCAGGGTCTGCAGCAGGCGCGCGAACGCGCCCGGCAGTGGCCCGGCCTGGTGGCGCAGGCGCTGGCGCAGCATTTCACGGTCACCCTCCGGCGTGGCTGGGTAAAGTTGGTCGAACAGTTCGTCGTCGTTCAACGCGCCCTGGCCGCGGCCACTGAGCACATAGCCGATGCGTCGCTCGCCGGGCAGTCGGGTTGGCAGGCGGTACATCGGGCGAACCGGGGCCATGCCCAGGTCCCTTGCGGCACGGCGACGGTCGCTGGCCGCCAGTTCGAAGAGCCTGTCGCGCAACTGCGCACCATCGTGGATGTCCAGGCCGATGGCGTCACGCGCCTGGTCGGGCAAGGCACGCAACAGGGACCGGTACAGGTCGTCGTACCCGCCCAGCTCCAGGCCCTTCTCGTCGTAGGGCTTGTAGCCCTCGTTCGTGCGCACCAGGACCTTGGTGGGGTTGCCCGGCTTGCCAGCGGCGCTCAACAAGTCACCTTTGGCATGGGGGGCATGCAACTCGACACGCACCGTGTCGGACCAGCCTGGCAGTCGCTCGAGCGCGGCGAGTGCCAGTGCGTCCCTGTCCGTGGCATTGCCGGTGTGTTGATGGAAGCGCGCCAGGGCCTTGGTAATACGGCTCTCGCGCAGATACAGGCGTGCCGTTTCAGCCATCCTCAACGGTAGCCGACCCGTCTGCTGCAACCGGGTGAGGTCAGCCGGGCTGGCCTGGGCGAGGATCTCTTCGCGGCATCCAGCGCTGAGCGCGGGGAAGTCGCGAGCAAGGGCGGCTTCCAGCGGTTGCGCGGGTGTTGCTGCCATGGGCGTTGCGCCGAGTGCTTCCAGGCTGTCGCGCATCAGGGCCGGCACGGGCCGGTGGTCGACGAGGATCCGGCGCATGGCCGCGGCATCGTAGCCGCTGCAGCGCAAGGCCTTGGCCAACGTGGCGGTGGCCAGCCCATCGGTTTGCGGCCCCACGTGCCTGAGCAGGCTGTCGGCATCCCAGGCCAGGGGGCGGTCGTGCTCCAGCAGCCAGGTGCCCTGGCCATTGCCCAGCAGCGCTGGTCGATGGTTGTGGCCTTCGGCGGGGGCCAGGCGCAGGGTACCGTCTTCGTCCTGAGTCAGGGGCAGCGCCAGGCCGTCGCGCTCCAGCCACTGTTTTCCCTGCCAGACGTGCAGGCCCTGGGCGTTTGCGGCTCCTCCCGGGGGCCAGGGGCGGGGACGGGAAAAGGCGGCCAGCTCGCCGTGCCAGAGCTTCTGCGCGCCATCGGCGCCGACCTGCTGCCAGGCATGCAGGATGCCTTGGGGCTCAATGAACCGAGAGGCCGCGCCCAACACCGCGACTTGTGCGAGGTTGGTGATCACGTTGAACAAGTGACCGATGGCGGCATCGGCATCATCTTCATTGGCGGCGTGTACGCCCTCGATGAATTCGTCGACCAGCTGCGCGCCACCGATCACCAGCATTACTTCACCCAACCCAGGCACGAAGGAGGCGGCCACATTGAGCAAGTTCAGTCCGGCGGCCAGCCAGCTCTGCAGGTGAGCCAGCAATGCTGCGGCATCACGTTGGGCGACAGGTACCGCCAGGGTGGCGGCGTCCTGCAGGCGTCGTTCGACCTCGACCCGCGCATGCTCGGTGAAGGCGTCTTTTGCCCAGGGCGTGAATACCAGCTCCAGTCGGGCGTTCTTGTCGAGGGTTTCCTGCCAGAGGTCGGCGGGCGCCGGGAAGGCACGTTTGAGCCAGCTGAAGCGATCGCCCTTTTCCAGTACCGGTGGCGTCGGGTGCAGTTCGGCATAGGGATAGCGGGGATACAGGACCGCGCGTAACCGGGCGGCGAACTGCGGTCGCTCCGCCGGGCTGATATAGCGACTGAAGAACTCCCGTTCCTCCTGCTGCCAGAGCATCCGACTCAGCGCCTGGGTCATGGCTTGCACCGAGGAATACTGGCGCAGGGGCTGGTGAGGATGGCCTGGCAGGTACAGCACGCACATCTGGTTGTCGTACGCGCCGACTTTGTTTTCCAGGCGGATCAGTAGTGGCCCGCTCAAGGGCAGGCCGAACAGGCTCAGGTAGCCGCAACTCAGAGGCAGGGCGGCGCCTGCCTGCTCGGCAAGCAGCCGTTCGGCCAGCTGGCTGCCGTGTGCATCCAGGTGACCCTGCAGCCTGGCCTGCAGGGCGTGTGCGGCAAACGCGGCGAGCGCCTGCTGGCGCAGCAGTTCACGGAAGCTGTCGGTATCGATGTGGTCGGCCAGGTGATAGCGATAGCGTTGGCCAAGATCAAGATTGCGTACACCGCTGACGAACGTCGCAGCCTGCTCGGCGGGGCGTTTGTCCAGACCGCTGGCAGTGTCGAACAGGCTGATCCTTGCGCCCTCGTCGAAGTTCTGCAAGGCCGCTTCCAGCCAGGTGTGCTCGTTGCCGTCGACCCACACGCGGCCTTCATCCAGTCCAGGCAGCGCCTGGCTCGCGAACCAGCGCGGCAATGCTTGCTCCAGCAGGGGGCGGCAGAATGCTTCGATATCCTGTATCGGCTCCAGCGCGCGCTTGAGGCGGCGCATCGCCGTATGGCTGGCCTGGATTCGTCGCTTGAGGCTGCGAAGGTCGTCGGCGCTTGCTGCCGAGGCCCATGTGGGCAGGCGTTGGTGAATGAAGGCGAGGTGAGGGGAAAGCGGGGATTGGGTCATTGATGCGGCTCCGTGAAAGGGAGCCGCGAGATTAATCATCAAAGGCCGGGCGGCCGGGTTACATATCTGGTACCCGGCCGACGGTGAATCGGTCTAGACCTGTGGGGCGGTGCTCTTGACCGAAGCGAGCTCCGGATGAGCCACCAACTTGTCGATGTGCAGCTCGTCGTTGTTCATCCAGGTCTCGGTCAGCACCCGGTAGTGCTCCATGTCGCGGCAGCGCATGCGCAGGCTGTAGTCGAAGTGGCCGCTGATCAGCTGGCATTCGTACACCTGCGGGCAGGCCCGCACGGTGGCTTCGAAGGCGCGCTGGGCCGAGCGCCCACTCTGGTTGGACAAGGCCACCAGCACCAGCAGCGACAGGCCCGGGGAGACCTGCTGCAGATCGATGATCGCCCCATAGCCGCGGATCACCCCGCGCCGCTCCAGCTTGCGCACCCGTTCCAGGCAGGGCCTGGGGGTCAGGTGCACGAGGGTGGAAAGTTTCTCGTAGGTGATCCGTCCATGGTGGCGCAGCACGTCGATGATGGCCTCATCGATGCGGTCCAGCGGTGCGGCGGCGGGGGTGGTGGTGGCCTTGGTATCCATATACGGCGTGACTTCACTTGAGGCGATTGGAGAGGAACTGCCGCAGGCGCTCGCTCTGTGGCTGGTCGAGGATTTCGGCGCTGCCGTGCTCTTCGACCAGGCCCTGGTGCAGGAACAGCACCTGGCTCGAGACCTGGCGGGCGAAGCCCATTTCGTGGGTGACCATGAGCATGGTACGTCCTTCCTCGGCGAGCGTCTGTATCACCTTGAGCACTTCGCCGACCAGCTCGGGGTCGAGCGCCGAGGTGGGCTCGTCGAACAGGATGATTTCCGGCTCCATGGCCAAGGCGCGGGCGATGGCCACGCGCTGCTGCTGGCCGCCTGACAGAAACGCCGGGTACTGCTCGGCGGCGCGTGCCGGCAGGCCGACCTTGTCCAGGTACTTGCGCGCCCGTGCTTCGGCTTCGCTGGCGCTGATGCCCAGCACCTTGCGCGGCGCCAGGCAGATGTTCTCCAGCACCGTCAGGTGGCTCCACAGGTTGAAGTGCTGGAACACCATGGCCAGGCGTGTGCGCAGGTTCTGCAGCTGGGCCGCTGGCGGGGTGCCCTTGCTCAGGTCGAGGGTCTGGCCGTCGAGGGTGATGCTGCCGGCGTTGGGCTGTTCGAGGAAGTTGATGCAGCGCAGGAAGGTGCTCTTGCCCGAGCCGCTGGCGCCGATCAGGCTGATCACGTCGCCCTTTCGGGCCTGCAGCGATACGCCCTTGAGCACCTGGTGCTCGCCGTAGTGCTTGTGCAGGCCGTCGACGCTGAGCTTGATGGCGCCGGCCTGGGCATGGCTGCCTGGGGCCTGGGCGAAGTGGGTGAGTGGCAGTGCGGTAGCGGTCATCGGGTCAGCCTCGGGCAGGGTCAAGGAAGCGCATCCAGCGGCGTTCAGCCAGTCGGAACAGGCCGACCAGGGCGAAGGACAGCAGCATGTACAGCAAGGCGGCCACGCCGAAGGCCTGGAAGGTCAGGAAGGTCGCGGCGTTGGCGTCGCGGGCCACCTTGAGGATGTCGGCGACGGTGGCGGTGAAGGCCAGGGAGGTGGCGTGCAGCATCAGGATCAGCTCGTTGCTGTAGGCCGGCAGCGAACGGCGCAGGGCTGCCGGTAGCACCAGGAACAGGTTGAGCTTCCAGCCACGCAGGCCATAGGCCTGTGCCGCCTCCAGCTCGCCGGCGGGCAGGTTGCGGATGGCCCCGGCGAAGATCTCCACGGTGTAGGCGCAGGTGTTGAGCACGAAGGCCAGTAGCGTGCAGTTGAGCGCGTTGCGGAAGAACTGGTCGAGCAGCATGTGCTCGCGCACCACCTGCAGGCTGTAGAGGCCGGTGTAGCAGATCAGCAGCTGGATATAGAGCGGCGTGCCGCGGAACACGAAGGTGTACAGCTGCACCGGCAGGCGCAGCCAGGCATGGTGCGAGGTGCGCGCCAGGGCCAGCGGCAGCGAGAGCAGCAGGCCCAGCAGCATGCTGACCACGAACAGCCACAGGGTCATGGTCAGCCCGGAAATCCCGCTGCCATCGTTGTACAGGTAGGCCGGGCCGTATTGCTGAAGGAGTTCGATCATCGCGCCAGCTCCTTGATGCCGATGTTGTAGCGCCGCTCCAGGCGTTTGAGCAGCTGGTTGGACAAGGTGGTGATGACCAGGTAGACCAGCCCGGCGATGCACAGGAAGAACAGCACGTCATTGGTGGTCTTGCCGGCGTTCTGCGCGGCCTTGACCAGATCGGCCAGGCCAATGATCGACACCAGCGCGGTGGACTTGAGCAGCACCAGCCAGTTGTTGCCCAGCCCCGGCAGGGCGAAGCGCATCAGTTGCGGGAACAGCACCAGCCAAAACCGCTGCGCGCGGCTCAGGCCATAGGCGGTGGCGGCTTCCAGCTGGCCGGCCGGCACGCTGAGGATGGCGCCGCGGAAGTTCTCGGTGAAGTACGCGCCGTAGATGAAGCCAAGGGTGATCACCCCGGCGCCGAACGGGTCGATTTCCACGTAGTCCCAGCCCAGCGCCTCGGTCAGGTCGTTGAGCCAGATCTGCATGCTGTAGAAGAGCAGCAGGATCAGCACCAGGTCGGGGACGCTGCGGATCAGCGTGGTATAGAGGGTGGCCGGGATGCGCAGCAGTCTAGAGCGTGACAGCTTGGCGCTGGCACCGACCAGGCCCAGCAGCAGGCTGACGGCCAGCGACAGCAGGGCCAGCTTGAGGGTCATCCAGGTGCCCTGGGCCAGCAACGGGCCGAAGCCCTGCAGGCCTTGGGAGAGGAAGTCGTTCATGACAGGGATCTCGCGGGGAGGCCATCGCGGGGCAAGCCCGCTCCCACGTGGTGAGCTCGTGGGAGCGGGCTTGCCCCGCGATCAGCGCTGTAGGTCACTCGTTGTAGATGTCCAGCTCGCCGACGTACTTCTTCTGGATCGCGGCATAGGTGCCATCGGCGTGGATCATGGCGATGCCTTTATCGAGCAGGGCCTTGAGCTCCGGGTCGGTCTTGCGCAGGCCCATGGCGATGTCCAGCGGCAAGGACGGGTCCTTGATCGCCGGGCCGCTCTTGAAGTCGGCGCCTTCGGGCTTGGAGAGGAAGTTGAGCTGGGCTTCGAGCTTGTCGGTGACAGTGGCGTCGAGACGGCCATTCATCAGGTCGGCGTAGTTCTGGTCCTGGGCCTGGTAGGCCTTGACCTGGGCGCCCAGCGGTGCCAGCACGGCGCGGGCATAGGCTTCCTGCAACGAGCCTTGCAGCACGCCGACCTGCTTGCCCTTGAGCGATTCGACGGTGTCGCCGAAGCCTGCCGACTTGCGCACGATCACCGAGGTGGGGCTGAGGAACAGGCGGTTGGTGAAATCGATCTGTTTCTGGCGTGCCGGGGTGACGGCCATCGACGACATGATGGCGTCGAACTTGCGCGCCCGCAGGGCGGGGATCATGCCGTCGAATTCGTTGTGTACCCAGGTGCACTTGACCTGGAGCTTTTCGCAGATGGCGTTGCCAAGCTCGATGTCGAAGCCTTGCAGGCTGCCATCGGCGGCGACGGATTCGAAGGGCGGGTACTCGGGGTAGACGCCAAAGCGGATCTCGGTCCACTCCTTGGCCTGGGTAACGGTGGTGGCGCACAACGAGAACAGCAGCACGCCGAGGCGTTTTCGTAGGGTGAGCATAGGTGTAGGTCCCTGGGTGTTGTTATTGGAAGTAGGGGCAGTGCAAGCGTGAAGCTCTGTAACTGTTCTTGTGGGTGACTCGTTGGTCGCGGTCAGAATGCGCGAGGTAGAGCGGTTTTTTGTGTCGTTTGCCTGCGCGCACGGGGCCGGATTCGGCTGTTGAGTGGCTTGTTGCAGCCGAATCGGCTGTTGCGACAAGGATTTATGGAAGTGCGACAGCGGTTTCTGTCATCGCGGGGCAAGCCCGCTCCCACGCATCAACCATCCAGCGTGGGAGCGGGCTTGCCCCGCGATGGTCCGATCAGGCAGCGCTGGCCTTGCGTTCAACCGCCGCCGGCTGCAGCAGGGCAAACAGATCCTTAGGATTGGCCAGCTCCGGCACCAGATTGATGTCATGGCCAATGTCCAGCGCCTTGGCCACATCCAGCACGTAACGCAGCGCCGAGTAGTCCTCGATGGCAAAACCGACCGAGTCGAACAGGGTCACCTGCTCGGCGCTCTCGCGCCCGGCCGCGATCCCTTCGACCACCTGCCAGAACTCGGTGGTCGGCGAATCGGCCGGCATCTGCTGGATTTCGCCTTCGATGCGGCTCTGCGGTTCGTACTCGACGATCACCCGGGCCCGCTCGACGATCTCGCGGTGCAGCTCGGTCTTGCCCGGGCAGTCACCGCCCACGGCGTTCAGGTGCATGCCAGGCTCGATCATTTCGGGGGTGAGGATGGTGGCGTAGGCCTTGTCGGCGGTGACCGTGGTGACGATGTCGCTGCCGCGCACCGCATCGGCCACGCTGGCGGCGATGGTCAGTTTCAGCTGTGGGTAGCCGGCCAGGTTGGCCGCGAGTTTTTCCGAGGCCGCGCGGTCGATGTCGAACAGGCGAATCTCCTCGATGCCCAGCAGGGTGTGGAAGGCGATGGCCTGGAACTCGCTTTGCGAGCCGTTGCCGATCAGCGCCATGCGCTTGCTGTCCTTGCGCGCCAGATAGCGGGCGGCCAGGGCGGAGGTGGCGGCGGTGCGGATCGCGGTGGTCAGGGTCATCTCGCTGAGCAGCACCGGCGCGCCGGTATCGACGTCACCCAGGGCGCCGAAGGCCATCACCGTGAGCAGGCCGTCGTGGGTGTTCTTGGGGTGACCGTTGACGTACTTGAAGGCGTACAGGCTGGCGTCGGACACCGGCATCAGCTCGATCACCCCGTCCGGCGAGTGGTTGGCCAGGCGTGGGCATTTTTCGAAGTCGTGCCAGCGCAGGTAGTCCTGGCGGATGTACTCGGCCATTTCTTCCAGGCAGGTGGGCAGGCCCTTGCGGTTGACCAGGCGGGCGAGGTCTTGCACGTCGATATAGCGGGTCATGGTGAATCTCCTTTGAGGTCAGTGGCGCGAGGGCAGGTGGACTTCGGCGAGCATGCAGCGCGCGCTGCCGCCCCCGATGCGTTCGATATGGTCGATGTTCACTACCAGCGGGTGGCTGTGGCGCTCGACCTGGCTGCGCTGGCCGGCGTCCAGCGAGCGCCAGGCACTGCGCGACATCACCAGCAGCGAGCGACCGTCGCGGTCATGCACTTCGAGCATGTTGCCGGCGAAGTTCTCCAGCTGGTCGTGGTTGAGCGCCAGCACCTGCTTGCCGGTGTCGCGCAGCGAGTGTTCCAGGGCCTGGCGCTCGCCGGCGTGGGGCAGGGCGTCGAGGCACACCACGGCGAGCTGGCGGCCGACGTTCATCATCACGTTGCTGTGGTAGATCGGCGCGTGGTGGCGGTCGACGGCGTGGAACAGGCACAGGCGGTAGTCGAGCTGTTCGGCGAACTGGCGCAGGGCCTGTTCGTGGGTGCGGCCGGAGTGGCAGGCATAGCTGATGCGGTGTTCGCGATCCAGGACCATGCTGCCGGTGCCTTCGAGGAACAGATTCTGCTGTTCCAGCGGGCTCAGATCGACGGTCTGTTTGATGGTGAAACGTTCGTCCAGTGCCCGCAGCACGCCCTTGCTGCGCTCCAGACGGCGGTTCTGGCCTTCCATCGGGTAGAGCACCAGGCTGCCGTCGGCGTGGCTGCTCCACCAGTTGTTGGGGAAGATCGAGTCGGGCGTGTGCGGCTCGGGGGTGTCCTGCACCACCAGCACCTCGACGCCGTGCTGGCGCAGGCTGGCGACGTAGCCGTCGAACTCTTCCAGGGCCTTGGCGCTGGCGGTGTCAGGGTCCAGTGGGGCCTGCTGGAAGCGGTTGTTGACGGCGGTGTCCGGGTTGAAGGCGAACCGCGCCGGGCGAATCATGAGGACGGTATTTGTTGTTTGCATTGGGCACGCATCCACGGGTGGGCTGTGTGACCATTGTCGGGCGGATCAGGGCGAAATCCCGGCTGAAGCGCGCGGGGTGGGCGGCGGGTTCAGCTGAAATGGCGGGTTTGGCAGCGGAATCTGTTGTGCTGGCTCTATCGCGGGGCAAGCCCGCTCCCACGGTCTGTGGGAGCGGGCTTGCCCCGCGAGCTTGCGTGTCATTCACCAGGCTATGCCAGCCCTCGAGCGCGCAGCCGCTTGTACAACGTCGTACGGCTGACCCCCAGCGTGCGGGCTACGGAAGAGAGGTTGCCATCGGCCCGGCGCAGCAGTTCACCCAGGTCGTTCGGTGCGTGTTCATGCGCTGCGCTTTCTCCGGCCTCGGCCAGAAAGCTGTTCGGCAGATGCTCCACCCCGACCGGCTGCTCGCCAGCCAATGCCAGCGCCACCTGCATCACGCTGACCAGTTCGCGCAGATTGCCCGGCCAGGGATGGCGCTCCAGCAACACCAGCACATCATCCGCCAACCGCTCGGGCTGGCCGGGCTCGCGATAGCGCCCATGCACCTCTTCAATCAGTGCACGGCGGTCACTGCGTTCGCGCAGCGCCGGCAGCACCAGCGTCAAGCCGGCGATGCGGTAATAAAGGTCCTGGCGAAAACGCCCGGCGCGCACCTCGGCGGCGAGGTCGCGGTTGCTCGCCGACACCACGCGTATATCCAGTGCCACCGGCTCGCCACTGCCCAGCGGCTGGATGCTGCGGGCCTGCAGTACTCGCAGCAGGCGGGCCTGGGTGGCCAGCGGCATGTCGCCGATTTCGTCGAGGAACAGCACGCCGCCGTCGGCCTTGCGGATCAGCCCGGGGTTGCCTTTGTGGTGGGCGCCGGTGAAGGCGCCTTTTTCGTAGCCGAACAGCTCCGACTCCACCAGCTCGGCCGGGATCGCCGCGCAGTTGACCGCGATCAGCGGCTGGCGCGCCCGGCTGCTGGCCTGGTGCAGGGCGTTGACGAACACCTCCTTGCCTACCCCGGTCTCGCCCTGGACCAGCAGCGGGATGTCCTTCTCCAGCAGCAGGCCGGCCTGGGCCAGCGCCTTGCTCACACGCGCATCCGTGGCGCTGGGCACACGGCGCGTGGGTGGCCGGCGTGGCCCCTGCCATTGGCAATGCAGGCGTTGGCGGCCATGGGCGAGCAGGGCGAAGGGGCGACCTTCGGCGTGTTCGAGGACCTGCCGCAACGGCACCTGGAACAGCTGCGCCAGGTTCAGGTGGCGCGGGTCGGCGCCCAACAGGCTGTCTGCGCGGTGGTTGGCCGCACGCACCTCGCCGCGCTCGTCGAACAACAGCAGGCCGGCCCAGGGGCTGTCGAGGTTATCGGCGCCGGTGTTGAACAACAGCTGCCAATGCTGCTCGCCGGGCCCGGCGAGGATCAGCCGGTTCTCCAGGCTCTGGCTGAGCATGCGCACCAGGCCCAGGGTCTGGGTGGCAGGCAGGTAGCCGTCACAGGCCACGTCGAGTACGCCGACCAGGCGCCGTTCGGCGTCGAACAGCGGTGCGGCGGCGCTGGCCATGTAGCGGTTCTGCCTTAGATAGTGCTCGTCCTGGCCGACATGGATGGCCTCGCCGCACACCAGTGCCGTGCCCAGCGCGTTGGTGCCGACACCTTGTTCGCGCCAGCGTGCGCCAGGGTTGAAGGCGTGCTGCTGACGCGGGTCGACGAAGCGCCGGGTGCCCCAGGCGCCGAGCAGGCAGCCGCTGGCGTCGCCGAGCATCACCAGGTGGCTGGCGTTGCCCAGCAGGTGGGCGTATTGCGGCAGTACGTCGTCATGGGTGAGGCGCAAGAGGACTTGGTTGCGCTCGAGCAGGGCATCGAGCTCGGCACCGGTCAGGCAATCGAAGTCGGGCGCGTGCTGGGGCTGCAGGCCGTGCTCGCGGCAGCGCGCCCAGGAGGCCTGGATCAGTTGCGCGTGGGTCGAAACGGAGTGGGCCATGGGCCTGTCCTGTGGGCTGTTGTTTTTATTGGCGACCGCGATTGAGTGTCGTTCAGCGCTGTTCATTGTCAAACCCGAGGGTGTTCAGTTGTTCAGCGAAACTGTTCACTTCTGTACAAGCTGCGCGCCGTGCCAGGGGTCAAGATACCGGTATAGAGCGGTTGTGCCGGGCTGGCACGGAACTGGCTGGAGTGGCTGGACAATCATTACAAGAAGGCCACGCCATGTCCCTGGTGCTGGAGCAGGTACGCCGCAGTGTCGACAACCAGTTGTGGATCGACGACGCCAGCCTGCGTTTCGAGCCCGGCTCGTTCAACGTGCTGCTGGGCCGCACCCTGGCCGGCAAGACCAGCCTGATGCGCCTGATGGCCGGCCTCGACCGCCCGGACAGCGGCCGCGTGCTGATGGACGGCGAGGACGTCACGGGACGCCCGGTGCGTCAGCGCAACGTATCGATGGTCTATCAACAGTTCATCAACTACCCCACGCTCACGGTGTTCGAGAACATCGCGTCGCCGTTGCGTCAGGCGCGCATGGCCGAACCGGACATACAGCGGCGTGTACGCGAAACGGCCGAGATGTTGCGTATCGCGCCCTTTCTCGGGCGCCTGCCGCTGGAACTGTCGGGTGGCCAGCAGCAGCGCACCGCCATGGCTCGGGCATTGGTCAAGGACGCTTCGCTGATCCTGTTCGACGAGCCATTGGTCAACCTCGACTACAAGCTGCGCGAGGGCCTGCGCCAAGAGCTGCGCAGCCTGTTCGCCGAGCGCAAGTGCATCGCCGTGTATGCCACCACCGAGCCCAACGAGGCGCTGGCCTTGGGGGGCACTACCACGCTGCTGCACGAGGGCCGGGTGATCCAGAGCGGCCGTACCACCGAGGTGTACCAGCGACCCGCCAGCGTGCTGGCCGCCGAGCTGTTCTGCGAGCCGCCGATCAACCTGGTGCCCGGGCGCATCGTCGGCAACGAGGTGAGCCTGGCCGGTGCCGTGCACTTTGCCCGCACGGCCGACCTGCGCGACCTGGCGGACGGCGAATATCGTTTCGGCATCCGCCCCGGCCACCTGGCCCTGGTGCCGTCGCGCGACGATGACCTGGAGCTGGCGGTGCTGGTGGAGCTGGCCGAGATCAGCGGCTCGGAAACCTTCCTGCATGTGCGCAACGAGCACTGGCGCATGACCCTGCACCTGCCGGGCGTGCACGAGTATCAGGTGGACACGCCGATCCGCGTGTTCATCCCCACCCACAAGCTGTTCATCTTCGACAGCGCCGACGCCCTGGTGCAGGCGCCGCGCCTGCGCGACGCGAGGAGCGCCTGATGGCCGAGATCCGCCTGCATCAGCTGGCCCACAGCTACAGTCGTTCGCCCGCAAGTGCCGACGACTACGCCTTGCATGAGCTGGAGCATGTGTGGGCCCAGGGCGGTGCCTATGCCTTGCTCGGGCCGTCCGGCTGCGGTAAGTCGACCTTGCTCAACATCATCTCCGGCCTGCTCGCGCCCTCCCATGGCGAGGTGCTGTTCGACGGCAAGGTGGTCAACGCCTTGACCCCGCAGCAGCGCAACATCGCCCAGGTGTTCCAGTTCCCGGTGGTGTACGACACCATGTCGGTGTTCGACAACCTGGCTTTCCCCCTGCGCAACCAGGGGTTGGACGAGGCGCGGGTACGTGCGCGGGTCGAGGAAATCGCCGAGGTGCTGGAGCTGACCGCGGTGCTGCACAAGCGCGCACGCAACCTCAGCGCCGACGAAAAACAGAAGGTCTCCATGGGCCGCGGGCTGGTGCGCGACGACGTGTCGGCGATCCTCTTCGACGAGCCGCTGACGGTGATCGACCCGCACCTGAAATGGAAGCTGCGACGCAAGCTCAAGCAGATCCACGAACAGTTCAACATCACCATGATCTACGTCACCCACGATCAGCTGGAGGCCTCGACCTTCGCCGACAAGATCGCGGTGATGCACGCCGGGCGCATCGTCCAGTTCGGCACCCCGCGCGAGCTGTTCGAACGGCCCCGGCATACCTTCGTCGGCTATTTCATCGGCAGCCCGGGGATGAACCTGATCGATGTGCGCGCCGAGGCCGACGGCGTGAGCTTTGGCGATGTGCATCTGGTATTGCACGAGGGGGTGCGTGAGCGCCTGGCGACGTCCGAAGGCGGGCGTTTGCAGGTGGGCATCCGACCGGAGTTCGTGCAGGTGTGGGAGCACCCCTTCGACAACGCGTTCGAAACGCGCGTGGTGGACGTGGAGGACCTGGGCACCTATCGCATCCTCACGCTGGTGCTGGCGGGGGTCACCCTCAAGGCGCGCCTGGGCGAGGACCGGGTGGTGCCCCATGGCCGGGCTTGGGTCAGCCTGCCGCCGCAATGGCTGATGCTCTACCTGGACGATCTGCTGGTGGAGGCCGAGGCATGAACAAGGTGCCGAACAACAAGGCCTGGTGGCTGGTGCTGCCGGTATTTTTGCTGGCGGCGTTCAGCGCCGTGATCCCGATGATGACCGTGGTCAACTACTCGGTGCAGGACATCTTCGACGCCTCCAACCGTTACTTCGTCGGCGCCGACTGGTACCGCCAGGTGCTGCGCGACCCGGCGCTGCATGATGCGCTGCTGCGCCAGTTCATCTATTCCGGGTGCGTGCTGGCCATCGAAATCCCGCTGGGCATCGCCATCGCCCTGACCATGCCGACCCGTGGGCGCATGGCGTCGGTGTGCCTGATCCTCATGGCCATCCCGTTGCTGATCCCGTGGAACGTGGTGGGCACCATCTGGCAGATCTTCGGCCGCGCCGACATCGGCCTGCTTGGCGCGACGCTGGCCAAGCTTGGGGTCAACTACAACTATGCCGGCGACCCGTTCGACGCCTGGGTCACGGTGCTGGTGATGGACGTCTGGCACTGGACTTCGCTGGTGGCGCTGCTGTGCTATTCGGGTTTGCGCGCCATCCCCGACGTGTACTACCAGGCCGCGCGTATCGACCGGGCATCGGGCTGGGCGGTGTTTCGCCATATCCAGCTGCCCAAGCTCAAGAATGTGCTGCTGATCGCGGTGATGCTGCGCTTCATGGACAGCTTCATGATCTACACCGAGCCGTTCGTGCTCACCGGCGGCGGGCCGGGCAACGCCACCACCTTCCTCAGCCAGACCCTCACGCGCATGGCGGTGGGGCAGTTCGACCTGGGGCCGGCGGCGGCGTTCTCGCTGGTGTACTTCCTGATCATCCTGCTGGTGTCGTGGCTGTTCTACACAGCCATGACCCACGCCGACAAGGAGTAGGCCATGAGCAAGCGCAAGACCCTGGTCCTGCTGTTGTACTTCTTCTTCCTGCTGGTGCCGATCTATTGGCTGCTGAACATGTCGTTCAAGAGCAACAGCGAGATCCTCGGTGGGCTGACCTTGTGGCCGCAGGTGTTCACCTTCGACAACTACCGGGTGATCTTCACCGATGCCAGCTGGTACAGCGGCTATATCAACTCGCTGTACTACGTGTGCCTGAACACGCTCATCTCGCTGACGGTGGCCTTGCCGGCGGCCTATGCCTTTTCGCGCTACCGCTTTCTGGGCGACCGGCACCTGTTCTTCTGGCTGCTGACC
Source organism: Pseudomonas sp. zfem004 (assembly GCF_032621715.1). Lineage (NCBI taxonomy): Bacteria > Pseudomonadati > Pseudomonadota > Gammaproteobacteria > Pseudomonadales > Pseudomonadaceae > Pseudomonas > Pseudomonas sp. zfem004. The sequence goes on along the minus strand of NZ_JAVYJF010000007.1, from coordinate 170,528 downwards.
AACCGCATGGCGCCTCCGGCGGTGTTCCTGCTGCCGTTCTTTCAGCTGTATTCCTCGATTGGCCTGTTCGATACGCACATTGCCGTGGCACTGGCCCACTGCCTGTTCAACGTGCCACTGGCGGTGTGGATTCTGGAGGGTTTCATGAGCGGGGTGCCGAAGGAAATCGATGAAACCGCCTACATCGATGGGTACAGCTTCCCGCGGTTCTTCGTGAAGATCTTCATCCCGCTGATTGGTTCGGGGATCGGCGTAACGGCGTTCTTCTGCTTCATGTTCTCGTGGGTCGAGCTGCTGCTGGCGCGCACCCTCACTTCGGTGAACGCCAAGCCGATCGCGGCGGTGATGACCCGCACGGTGTCCGCCTCAGGTATCGACTGGGGTGTGCTGGCTGCCGCCGGGGTGCTGACCATCCTGCCGGGCATGCTGGTGATCTGGTTCGTGCGCAACCATGTGGCCAAGGGCTTTGCCCTGGGTCGGGTGTGAGGAGGGCGGATGATGGAGTGGATGGCCTGGACCCTGCCGACCGCGCTGTTCTTCTCGGCGATCGGCCTGGTGTTGATGTGCATGACCCTGTTCGAACTGCGTCGCCCGTGCCTGGAGCGTCGCGGTTTTCTGCCGATTGCCACGACCCGTGGCGATCGGCTGTTCATCGGCTTGCTGACCAGCGCCTACCTGCATCTGCTGGTGGTCGGGGTGAGCGACTGGCCGTTGTGGGTGGCCTCGCTGCTGTCGCTGGCGTGGCTGGTGGTGGTGCTGCGCTGGGGTTGAGCCTGGGGCGATGGATCCTTCTGCAATCTGGAGATCACAATGTTCGATAACGACAACAAACGGCGACATTTGACCCTGGCCGCGCTGCTGGTGCTGGGCGGCCTGCACGGCACGGCCTGGGCCGACCAGTACGAAGACGCGGCGAAAAAATGGATTGGCAGCGAGTTCAAGCCTTCGACCCTTACGCCGGAGCAGCAACTGGAAGAGCTCAAGTGGTTCATCAAGGCCGCCGAGCCGTTCCGTGGGATGAAGATCAACGTGGTGTCGGAAACCATCACCACCCACGAATATGAGTCCAAGGTGCTGGCCAAGGCCTTTACCGAGATCACCGGTATCCAGTTGACCCACGACCTGCTGCAGGAAGGCGATGTGGTGGAAAAGCTGCAGACGCAGATGCAGTCGGACAAGAACATCTATGACGGCTGGGTCAACGATTCCGATTTGATCGGTACGCACTTTCGCTATGGCAAGGTGGAATCCATCACCGACCTGATGGCCAATGAGGGCAAGAACTACACCTCGCCGACTTTGGACCTGAAGGACTTTATCGGGATCTCCTTCACCACCGCGCCAGACGGCAAGATCTACCAGTTGCCTGACCAGCAATTCGCCAACCTCTACTGGTTCCGCGCCGACTGGTTCGAGCGCCCGGACCTGAAAGCCAAGTTCAAGGAGAAGTACGGCTACGAGCTGGGTGTGCCGGTGAACTGGTCGGCCTACGAGGACATTGCCAAGTTCTTCAGCGAGGACGTCAAGGAGATCGACGGCAAGCGGGTCTATGGCCACATGGACTATGGCAAGAAGGACCCTTCGCTGGGTTGGCGTTTCACCGACGCCTGGTTCTCCATGGCCGGCGGTGGCGACAAGGGGCTGCCCAATGGCCTGCCGGTGGACGAGTGGGGCATTCGCGTGGAGGACTGCCACCCGGTGGGCTCCAGTGTGACCCGCGGCGGTGACACCAATGGCCCGGCGGCGGTGTTCGCCACGCAGAAGTACGTGGACTGGATGCGCGCCTACGCGCCCAAGGAAGCCCAGGGCATGACCTTCTCCGAGGCGGGGCCGGTGCCGGCCCAGGGCAACATCGCCCAGCAGATTTTCTGGTACACCGCCTTCACCGCCGACATGACCAAGCCTGGATTGCCGGTGGTCAACGCCGACGGCACGCCGAAGTGGCGCATGGCACCCTCGCCCAAGGGACCGTACTGGGAGGAGGGGATGAAGCTCGGTTACCAGGACACCGGCTCCTGGACCTTCTTCAAATCCACCCCTGAGAAACAGCGGCTGGCGGCCTGGCTGTATGCCCAGTTCGTCACCTCCAAGACCGTGTCGTTGAAGAAGACCGTGGTCGGCCTGACGCCGATCCGCGAGTCGGACATCAACTCCCAGGCCATGACCGACCTGGCGCCCAAGCTGGGCGGGCTGGTGGAGTTCTACCGGAGCCCGGCGCGGGTGCAGTGGACGCCGACCGGCACCAACGTGCCGGACTATCCGCGCCTGGCGCAGCTGTGGTGGAGCCATATCGCCGAGGTGGCCAGCGGCGAGAAGACGCCTCAAGAGGCGCTGGACGGCCTGGCGCGGGATCAGGACCGCATGATGGAGCGGCTGCAGCGCTCCAACGCCCAGGCCACCTGTGCGCCGAAGCTCAACCCCGAGAAGGATGCCCAGTACTGGTTCGACCAGCCGGGGGCGCCGAAGCCGAAGCTGGCCAACGAGAAGCCCAAGGGCGAAACGGTCAGCTACAACGAACTGCTCAAGTCGTGGGAGGCGGCGCGCAAGTGATCGGTTAGCTTCACGGGCCTCATCGCGGGGCAAGCCCGCTCCCACGCGACATCGGACTGCATCGCGTGGGAGCGGGCTTGCCCCGCGATGGGGTTCCTGCAAAAACGCCAGGCAAAAAAAACGGCACCTGCCAGAGGTGCCGTTTTCGCTTTACGCTAACTTACTTGTGCAGCTCTTCAGCGGCATACAGCGTGTTTTCCAGCAGGCATGCGCGGGTCATCGGGCCGACGCCGCCGGGTACCGGGGTGATCCAGCCAGCGCGGGGCAGGGCGGTCTCATAGACCACGTCGCCGACCAGCTTGCCGTCTTCCTGGCGGTTGATGCCGACATCGATGACGATCGCGCCTTCCTTGACCCACTCACCCTTGACCAGGCCCGGCTTGCCGGCGGCGACCACCAGCAGGTCGGCACGGCCGACGTGGCCGGCCAGGTCCTTGGTGAAGCGGTGGCAGACGGTGACGGTGCAGCCGGCCAGCAGCAGTTCCATGGCCATCGGGCGGCCGACGATGTTGGAAGCGCCGACGATGACCGCGTTCATGCCGTACAGGTCCTGGCCGGTGCTTTCCAGCAGGGTGATGATGCCCTTCGGGGTGCACGGGCGCAGCAGCGGGATGCGTTGCGCGAGGCGGCCGATGTTGTACGGGTGGAAACCGTCGACGTCCTTGTCCGGGCGAATACGCTCGAGCAGCAGCGAGGCGTCCAGGTGCGCGGGCAGCGGCAGTTGCAGCAGGATGCCATCGACGGCCGGGTCGTCGTTGAGGCGGTCGATCAGCTCGGTCAGGGCCTGTTGGGTGGTCTCGCTGGGCAGGTCGAAGGCCTGCGAGATGAAGCCGACTTCTTCGCAGTCCTTGCGCTTGTGCGAGACATAGACTTGGGAGGCCGGGTCGGTACCGACCAGGATCACTGCCAGGCCTGGCGTGCGCAGGCCCTGCTGGCGGCGCTCCGCGACACGTTGCGCGATCTGCTTGCGCAGGTTGGCGGCGATCGCCTTGCCATCGATAAGGTGTGCAGTCATAGACGCGTGATTAACCATCGAGAAGGAAACATGAAGAAGCGCGCATTCTCGCACGACACGGCGCAAGGGCAAAGGCGGGTGGTCGGGCAAATCCCCTAACCCCTTCAATAATTTAAATTTTTTTCAGAAACATGTTGACGACTTTGAGGGTCGGCTATAAGATTCGCCGCACTTGTCGGGCACTGCCTGGCACGGGTTGGCAAAGTCGGACGGAATAAGCGGTTTGTTGGCTTGTTAAGTCGGACTGAAAGCTTAAGCGCCCGTAGCTCAGCTGGATAGAGCATCCGCCTTCTAAGCGGATGGTCGCAGGTTCGAGTCCTGCCGGGTGCGCCATTAGGCCTGGGCAAGTAAGCAGTAGCGCAATATGGTGGGCGTAGCTCAGTTGGTAGAGCGCCGGATTGTGATTCCGGTTGTCGTGGGTTCGATTCCCATCGTCCACCCCAGATTCGGCAGAGGCGCCAGGATTGAATGATCAGGCGCCTTTGTTTTAAGCGTTTCATGCGGACGTGGTGAAATTGGTAGACACACTGGATTTAGGTTCCAGCGGCGCAAGCTGTAAGAGTTCGAGTCTCTTCGTCCGCACCATGTTTCTGTAAAGCTGTACCGCAACACTGCATTATGGTGGGCGTAGCTCAGTTGGTAGAGCGCCGGATTGTGATTCCGGTTGTCGTGGGTTCGATTCCCATCGTCCACCCCATATTTTATGAAGGCGCCTTGATCGTGAGATCGGGCGCCTTTGTTGTTTCTGCATTGCATGGTTTGTGACGCTCGAGTTCGCAGCGCCTGCAAGGCCCAGGCTGAGGGCTTTGCAATCATTGCTCGATTCCCCCTTGCAATCCTCTATTGATGCCCCAATAAAAGCTGTTAGATTTCAGCCGGTTGACCGTCCGGCCAAGATGCTGGCAGAGGAATACCGCAAATGATCGCAAAAGAAGCGCGCCAGGCCCTGGCGCTGCAACGTTTCGCCGAAGCCAATCCGCAACTGCTCGAGGAGATCCGCGAGCTGGATGCGCGCGAGCAGGCGCAACAGATCGAATGGGCGTTCGAGGATGCCGCCGATGAGCAGGGTATCCAGCCCTGGGAGTTGGCCCTGCAATTGATCGCTGAAACGCCGGAGCAGCTGCAGGCGATGCGCCTGGAAACCCACCGCGAGGTGGCTGAGGCGCTGGGGATGGAGTGGGAAGAATACTGCCAGTTCAACGAGATCGAGCCGCAATAAAAGGTGCGTTCGAGTTGGGCGGGGTTTGTTTGACAAGGTTTTACAATCGCGCGGCCTGAGACGGCCTGCGCGGGCAACGCTTAAACAGGGTCGACGCCATGGCGCTCGGGCCTTTCAAGGAAAACGACCGGCGTGGTCTGCCGACAATCCGGGTGGGGTGACTTCTGGTGCGTGAGTCACTAGAATGCTTGCCCTTGATTCTGGAGTCGGGCTATCGCCGGCTAACGTCTGTGCAACGAGGAATATCCATGCAAGTTTCTGTTGAAAACACTTCCGCTCTCGAGCGCCGCATGACCATCGCCGTTCCGGCCGAGCGCGTCGAGAACGAAGTCAACAAGCGTCTGCAGCAGACTGCCCGTCGCGCCAAGGTTGCAGGCTTCCGTCCTGGCAAGGTGCCGATGAGCGTCATTCGCCAGCGTTTCGAAGCCGATGCCCGTCAGGAAGCTTTCGGTGACCTGGTCCAGGCCTCCTTCTACGAAGCCATCGTCGAGCAGAAGCTGAACCCGGCCGGCGCTCCTGCCGTTGAGCCGAAGTCGTTCGAAAAGGGCAAGGATCTCGAGTTCGTCGCCATCTTCGAAGTCTTCCCTGAGTTCACCGTTTCGGGCCTGGAATCGATCAGCGTCGAGCGCCTGAGCGCCGAAGTGGCCGATACCGACCTGGACAAGATGCTGGACGTGCTGCGCAAGCAGAACACCCGTTTCGAGGCCGTCGAGCGCGCTGCGCAGAACGACGATCAAGTCAACATCGACTTCGTTGGCAAGATCGACGGTGAAGCCTTCGCCGGTGGTTCGGCCAAGGGCACTCAGCTGGTGCTGGGTTCCGGCCGCATGATCCCAGGCTTCGAAGAAGGCCTGGTCGGCGCCAAGGCCGGTGAAGAGCGCGTTGTCAACGTGACCTTCCCAGAGGACTACCAGAACCTCGACCTGGCTGGCAAAGCCGCCGAGTTCACCATCACCGTCAACAGCGTTTCGGCACCACAACTGCCAGAGCTGAACGAAGAGTTCTTCGCTCAATTCGGTATCAAAGAGTCGACCCTGGAAGGCTTCCGCACCGAAGTTCGCAAGAACATGGAGCGTGAACTGCGTCAGGCCACCAAGACCAAGGTCAAGAACCAGGTCATGGACGGTCTGCTGGCCGCCAACCCGATCGAAGTGCCAAAAGCCCTGCTGGAAAACGAAGTCAACCGTCTTCGCGTGCAGGCTGTCCAGCAGTTCGGTGGCAACATCAAGCCAGACCAACTGCCGGCCGAGCTGTTCGAAGAGCAAGCCAAGCGCCGCGTGGTGCTGGGCCTGATCGTCGCCGAAGTGGTCAAGCAGTTCGACCTGAAGCCAGACGACGCCAAAGTGCGTGAAATGATCGAAGAAATGGCTTCGGCCTACCAGGAACCAGAGCAGGTTATCGCCTGGTACTACAAGAACGACCAGCAACTGAACGAAGTGCGTTCGGTTGTACTGGAAGAACAAGTTGTAGATACTGTCCTGCAGAAAGCGACTGTGACCGACAAGTCGGTCTCGTACGAAGAAGCTGTTAAGCCAGTACAGGCTCAAGCCGACGCTGAGTAACAGGCTACTCTCGTAGGAAACCCCCACAAGCCAGCCTTCGCGCTGGCTTGTGCGTATTCAAGCCATGACTATTTGGGAGTGAGTGCAGGACATGTCCCGCAATTCTTATATTCAGCAGAGCTCTGACATCCAGGCCGCAGGCGGCCTGGTCCCGATGGTTATCGAGCAGTCCGCCCGTGGCGAACGCGCCTATGACATCTACTCGCGCCTCTTGAAGGAGCGGGTGATCTTCCTGGTCGGCCCCGTAGAAGACTACATGGCCAACCTGGTGGTGGCGCAGCTGCTGTTCCTGGAAGCGGAAAACCCGGACAAGGATATCCATCTGTACATCAACTCGCCGGGTGGTTCGGTGACTGCCGGCATGTCGATCTACGACACCATGCAGTTCATCAAGCCGGACGTTTCGACCATCTGCATCGGCCAGGCCTGCAGCATGGGCGCCTTCCTGCTGGCGGCCGGTGCCGCTGGCAAGCGCCACTGCCTGCCGAACTCGCGCGTGATGATTCACCAGCCGCTCGGCGGCTTCCAGGGCCAGGCGACCGATATCGAGATCCACGCCCAGGAAATCCTCAACATCAAGGCGCGCCTGAACGATCTGCTGGCCCATCACACCGGCCAGTCGCTCGAGACCATCAAGCGCGATACCGAGCGTGACAACTTCATGAGCGCTGCGCGCGCGGCCGAGTATGGCCTGATCGACTCGGTCTACGACAAGCGGCAACTGGCATCCTGAAGCAATGCGCCAGAGCGGTCGGGTACGAAGTGTGCCCGACCGCGGACTTGAAAAAGCCTGCGATTGCCTTCATCTTGTGTTTCAAGCCTACCGGATTGGATCGATCGAATGACTGACACCCGTAACGGCGAGGACAACGGCAAATTGCTCTATTGCTCCTTCTGCGGCAAAAGCCAGCACGAAGTGCGCAAGTTGATTGCCGGCCCCTCGGTATTTATCTGCGACGAGTGCGTCGACCTGTGCAACGACATCATCCGTGAGGAGGTGCAGGAAGCCCAGGCCGAGAGCAACGCGCACAAGTTACCCTCGCCGAAAGAAATCAGCGGCATCCTGGACCAATACGTCATTGGTCAGGAGCGCGCCAAGAAGGTGCTTGCCGTAGCGGTGTACAACCACTACAAGCGCCTGAACCAGCGTGACAAGAAGGGCGACGAAGTCGAACTCGGCAAAAGCAACATCCTGCTGATCGGGCCAACCGGCTCGGGCAAGACGCTGCTGGCCGAAACCCTCGCGCGCCTGCTCAACGTGCCGTTCACCATTGCTGACGCCACCACCCTGACCGAAGCCGGTTATGTGGGTGAGGACGTCGAGAACATCATTCAGAAACTGCTGCAAAAGTGCGACTACGACGTGGAAAAGGCCCAGATGGGCATCGTCTACATCGACGAGATCGACAAGATCTCGCGCAAGTCGGACAACCCGTCCATTACCCGCGATGTCTCGGGTGAGGGCGTGCAGCAGGCACTGCTGAAACTGATCGAAGGCACTGTCGCTTCCGTGCCGCCGCAAGGTGGTCGCAAGCATCCGCAACAGGAATTCCTGCAGGTTGATACCCGCAATATCCTGTTCATCTGCGGTGGTGCTTTCTCTGGCCTGGAAAAGGTCATCCAGAACCGCTCCACCAAAGGTGGTATCGGTTTCAGTGCAGAAGTACGCAGCAAGGAAGAAGGCAAGAAAGTCGGCGAGTCTCTGCGAGAGGTCGAGCCGGACGATCTGGTCAAGTTTGGTCTGATCCCCGAGTTCGTCGGTCGTCTGCCGGTGCTGGCGACGCTGGACGAGCTGGACGAAGCTGCACTGATGCAGATCCTGACCGAGCCTAAGAACGCGCTGACCAAGCAATACGCCAAGCTGTTCGAAATGGAAAGCGTCGACCTCGAGTTCCGCAGCGATGCACTCAAGGCCGTTGCCCGCAAGGCGCTGGAACGCAAGACCGGTGCCCGCGGCCTGCGTTCGATCCTGGAAGGCGTGCTGCTCGACACCATGTACGAGATTCCTTCGCAGAAGGAAGTCAGCAAGGTGGTGATCGACGAAAGCGTCATCGAGGGTAGTTCGAAGCCGCTGCTGATCTACGAAAACAGCGAGCCGCAAGCCAAGGCCGCCCCCGACGCCTGATCGGGCAAGGGGCAGCGTGCAGAAAGGGGCCTTCGGGCCCCTTTTTGCATTTCCTGGTATCGGCGCTTGTAATTTCAAAGGGCTGCCCCCACATTAGCTCCAAGCACCATTTCCAACGGTTTCCGGCCACAAGGCCGCTGTAGAGGCGAAATCATGAAGACCACCCTCGACTTGCCTCTTTTGCCATTGCGCGACGTTGTCGTCTATCCGCACATGGTCATCCCACTGTTCGTGGGGCGTGAGAAGTCCATCGAAGCCCTCGAGGCAGCGATGACGGGCGAAAAGCAGATCCTCCTGCTGGCCCAGAAAAACCCTGCCGACGATGATCCGGGTGAGGATGCCCTGTACCGCGTCGGTACCGTCGCCACCGTGCTGCAACTGCTCAAGCTGCCCGATGGCACCGTCAAGGTGCTGGTCGAGGGCGAGCAGCGCGGTTCGGTCGAGCGCTTCAATGAAGTCGACGGTCACATCCGTGCCGAAGTCAGCCTGATCGACGAAGTGGAGGCCGCCGAGCGCGAGTCCGAAGTCTTCGTGCGCACCTTGCTGTCGCAGTTCGAACAGTACGTCCAGCTGGGCAAGAAGGTCCCGGCCGAAGTGCTGTCTTCACTCAACAGCATCGAAGAGCCGGGCCGCCTGGTCGACACCATGGCTGCGCACATGGCCTTGAAGATCGAGCAGAAGCAGGAAATCCTCGAGATTGTCGAGCTGCAGGCCCGTGTCGAACACGTGCTGGCGCTGCTGGATGCCGAGATCGACCTGTTGCAGGTCGAGAAGCGCATCCGTGGCCGGGTCAAGAAACAGATGGAGCGCAGCCAGCGCGAGTACTACCTGAATGAGCAGATGAAGGCCATTCAGAAGGAGCTCGGCGATGGCGACGAAGGTCACAACGAAGTCGAAGAGCTGAAAAAGCGCATCGAGGCCGCCGGCCTGCCGAAAGACGCCCTGACCAAGGCCCAGGCCGAGCTCAACAAGCTCAAGCAGATGTCGCCGATGTCTGCTGAAGCCACCGTGGTGCGTTCGTACCTGGACTGGCTGGTGCAGGTGCCGTGGAAGGCCCAGAGCAAGGTGCGCCTGGACCTGGCCAAGGCCGAAGAGATCCTCGATGCCGACCACTATGGCCTGGAAGAGGTCAAGGAACGCATTCTCGAGTATCTCGCCGTGCAGAAGCGGGTGAAGAAGATTCGCGGTCCGGTGCTGTGCCTGGTCGGCCCGCCTGGCGTGGGCAAGACCTCGCTGGCCGAGTCGATCGCCGCCGCCACCAATCGCAAGTTCGTGCGCATGGCCCTCGGTGGCGTGCGTGACGAAGCAGAAATCCGCGGTCACCGTCGTACCTACATTGGTTCGATGCCGGGCCGCTTGATCCAGAAAATGACCAAGGTGGGCGTGCGCAACCCGCTGTTCCTGCTCGACGAAATCGACAAGATGGGCAGCGACATGCGTGGCGACCCGGCGTCGGCACTGCTGGAAGTGCTCGACCCGGAGCAGAACCACAACTTCAACGATCACTACCTGGAGGTCGACTACGACCTGTCGGACGTGATGTTCCTGTGCACCTCGAACTCGATGAACATCCCGCCGGCGCTGCTGGACCGCATGGAAGTCATCCGTCTGCCGGGTTACACCGAGGACGAGAAGATCAACATCGCGGTCAAGTACCTGGTGCCCAAGCAGGTCAAGGCCAATGGATTGAAGAAGGATGAGCTGGAGGTCGATGTTTCGGCGATCCGCGACATCATTCGCTACTACACCCGCGAAGCCGGCGTGCGGGGCCTGGAGCGGCAGATCGCCAAGGTGTGCCGCAAGGTGGTCAAGGAGCACACCGGTCAGAAGCAGGTCAAGGTCAAGGTTACCGGCGAGCAGCTCGAGCAACTGCTGGGCGTGAAGAAATTCCGCTATGGCCTCGCCGAGCAGCAGGACCAGATCGGCCAGGTCACCGGCCTTGCATGGACCCAGGTGGGCGGTGAGTTGCTGACCATCGAAGCCGTGGTCATCCCCGGCAAGGGCCAGCTGATCAAGACCGGTTCGCTGGGCGACGTCATGGTCGAGTCGATCACCGCTGCGCAGACCGTGGTGCGAAGCCGTGCCGCAAGCCTGGGGATCGCTGCAGACTTCCATGAAAAGCGCGACGTTCACATCCATATGCCCGAAGGTGCCACACCCAAGGATGGTCCGAGCGCAGGCATCGGCATGTGCACCGCATTGGTCTCGGCATTGACCCAGATCCCGGTGCGCGCAGATGTCGCGATGACCGGCGAGATCACCCTGCGTGGCCAGGTCCTGGCCATTGGTGGCCTCAAGGAAAAACTGCTGGCGGCACACCGTGGCGGGATCAAGACGGTGATCATTCCCGAGGAGAATGTTCGCGACTTGAAGGAAATTCCGGAAAATATCAAACAGGATCTTCAGATCAAACCGGTCAAATGGATTGACGAAGTCCTCCAAATTGCGCTGCAATACGCCCCGGAGCCCTTGCCAGATGTGGCTCCGGAGATTGTCGCCAAAGATGACAAGCGCGACAGCGATGCTAAGGAAAGAATCAGCACGCATTAGTAAGTATTTCGCTGGGGGGCTTTGGTTGACAGCTTTTTCGGGCCCTTGCTATAAAGCGGCACGCCATTGTCAACAGGCCACCCAGCGCTCGTTACACACGCTTTTCATTACATACTTAGAAACAAACTCAATAGAGAAATAAGGGGACTTAGAGTGAACAAGTCGGAACTGATTGACGCTATCGCCGCATCCGCTGACATCCCGAAAGCTGTTGCCGGCCGCGCGCTGGACGCAGTAATTGACTCCGTGACCGGTGCCCTGAAAGCAGGCGACGACGTCGTTCTGGTTGGCTTCGGTACCTTCTCGGTCAAAGAGCGCGCCGAGCGCACCGGCCGTAACCCGCAAACCGGCAAGGCGATCAAGATCGCTGCCGCCAAGGTTCCAGGCTTCAAGGCTGGTAAAGGCCTGAAAGACGCCGTCAACTAAGTCGTCTCTTTCAGCCGGCCCAGGTTTCGGCCAGGGTCGACCGCGTGACGGGCGGGTTCGCAAACGTTCCCGCTGGTACGCAAGCTTCGAAAAGGGCGCATCCACTGGATGCGCCTTTTTTCTATCAGGATTCTACCCACGCTCCGCGGTTGTCGACGCAGTGGTACAGCCGTTTCTGGGGGACGCATGCTGCAGAATATCAGGGACAATTCACAAGGTTGGATTGCCAAGACCATTATCGGCCTCATCGTCGTGCTGATGGCATTGACCGGTTTCGAGGCCATCTTCCAGGCTGCTACCCACAGCCAGGACGCCGCCAAGGTAAACGGCCAGACCATCAGCCAGAACGAGCTGAGCCAGGCCGTGGACATGCAGCGCCGCCAGCTGATGCAACAGCTGGGCAAGGACTTCGACCCTGCGCTGCTGGACGAAAAGATGCTGCGCGAGGCGGCGCTCAAGGGGCTGATCGATCGCAAACTGCTGTTGCAGGGCGCCGAGGATGCCAAGTTCGCTTTCTCCGAAGCTGCACTGGACCAACTGATCCTGCAGACGCCTGAGTTCCAGGTCGATGGCAAGTTCAGTGCCGAGCGTTTCGACTCGGTCATCCGCCAGATGGGCTACGGCCGCATGCAGTTCCGCGAGATGCTCGCCCAGGAAATGCTCATCGGCCAGCTGCGCACCGGCCTTGCCGGCAGCAGCTTCGTCACCGACAAGCAGGTTGAGGCGTTCGCCCGCCTGGAGAAGCAGACCCGCGATTTCGCCGCCCTGACCTTCAAGGCCGACCCGGCTGCGGTCAAGGTCAGCGACGACGAGGTGAAGGCTCACTACGACCAGCACGCCAAGGAATTCATGACCCCCGACCAGGTGGTCATTGATTACATCGAGCTGAAGAAGTCGGCCTTCTTCGACCAGGTCAAGGTCAACGACGACGAACTCAAGGCGTTGTACGACAAGGAAATCGCCAACCTGGGCGAGCAGCGCCATGCCGCGCACATCCTTATCGAAGTCAACGACAAGGCCAACGATGCCCAGGCCAAGGCCCGCATCGAAGAAATCCAGCAGCGCCTGAACAAGGGTGAGGATTTCGCCAAGCTGGCCAAGGAGTTCTCTCAGGACCCAGGCTCTGCCAGCACCGGCGGTGACCTTGGCTTTGCAGGCCCTGGCGTGTACGACCCGGCCTTCGAGCAAGCGCTGTACAAGCTGAACAAGGATCAGGTTTCCGACCCGGTACGTACCGAGTTTGGCTACCACCTGATCAAGCTGCTGGGCGTCGAAGCACCGGATGTCCCCAGCTTCGCCAGCCTGAAGGACAAGCTGACCCGCGAGCTGAAAACCCAGCAAGTGGAACAGCGCTTCGTCGAAGCCACCAAGCAGCTTGAGGATGCCGCGTTCGAAGCCTCCGACCTGGCTCAGCCGGCTCAGGACCTCGGCCTGAAAGTGCATACCTCCGCGCCATTCGGCCGTGAAGGTGGCGAGGGCATTACCGCCAATCGTGCGGTGATCCAGGCCGCCTTCAGTGAAGAAGTGCTGGAGGAAGGTGCCAACAGCAATGGCGTCGAACTGGACCCGGAGACCGTGGTCGTACTGCGCGTCAAGGAACATCGCAAGCCTGAGCAAATGCCGCTGGAGGCCGTGGCCAAGAACATCAGCGAGCATCTGGCCAAGGAGAAGGCGACTGCCGAACTCAAGGGCAAGGCTGACAAGCTGATTGCCGGCCTGCGTGACGGTTCGATCAAGGCCGCAAGCCAGAGCTGGAAAGTCCAGGAAGCTGCTACCCGCGGCCAGGACGGCATCGACCCTGCCGAGCTGCAGGCGGTATTCCGCCTGGGCAAGCCGGCGTCCAAGGACCAGCCGGTGTACGGCAGTGTGGTGCTGGGCGACGGCAGCCTGGTGGTGTTGCAGCTCAAGGGTGTCAACGAAGGCGCTGCCGCCACCGACGAGGAGAAGGCGCAGATCCGTCGCTACCTCGCTTCGCGTGCCGGTTCGCAAGACTTCGCGGCCTACCGCAAATGGCTGGAAAGCAGTGCCGACATCACTCGCTACTAAGTGATGCAGCAATCACGAAACAGGCCGCGTATGCGGCCTGTTTCGTTTCTGCTGCAGGGGCCTCTAACGGCGCACCCCCTCGTGGCTGTCCAGCGTATCCCGGGCAACCTCGCGCCCCAGTGCGATCAGTTCAGGCGCCTTGTAGAACTCGAAGAACCGGCATACCCGTTTGGGTACGTTGATCAGCACATCCGGCGGATAACCGGCGATCTTGTATTGCGCCAGTGACGTCTGCATCACCTCGAAGCTCTGGTTGATCAGGTCGAGCAGCGAAGCGGGGCCGACGTTATCGATGATGACCGAGCCGGTCGCGGACTTTGGCGCGCCTTCGGTCTCGGGCGCCGCGGCAGGCTGCTGGCCCTGTGGCCCGGCGCTTTCGCCCAGCCAGGGGTTGGCCGGGGTCAGGCCGTCAGCGGTGATTTCCTGTTCGATGCGCATCAGCTCCTCAGCGGGTTTGCGGCGAAACGGCAGGTGCGAGCCGAGCGAGCTGATCAGTGAGTCGAAGCGCATCTTGAAGGCTGCCGGGCGTTCGATTACCGGCAACTGGTACTGCTTCTGGTTGGTGGCGTTGAGGTTGACGGCAATGATCAGGTCGCAGTGGCTGGACACCACCGGGACGATCGGCAGCGGGTTGAGGATGCCGCCATCGACCAGCATGCGATTGCCCTGGACGACAGGGGTGAACAGGCTGGGGATTGCCGCCGAGGCGCGCATCGCTTGATGCAGGCAGCCTTCCTGGAACCAGATCTCTTGCTGGTTGGTAAGGTCGGTGGCCACCGCCGTGTAGGGGATGCGCAGTTGCTCGATGTTGATTTCGCCAACGATCTTGCGTATCTGCCCGAACACCTTGTCGCCACGGATTGCCCCCAGGCGAAAGCTGACATCCACCAGCCGCAGCACGTCCAGGTAGTCCAGGCTTTCGATCCAGCTGCGGTATTCGTCGAGCTTGCCGGCCGCGTAGATGCCCCCGATCACCGCCCCCATGGAGCACCCTGCAATACAGGCGATTTCATAGCCGCGTCGCTCGATTTCTTCGATCACGCCGATGTGCGCGTACCCCCGGGCACCGCCCGAGCCGAGCACCAATGCCACGCGTTTGCTCATGGTCTTCCCCCTGCGTATTGTGCACCACGGCCCAACAATGCACCCATTGTTGCCTGTGCTTCAATGTAGCCCGCACTGGGCTACGCTGAGCAGGCAACTTTCTGCTCGCTGTGCCGTCGAACGACCACTTTTTCACCTTTGAGGTAACACCGATGAAAGCCTGGATCACCCTTCCTCTGATTGTCCTGGCCTTGGCCGGTTGCGCGGGCAAGACGGCCTATCGCGACAGTTGCGGGACCCAGCTCGATGCTGCGTGGAAGGAACTGGACCTGGCCAAGGCCGAAGGCTTCGCCGGTACTGTCAGCTATTCCAAGGCACTGTCACTGCTGACCGGGGCCAAGACCCAGCAGCAGTTCGAAGCGTTCGAAGGTTGTACCCGCAAAGCCGAGAAGGCGCGTTTCTATATTCGTGAGTCCCGCGCCGGGCGTTGACCGAGGAGCGCGCCATGTCCGCCATGCTCGACCATGTGGTTATCCAGGTACTGACGCTGCAGGTAAGGCTGCTGGCCTGCCGTGAGCGGCTGGACGCCGATACCGATAGCGAGGCTTTGCATGACCTGCGCATCGCCCTGCGGCGCCTGCGCAGCCTCATGCGCCCGCTGCGTGGCTTGCCGGGGGTGGAGCAGCTGGGCGATGCGGCGCAGTCGCTGGGTACCTTGACCACGCCGCTGCGTGACCGCGAGGTGCTGGCGGCGCAGCTCATCCAGCGCGGGCATTTGCAGGCCGGGCAGCGCCGCCTGGAGGGCAGGGCGCGTACGTTCGCCAGCGTGGCGCGAAGCCCCCAGCTTGCGCGCGTACTGGCGATTCTCGACGTGTTCCCGTTGTTCCTGCGTGCGGCCGACCGTGAAGGGCTGGTGCAGCGGCTGGAGCGGCGTGTCGACAGGCGCCTGGTCAAGCAGTGGCGTACCTTGGCGCAGGCGCTGGAAGACCCGGCCCACGACCGGCATCGCTTGCGCTTGTTGATAAAGCGCGTGCGCTACGGTGACGAGGCTTACCCGCAGCTCGACCATGCCGGCAAGCAGATGCAAAGGCTGTTGAAGAAAGCCCAGGGCGACCTGGGCGACTGGCATGACCGTTTTCAATGGTTGCTGCAGGTGCGTGAGCACAGCGACCTGGCAGGCTGCAAGGTGGCCTGGGAGCACGAACTGCATGCCGCCGAACGCACCTCAGATAGCACCCTCGAGGTGTTGCGCAAGGCCGTGGCGCGCCGATAGCCCGGCAAATGACCGATATGCGGGCTGCCGCACCTGCGGGCGCTGGTTAAGATCGGGACTTTTGCGCAGGAGCCAGGGCAGATGAACTTCACCGAATTGTTGGCGGCAGCACGCCTGCACCCTGAAGCGGTCTGTGTGCCGCCCAGCTGGGCGCAAGGGCGGGCGGTGTTCGGCGGCCTTATGGCCGCGATGGTGCATGAGGCGATGCGGCAGAAACTGGCTGACGAGCGCCCGGTGCGTTCGCTGGCCATCACTTTTGTCGGCCCGGCGGCGCCGGATGTACCGATCAGTCTGGAAGTGGAGGTGCTTCGCGAGGGCAAGGCCGTGTGTACGCTGCTCGGTCGTGCCGTGCAGGGCGGCCAGGTGGTGACGCTGGTGCAGGGCAGTTTCGGCGCTGGCAGGCCTTCGGCGGTCGCGGTCGAGGCGCAACCGCCGACGGCGATCAAGCCGTTGCAGCAGGCAGCGCCAGAGTTGCCCTACATCAAAGGGGTGACCCCGGAGTTCATGCGCCACGTGGCACTGCGCTGGGCTATTGGTGGGCTGCCGTTCAGCGGCAACGATTCGCGCCACATGGGCGGCTGGGTGCGCCTGCGTGACGTGCCAGATGCGCCCCTGGAGGTGGCGCATCTGCTGGCGCTGGTCGATGCCTGGCCGCCCAGCCTGATGCCGTACCTGAAGCAGCCAGCCGCAGGCAGCACCTTGACCTGGACCATCGAATTCGTTCAGCCCACGCCACGGCTTTCGACGCAGGACTGGTGCGGCTATTGCGTGGAGACCGAGTACGCGAAAGATGGTTATGGGCATGCCGCAGCCCGCCTGTGGACGGCTGACGGCGAGCTGTTGGCATTGAGTCGGCAGACGGTGACCGTGTTCGCTTGAGACGGCTGGTTGCGTGAGGTGTGCGCTCAATGCCGATGCTTGTGCCGTTCACGCCAGGCCCGCCACCAGGCGCCGCTCAGCACGAACCGCGGGAAGGTGATGAATTGCTCGGTGAGCAGGCGTTGCATGGCGTCCTTGCGGCTGGCGAAAGGCTCCGGTTGTTCGGCCTCCAGTCGGTGCCCCTGGCGTTGCAGGCCAAGGCCGGCGATCAGGGCAATGATGCCGACGGCGATCTGCGACAGGTCCAGGGCGAACAGCCCCGAGAGCACCAACAGCGCACCCAGGATGAACAGCGGCACGGCAATCAGGTGCAACACCAGGTTGGCAGGGTGGCGGTGGTTGTGGTGGTAGCCACGCCATTGCCAGGCGGGGAGGTTGGGCAATCGCTTGCTCATGGGCAGTTCCTCATGGAGATGCCCAAAGTCTAGTGCGGCCCCCGGGAGGGGGCCAATCGAGGCTGGCTATGCTGGCAATAGCGCCAATGAACTAGAGCTTGAGCTGGCCGATGGCTTTGCTCAACTCCCCGGCAAGGGTCGCCAGTTCGCTGCTGGTGGTGGCTGAGCCCACGGTCTGCTGCACGGTTTGTTCGGTGACGTCGCGGATGCTCACTACCGCGCGGTTCATCTCTTCGGCCACTTGGCTTTGTTGCTCGGCGGCCACCGCGATCTGGGTGTTGTTCTCGCGCATCTGTGCCACGGCGCGGGTGATCTCGGCGAGGGCCTCGCCAGCTTCCTGGGCCTGTTTGACGCAGTCATCGGCCTTGTACGAGCTCTCCTGCATGAAGTCCACCGCATCGCGGGTGCCGGCCTGCAGGTCGGCGACCATGGTGGTGATTTCGTCGGTGGAGGTTTGCACGCGCTTGGCCAGGTTGCGCACCTCGTCGGCGACCACCGCGAAGCCGCGGCCCAGGTCGCCGGCACGGGCGGCCTCGATGGCGGCATTGAGGGCCAGCAGATTGGTCTGTTCGGCGATGCTGTGGATCACCCCGACCACCCCGTTGATCTTCTGGCTGTCATCGGCCAGTTGGCGGATCATCTCGGCGGTCTGCTGCACGCCGCTGGACAGGCCGGCAATCGAGTCCTGGACCCGGCTGACCACGGCCTGGCCGCTGCCGGCGAGGCCGTCGGCGCTCTGTGACAAGTCACGGGTGGCACCAGCATGCTCGGCGATGTGGTGCACGGTGGCGGTCATCTCGTTGATCGCAGTGGCGGCCTGGTCGGTCTCGCTCTGCTGGCCGATCATGCCGTGGCGCACTTCGTCCATGCTCCCGGCCAGGCGCGCAGCGCCCGAGTCGAGCTGCGCGGCGGTGCGCGCGACAGTGCTGACCACGCGGTGGTAGGTGGCCTGCATGGCGTTGAACGCGCCGGCCATCTGCCCGACTTCGTCGCCACAAGCCAGCGGTACCCGGGCCGAGAGGTCGCCGGTTTTTTCCACGTGCAGCATCACGTCCTTCAGCGTATTGAGCTGGCTGAGCAGGAAGCGGATCAACAACTGCGAAGCGCAGAGCATGGCCAGCATCAGCACCAGCACGCACACCGCATAGTTGCCGAAACGGTCGAAGAACACCTGGCGCAGGCTGGGCACCTGGGCCAGCACGGCCAGGTGCCGATCACCCTGGCGGAACACCTGGGCCCCTAGCACAGGGTTGTCACCTGCGATCCAGGCACCGGGCAACTCGACCCAGCCTTGGGCATCACGCAAGGCTTCGAGGGGTTCGCCTGCAAATTCGGGCGTCTGTCCGCTGCCCCAGGTAATCAGCCCGGGTTGGGCCGGCAGGGTTTTCTCGGGGGGCCAGGCGGCCAGCAGTTCGCCCTGGCGCTGGGCCAGGGCCTGCGCGCCCGAAGCGCGCGCCTGCTGCTCCAGGGACACTGCGTACAGCACCAGCAGCAGGGTGGTGACGAAGGCCACTGCGTTGACGGCCCAGAACTTGTACTTCAGGGAAATATTGCTAAGCCAGGCACCCATGGTAGGTCTTCTCTGAGTTGGCGGAAACATTGTTGGCAAGGTGCCATCATTGTGCCCGCCAGGGCCAGGGCCCTCCTTGATATGCGTCAAGAAACCACAGGTAGCCCGAAGAACGCCCGTGCGCAGGCGGTGGTGTGGGCGGCGGTGGATTCGACGGTTTCGCCGCGATGCAGCGCCACCTCGCGCAGTACTTCGGGCAGGTACGCCGGCTCGTTGCGGCCATTTTTCGGTTTTGGCCGCAAGCTGCGCGGCAGCAGGTAGGGCGCGTCGCTCTCCAGCATCAGGCGGCCTGTCGGGATATTGCCGACCAGCGGATGCAGATGAGTACCGCGGCGCTCGTCGCAGATCCAGCCAGTGATGCCGATATGCAGGTCGAGGTCGAGGTAGGCGAACAACGCTTCGCGCTCGCCGGTAAAGCAGTGCACCACGGCGGCGCTCAGTTGGTCGCGGTAGCCCTTGATGATTGCCAGCAGCCGCTCGCTGGCGTCACGTTCGTGGAGGAACACTGGCAGGCGCAGCTCGACGGCCAGGGCCAGTTGGGCTTCCAGGGCCTTTTCCTGATCCGGGCGAGGGGAGAAGTCGCGGTTGAAGTCCAGCCCGCACTCGCCGACGGCGCGCACCCGGGGTTGTTCGAGCAAATGGCGCAACTGGCGCTCACTGTCGCTGGTCCAGCTCTTGGCATCGTGCGGGTGTACACCGGCGGTGCTGAACAGGCGCTGGCCTTGTTCATCCAGGCGCTGGCACAGTTCAATGGCTTCTTCACTGACGCTCAGGCTGGTGCCGGTCAGCACCATCTGCGCCACGCCGGCTTGCACGGCGCGCTCGACCACAGCCGCCTGCTGGTCATGGAAACTGCTGTTGGTCAGGTTGACGCCGATATCGATCAATTGCATGGTGCTACCTCGTCCCGCGGGGCGGCCAGCATAGCAAAAACCGGGAAATCACGAAAAAACCAAGAACTTCAAACGTTTGCCGTGGTCTTTTGCCGTCAGTCATCACGGATCGATCATTGCACATGGTGCCCGCCAACCGCCCTCGGACCTCTTCCTCCATGCTGCGAACCCTGCTGACGACCTTGATGATGTGTGGGCTGCTGGCCGCCGGGCCGGCCACTGCGCGCGAGCCGGGGCCCCAGCAGCATGTGCCCGCCAGCCAGGCCCGCGACCTGGCGCAGATCCGCTCCAGCCAGGTGCTGCGGGTGCTGGTCAACCAGAGCCGCAACAGCTCCGGCGAGGTCAAGGGCGAACCGGTGGGCGTCGAGTACTACCGGCTGCGCGCCCTGGAGCACGCGCTCAATGCGCGGGTCGCCGACAATCAGGAAATCACCTTGAAAATCATCCCGCGGGCCAAGGAGCAATTGCTCGGGGCCCTGCAGCGGGGTGAAGGCGACCTGGCCGCGCCAGGCGAACTGCTTGATCCTGCCGGGGTGCGTGGCGTCGAGGCCAGTGCACCGGTGCTTGACCAGGTGCCTCTGCTGCTGGTCGGGCGCAAGGGCGAGCGCAGCTACAGCCGGGTCGAGCAGTTGTCCGGGCGTACCGTTGCCCTGACCAGTGCCAGCGCTGCCGGGGCCGCGATCGAGACGATCAACCAGCGCCTGGCGCTACGCAAGCAAGCCCCGATCAAGGTGGAGTGGGTTGATCCAACCCTGGCGGTGGAGGATGTGCTGGAGATGGTCCAGGCCGGTATCTATCCGCTGACCGTGGTGGAGCGGCCCATCGCCCAACGCTGGGCGCGGGTGATGCCGCGCCTGCGCCTGGACAGCAAGCTGCAACTGGCCCAGCCGCAAGCATTGCGCTGGTATGTGCGACCTGATGCGCCGATGCTGCGGGCGGCGGTGGACCGCTTCCTCGCCACTTACCGCGCCCCGGACAACCAGGATGCCGCATTCGAACGCATCTACCGGCGCCAGTACCGTGTCCACAACCCGCTGGCGCGCCAGGACCGGCAACGTCTGGAGTCGCTGCGCCCGGTCCTGCAGAAGCATGCGGGCGACCAGCAGTTCGACTGGCTGAACCTGGCGGCCCTGGCATTCAAGGAGTCCACCCTCGACCCCAAGGCGCGTGGCACGGGCGGGGCCCATGGGCTGATGCAGATCACCCCGTCGGCGGCGCAGCGGGTGGGGGTGAGCAACACCGCCACGGTCGATGGCAATGTCCAGGCCAGTGCCCGCTACCTGGCGTTGATCCGCCGCAAGTTCTTCGCCAGCCCGCAACTCAACGAGCGCGAGCGCATGGCGTTTATCCTGGCGGCCTACAACCTCGGCCCTGAGCGGGTTCAGGCCATGCGTGCCGAAGCGCGGCGGCGCGGGCTCAACGGCAACCAGTGGTTTTTCCAGACCGAGCGCATCGCCATGGAGCAAGTGGGGATGGGGCCGGTGAACTTCGTCAACAGTGTCAACAAGTACTACCTGGCGTTCAACCGTGAACGCGCTTCCCTGGAGCGGTTGGTCAGGCGCTAACAAATCAAATTAATCGATAGTTATTACACGATTATTGCGATTTTCTTATTCAATCAATCGATTAAGATGGCGCTCATCCAACACCTACCCGCTTAAACAAGGAAGCAACAACATGAACAACTCCCTCAAAGCCCTGTTCGTTACCCGTGCCGGTTTCGGCCTGAGCGTCGTACGCGTCCTGGTCGGCGTCATCTTCATGGCCCACGGCGCACAGAAACTCTTCGGCCTGTTCGGTGGCTACGGCCTCGAAGGCACCGGCCAGTGGATGGAGAGCATCGGCCTGGCGCCTGGCTACCTGATGGCCCTGCTGTCGGGCAGCGCCGAATTCTTCGGCGGCCTGGCCCTGGTGGTCGGCCTGCTGGCCCGCCCGGCGGCACTGGCGCTGAGTGTCACCCTGGTGGTGGCGATCTTCTCGGTGCACATCAACAACGGCCTGTTCATGTCCAATAACGGCTATGAGTTCGCCCTGGCGCTGCTGGCAGGCAGTGTGGCGGTGCTGATCGAAGGTGCGGGTCGCTTCTCGCTGGACCGTCTGATCGCACGTTGAACTCAAACTGCACGCTCCCAGCCGCTCGGTGCAAGTTGATGAATACGATCAACTTGCACCGAGCGGCTTGTATCTTGGAGCTGATGCCTCTAGCATACCGACTGCGCCGATTTAAACAGCTACTTGCGGGGCGCAGGGCAACCCCCCGGGTTATCCGAAATACCGCTAAAGCGCTGGTTCGGTGACGCCTCCCACCGCTGCCCAGCGGGATCAGCGAGGCGGAGAAAAACTCCATGAGTTGTCCACGTACCAGTGTCTGTTTGACCCCCCTGGCCAAAGACCAGGCCTCCCGCACCCCGCGCATTCTGCTCGGTGGCCAGCATCAGCCTACGCTCCTGCGCAACCTTGACGGCTTTTCCCGTCGCAAGGGCCAGGCCCGGGCGTTCCTTATCCAGTTCTTCGAAACCTGCACCCAGCTTGGCGAGTACGCCAACGACCGTTTCGACCTGGCCGTGATCCAGGCGCCGGCCGCCGAGGATGCCGCCGAGGTTATCGGCCAGCTCACGCGCATCGCCCGCCAGGGGCTGATCACGCGCGCCTGATCGGCGTGTCAAACCCGCAGGTTTTTCGCTAAGCTCGGTCACTCGGTGGGCGCCTGGCGCCCGCTTGAGATGCACTGAGGAGACAGCCGCTTGAGTACCAACATCATCACCACCGAAGGTCATGCAGCCCTGAAGCAGGAGCTTGATCATCTGTGGCGGGTCTATCGCCCCGAGATTACCCAGAAGGTCGCCTGGGCGGCGTCGCTGGGCGACCGCAGCGAGAACGCCGACTACCAGTACAACAAGAAGCTGCTGCGCGAGATCGATCGCCGCGTGCGCTACCTGCGCAAGCGCCTGGAAGACGTCAAGGTCGTGGCCTATTCACCCGAGCAGGAAGGCAAGGTGTTCTTCGGTGCCTGGGTGGAGATCGAGAACGACGACAGCGAGCAGTTGACCTTCCGTGTCGTCGGCTATGACGAGATCCATGGGCGCAATGACTACATTTCCATCGACTCGCCCATGGCCCGCGCCCTGCTCAAGAAGCAGGAGGGTGACGAGGTGCTGGTGCAGACGCCTACCGGCGAGGCGACCTGGTACATCAACCGCATCAGCTACAAACCGTAGCCGGCTCATCGGTAACCGGGGGCTGCGTGGCAGGCCCCTGGCCCCTCAGAGCGTTCAGCCTTCGCGCAGTACCGCCAGCGGGCTGGCGTTGAGCGCCCGTCGCGTGCCGATCACCCCGGCGCCCCCCACCAGCACCGCGCCTGCCAGTGGCAGCATCAGCAACCATGGATGCGGCGCCCAGTGCAGATCGAAGGCATAGCGGTACAGTGCCCAGGTGATCAGCTCGCAACCCAGTGCGGCGAGCAGGCCGCTGACGGCACCCAGCAAGCCGAATTCGATACGCCGGGCCTTGACCAGCAGCGGCCTTGCGGCCCCCAGGGCGCGCAGCAGGGCGCCCTGGCGGATGCGTTCGTCGAGGGTTGCCTGCAGGCCGGCGAACAGCACCGCCAGCCCCGCAGCCAGCACGAACAACAGCACGTACTCCACCGCCAGCGTCACCTGGGCGAGGATGCTGCGCAGCTGGCCGAGCAGGGCGTCGACCTGGAGGATGGTCGCCGCCGGGAATGCCCGTGACAGCGCGACGACTTCCTGATCATGGCCAGGGGCAAGGTAGAAGCTGGTCAGATAAGTGGCGGGCAAGCCCTGTAATGTCCCAGGCTGGAAGATCATGTAGAAGTTGGGCTGGAAACTGTCCCAGTGCACCGTGCGCAGGCTACTGACCCTGGCCTGTCGCTGCTGGCCACCGATGTCGAAGGTCAGCAGGTCGCCCAGTTGCAGGTTGAGGCTCTGAGCCAGCTCTGCCTCGACCGAAACGCCAGGTATGGCAGCGTCTTGCGGCGCCTGTTGCCACCAGTTGCCGGCGCTCAGCGCGTTGCCCTGGGGCAGCTCGGCAGCCCAGGTCAGGCTGAGGTCGCGCTGAATCGCCCGCTCGCCGGTGGACTCCTTGCTCACCAACTGGCGTACCGGCTGCTCGTTGATGTGGGTCAGGCGTCCGGGGATTACCGGATACAGCGGCGCGGAGGTCGCGTTGATCTGCGCCAGGCGCTCAGTGAACGGTTGGCGTTCATCAGGCAGGATGTTCAGGGCGAAATGGTTGGGGGCATCCTTGGGCAGCTGCGCCTGCCAGTTGTCGAGCAGCTCCGCGCGCAGCAGTGCTACCAGGCCCATGGCCAGCAGGATCAGGCCGAAGGCCAAGGCTTGGCCGGCAGCTGCCAGTGGATGACGTAACAGCTGGCCCAGCCCCAGGCGCCAGGCCAGCGGCGCACCGGCCAGCAGCTGGCGCAGGCTGCGCAAGCCGAGCAGCAGCAGGCCGCCGAGCAGCAGCGCGGCGATCAAGCCGCCCCCCAGCAGGGCGAAGGTAAGCAGCAGATCGAGGCTCAGGCGCCACATGATCAGGCCCAGGGCGAGCAGGGCAGCGCCATACACCAGCCAGCTGCTGGTTGGCGTGGGCAGCAGGTCGCGGCGCAGCACCCGCAAGGGCGGCACGCGGCCAAGGGCGGCCAGTGGCGGCAGGGCGAAACCGGCCAGCGCCACCAGCCCGGTGCCGATCCCGGCAAGCGCGGGCGCGAGGCCGCCGGGGGGCAGTTGGCTGGGCAGCAGGCCTTCGAGCAGGCGGAACAGGCCCAATTGGGCGAGCCAGCCGAGCAGAGCGCCGCCGAGGGCTGCGACCGCGCCGAGCATGGCCAGCTGCAGGCA
This sequence comes from Pseudomonas sp. zfem004, assembly GCF_032621715.1. Taxonomy (NCBI): domain Bacteria; kingdom Pseudomonadati; phylum Pseudomonadota; class Gammaproteobacteria; order Pseudomonadales; family Pseudomonadaceae; genus Pseudomonas; species Pseudomonas sp. zfem004. Next base: position 146,128 of record NZ_JAVYJF010000007.1, on the reverse strand, counting down.
GTACAGCCCCAGCGCCTGGTGCCGCGACAGGCCGAGGCAGCGCAGCAATGCGCTGGCGTCCAGGCGTCGGGCGGCGTAACGGCTGGCCGACAGGGCCACGGCGACCCCGGCCAGCAGCACAGCCACCAGGCTGGCCATGTTCAGGTAGCGCTCGGCCTTGCCCAGCGCCCCGCCGATCTGACGGTTGCCATCGCGGGTGTCGAGCAGGCGCTGATTGGCTGCCAGGCTGGCTTCGGCGGTTGTGCGGTACTGGGCCAGGGCGTCGATGTCGCCGCGCCACAGCTCCCGGTAGCTGACCCGGCTGCCAGGCTGGATCACCCCGGTGGCCTCAAGGTCGGCAAGGTTCATCAGCACACGCGGGGTGAGGCTGTAGAAGTTGTTGGCGCGGTCTGGCTCGTAGGTCAGCACGCGGCTCATGCGCAGGGTCTTCATGCCCACATCGATGCTGTCGCCCACCGACAGCCCGAGCGCCGCCAGCAGGCGTGGCTCGACCCAGGCCTCGCCGGGTGCCGGGCCACCACCGGGCGTCTCTGCGGCATAGGGCGCGGCGGCGCTACGCAACTGGCCGCGCAAGGGGTAGGCGGCGTCGGCAGCCTTGATGCTCGACAGCTGGATGCCGTTGTCGCCGCCGACCACGCTGGTGAACTCCACCACCTGGGCGTGGCGCAGGCCCAGCACGGTGCCATCGGCTATCTGCTGCACGGTTGCCGGCGCGCTGCCTTGCAGCACCAGGTCGGCGCCGAGGAATTCACTGGCGCGCAACTGCATCGCGCCATTGAGGCGGCTGCCGAAGTAGCCGATGGCGGTGCTCGCCGCCACTGCCACCAGCAGGGCGAAGAACAACACGCGCACTTCGCTGGCGCGGGCATCGCGCAGCAGCTGGCGCAGCGAGAGCGCGCACAGGCGCAGGAAGGGCGGACGGGTCATCAGGGCTCCAGGGGCGCGACCAGGCGGCCGGCATCCAGGCGGATCAGGCGGCGGCAGCGGCTGGCCAGCCGCTCGTCGTGGGTGACCAGTACCAGCGTGGTGCCACGCTCCTGGTTCAGTTCGAACAAGAGGTCGCTGATGCGCTCGCCGGTGTGGCTGTCGAGGTTGCCGGTGGGTTCATCGGCAAACAGCACCGCAGGTTGCGCGGCGAACGCGCGGGCGATCGCCACCCGTTGCTGTTCGCCGCCGGAAAGCTGGCGTGGGGTGTGGCTCAAGCGTTTGCCCAGGCCGACTCGCTCGAGCAGGTTGCGGGCCTGCTCGCGGGCATCGCGGCGGCCGTCGAGTTCCAGCGGCAGCATCACGTTTTCCAGGGCATTGAGGCTGTCGAGCAACTGGAATGACTGAAACACGAAACCGACGTGTTCGGCGCGTACCCGGGCGCGCTGGTCTTCATCGAGCGGGCCGAGGTCTTGGCCGGCCAGGATGACGCTGCCGGCGCTGGGGCGATCAAGCCCGGCGAGCAGGCCGAGCAGGGTGGACTTGCCTGAGCCGGAGGCGCCGACGATGGCCAGGCTGTCGCCTTGGGCAAGGTCGAGGGAGAGTGCGTGGAGGATGGTCAGGTCGCCTTCCGCGCTGGGGACCACTTTGCTAAGGTTCTGCGCAACGAGAATGCTGGGGCCCATGGAGAATCCGATGCGAATGTGGTGGTTGAGTGCCGGTCTGGCCCTGTGTTGCCTGGCCCAGGGCGCGGTGGCAGGAACGGTGCTGGTCGTCGGCGATAGTATCAGCGCCGGTTTTGGCCTGGATACCCGCCAGGGGTGGGTCGCACTCCTGCAGCAACGCCTGCAGCGCGAGGGTTTTGACGATCAGGTGGTCAATGCTTCGATCAGCGGCGACACCAGTGCCGGTGGCCAGGCGCGGCTGCCGGCGCTGCTTGCAGCGCACAAGCCGGGCCTGGTGGTGCTGGAGCTGGGGGGTAATGATGGCCTGCGCGGGCAGCCTCCCCAGCAATTGCAACAAAATCTTGCCTCGATGATCGACGATGCCCGTGAGGCGGGGGCAAAGGTGGTGTTGCTGGGCATGCGCCTGCCGCCCAATTATGGCGTGCGCTACACGACGGCGTTCGCCCGGGTCTACGAGCAACTGGCCGGCGAGAAAAACGTGGCGTTGGTGCCGTTCTTCCTCGAGGGCATCGGCGGGGTGCCGGAGATGATGCAGGCCGATGGTATTCATCCCGCCCAGGGTGCCCAGCAGCGTTTGCTGGAAAATGCCTGGCCGGCGATAAAACCCTTGCTGTGACGCTTTTATCGGGGGCCGCTTTCGGCTAATGTTGCGCCCCCCGATTCGAGTGCCCCCGATGCCCCGCCCCGCCTGGTCCCTGTACGCCTATCAACTGATCGAGCCCGACGAGCAGCTCGACCTGTTCGCCTGCCAGGAGATCCGCGTACACCTGGCAGCCCGCCAGCTGGAGCTGGGTGTGCCGGCCGACCGTACCCTGTGCGGCGGCCTGCTGCCGGCGCAACCGCGCTGGTCGGTGGTGGAGCGCGCCATCTACCGCGACGAGCGCCTGTGCGCGCTGTGCAAGGCCATCCTCGATGCCCAGCGCCACGGCATGCGCCCGGTCTGGCCGGAGCTCTGAGCACCTTTCATCATCTGAAACGCTTGCCCGCCGCCAACGCCTCCCGCTCGCTGGTGCACAGGTGTACAATCGACTCCCTTGACTGACCTTTCGAAGGATTTACCGGATGTTGCCGCGCTTTCCCGCCGTCACCCGTAACCTGTCCCTGGCCGCCCTGCTGGTAGCCGGTCCCGCCGTTGCGCTGGAGCTGCCGTTGCCCCCTCCTGGTGAAGACGTCGTCGGCCAGGTTCGGGTGATCAAGGCCAAGTACGAAGACACCTTCGCCGACATCGGTACCGCCAACGACCTGGGCTACCTCGAAATGATCGCCGCCAACCCGGGTGTCGACCCCTGGTTGCCGGGCGCCGGTACCGAGATCATCCTGCCCACGCGCTACGTCCTGCCGCCCGGGCCGCGTGAAGGCATCGTCATCAACCTCGCCGAGTACCGCCTCTACTACTACCCGAAAGGGCAGAACGTGGTGCATACGTTCCCGCTGGGCATCGGTCGCGAAGGTTGGGGCTCGCCAATTGCCAATACCCGCATCACCGCCAAGACCCCGAACCCGACCTGGACGCCACCTGCCTCCATTCGCAAGGAGCACGCTGCCGATGGCGACATCCTGCCCGCGGTGGTACCGGCCGGTCCGGACAACCCGCTGGGGCCGTTCAAGTTCACCTTGGGCGTGCCGGGCTACCTGATCCACGGTTCGAACAAGAAGTTCGGTATTGGCATGCGCACCAGTCACGGTTGCTTCCGCATGCTCAATAACAACGTGTTGACCCTGTCGAAGATGGTCCCGGTAAACACCTCGGTTCGCATCATCAACGAGCCTTACAAGTTCGGCGTCAGTGGCGGCAAAGTCTATCTCGAGGCGCACACGCCGCTGGATGACCAAGGCAACCCGTCGGTGGTCGACAAGCACACCGCAGTCATCAACGCGCTGCTCAAGCGTGAGGACCTGGCCAACAACTTGCGCATGAACTGGGACATGGTGCGTGATGTGGTCGCTGCCGAAGATGGCATGCCGGTTGAAATCGCCGTCCCGGTCAATGGTGGTACCGCGCCGGTGGTCTCGAGCATCCCAGCCGAACTGCAGTAAGCCATTTGCGACTCGTAAAGAGGCCTGCCTTAGTGCAGGCCTTTTTCGTTTGTGCGCACAGCCTTTCACCAGGCAATAAAAAAGCCGACCCACAAGTGGGTCGGCTTCTTAACAATCCGTGAGGATTATTACTTGCGGCTGGCTTTGTCCAGCATACGCAGAGCGCGCTCGTTGGCTTCGTCAGCAGTTTGCTGAGCCTTCTGAGCAGCTGCCAGAGCGTCGTCAGCTTTGCGGTAGGCTTCGTCTGCACGAGCCTGGGCGCGAGCTGCTGCGTCTTCGGTAGCGGTCAGGCGAGCTTCGGTTTCTTTGGAGACGCTGCTGCAACCGGTAGCCAGAACTGCGGCCAGGGCCAGAGCAGAGAATTTCAGAACGTTGTTCATCGTGTTCCCCTTCAAGGACTTTCTATTTAAATAGCCATCTCTCGGAAAAGAGAAACTGGCCGGCGTACATAGTACCCATTACTTGTAGTAAGTAAACTGACAGAGCGCAAGAACTGCAAAAAAAATGTCGCGAGCGGACAGCAGTGACGGGCTGTGCAGGCCATCTGTGAAAATTGTGTGAGACGCACGCAAGCGATTGTAGGGTGGGAACTTTTTTGTTGAACTAAGGGTGACTTCAACTGTCTGTGGGCGTCTTAGCCCAAAGAGCATTCGGCGCGTATCATGCTGCCAGGCCAGTGTGGCAAAACCGCGCTGTTGGATTTTCAGTCCGGCCGCTTGAGCAACCCCGCTTGTGCCGCCTACTATTTGTAGGTGCCCAAGGGCAGAACGATCAAGGTCGTGCAGCTGTCCAAGGGGCTAGGTTTGGTACGAAAAGTCGCCGAGCGGCGATCAGGCAAGGCGAAAACAGGCGAGGAAGCGGAGTTTGCTGGCTGCAAATGAGCATTCCGAGCCTGTTTTCAACGCAGCATGATCGTCGCGCAGGCACTTTTCGTACAAAACCTAGAGGTGGCGCAGAGGTTCCCCGCCGGACATAAACACATCGGTAAGGTATGGGTCTGCCGACAAGACCTGCGAGGAGTAGTGATGAGCGAGACGCTGACCATCCACCATGACCAGGCGGGTCATCAATTCGAGACCAATGTGGACGGTCACCGGGCGTACCTCACGTACATGGACCTGGGCAAGCAGACGCTGGACATCTACCGCACCTTCGTGCCCAACGCCCTGCGCGGGCGCGGCATCGCCGCCGCCTTGACCGAAAAGGCACTGGAGTACGCCGAGCAGATGGGTTACACCGTCATCCCGTCCTGTTCGTACGTCGAGCGCTACATGGAGCGTCAGCAGCGTCACTCGAGCAAGGCCTGAAAACTTTACCCTATACATGAAAACGCCGGGCATTGCCCGGCGTTTTCATGTGCGCAAGGTTTAGCCGCGCTGGCGCTGCGGCAGCACATCCTTGAGCTTGGCGTGCATGCTGCGCAGGGTTTTTTCGGTGGCCGCCCAGTCAATGCAGGCGTCGGTCACGGAAACGCCATACTGCAGCTCGTCCAGGTTCTTCGGAATGGCCTGGCAGCCCCAGTTCAGGTGGCTCTCGACCATCAGGCCGATGATCGACTGGTTGCCTTCGAGGATCTGGTTGGCCACGTTTTCCATGACCAGCGGCTGCAGGGCCGGGTCCTTGTTGGAGTTGGCGTGGCTGCAGTCGACCATGATGTTGGCCTTGATCTTCGCCTTGGCCAGGTCCTGCTCGCACAGGGCGACGCTGACCGAATCATAGTTGGGCTTGCCGTTGCCGCCGCGCAGTACCACGTGGCCATAGGCGTTGCCTTTGGTGGTGACGATCGACACGCCGCCTTCCTGGTTGATCCCCAGGAAGCGGTGCGGCTTGGAGACCGACTGCAAGGCGTTGATCGCCACGGTCAGGCCGCCGTCGGTGCCGTTCTTGAAGCCGACCGCCGAAGACAGGCCCGAAGCCATTTCGCGGTGAGTCTGCGATTCGGTGGTGCGTGCGCCGATGGCCGACCAGCTGATCAGGTCCTGCAGGTACTGCGGGGAGATCGGGTCCAGTGCTTCGGTGGCGGTGGGCAGGCCCATTTCCGCGAGATCGAGCAGCAGCTTGCGACCAATGTGCAGGCCGTCCTGGATCTTGAACGAGTCGTCCAGGTAGGGGTCGTTGATCAGGCCTTTCCAGCCTACGGTGGTGCGTGGCTTCTCGAAGTACACGCGCATCACCAGGTACAGGGTGTCCGAGACTTCCTCGGCCAGTACTTTCAGGCGTTCGGCATATTCGTGGGCAGCCTTGATGTCATGGATGGAGCACGGGCCGACCACTACGAACAGGCGGTGGTCCTTGCCGTCGAGGATATTGCGCACCACTTCGCGGCCGGCAGTCACGGTCTGCAGGGCTTTGGCGCTGAGAGGGATTTCCTTCTTGAGCTGATCAGGGGTGATCAAGGTCTCGTTGGAGGCAACGTTCAAGTCATCGATCGGTAAATCAGCCATCGTGTTACTCGTCAGGTCACGGGTGCCGGCCGCCAGCAATCCCCGTGCGGCCCAGCAGCAGATTGTTCGCAGCGGGGAGGCCGAACCTTAACGCGTTAGCGGGGGCGGGACAATGGGCTGGGGCCCGTCGATACTGGGTTTTTGCGGGTGGAGCGGTGATTCAGGGGGTGGGGGTGCCCAGGCTGGCCTCGGAAAAGGCCTCCGCGTGCAGGCTGATCCACTGCGCGGCCAACTGTTGCGCCGCGCTGCTGTCAAGGTCAGCCTGGGCGTGCTCCTGGCAATAGTGCTGGATCTGGCAGGCCTGCTCGCCCATGCGTGCACCGAACAGCGCCTGGCTGTCGGTGAACGCCACACCCACTCGATAGCCCTGGTCAAGCCGTTGGCACCAGGCGACGTAGCCGGGGTAATGTGCGTCCAGCCCCAATGAAGGGATCAGCACCTCGACGGCAGTGCCGCGACGGTAGGCGCGTGGTTGGTTGCAGGCGATGCCGCCGAGGCCCTGGGTGTAGAGGTGGCGACGAAACAGGCTGGATGTGGGGCGAAGGGTGAGTTCGACCGGGATGTCATCCGGATGAGGCAGGTATCCGCACATGCTCGACTCCGTGTCGATTATTTGACCTTCTTTGCCCCAGTATAGTGGGGGATCGAAAACCGGCTGATTTACGTGCTAAAAACCGACGAACACACACGAAGGAGAGAAGGCATGCAGGTTCGCACTACTCGCATCGGCATCATTGGCAGTGGGGCCATTGGTGGCTTTTATGGCCTGATGCTGGCCCGCGCCGGCTTCGATGTGCATTTTTTGCTGCGCAGCGAGTACGCCACGGTGCGCGAGCACGGGCTGACACTCGACAGCGCGCTGCACGGCCAGTTGCATCAGCAGGTCCAGGCTTACGCCAGTGCTGCCGACATGCCGCCGTGCGATTGGCTGCTGGTGGGCGCCAAGGCCACCAGCAATGCTGAGCTGGCGCCGTCGATCGTGCAGGCGGCGGCGCCCGGCGCCAAGGTGGTATTGCTGCAGAACGGCCTGGGGGTGGAAGAGCAGCTGCGCCCGGCACTGCGCCCGGACATGCACTTGCTCGGTGGCCTGTGCTTCATCTGCGTTAACCGCGAACGCCCCGGGGTAGTCCGCCATCAGGCGCTGGGTGCGGTCAACCTCGGCTACCACAGCGGGCCGGCGCAAGATGCCGGGCTGGCGGTGGTGAAAGAGGGCGCCGAGCTGTTCCGAGCCGCCGGCGTCGACTCGCAGGCCATGCTCGACCTCAACCAGGCGCGCTGGCAGAAACTGGTGTGGAACGTGCCGTACAACGGTCTTGCGGTGCTGCTCAACGCCAGCACTACGCCTCTGATGAGCGATCCTGACAGCCGGGTGCTGATCCAGGCCTTGATGGCTGAAGTGGTCGAAGGTGCCCGTGCTTGCGGGCAGGTGTTGCCTGACGGGTACGCCGAGCATCTGTTCCGGGTGACCGAGCAGATGCCGGACTACTGGCCGAGCATGTATCACGACCACGCCGCACAGCGGCCGCTGGAGTTGCAGGCCATCTATGCCGAGCCGCTGGCAAGGGCCCATGCGGCCGGTTGCCGACTGCCGCGGATCGAGGCTTTGCACCAGGCGCTGGCCTTCATCGACCGACGTAACCGGCAAGTTTGAGCACCCCTGCAGCCCGCGCCGGACGGCACAGCGGCGCCCGGTGGCGCTGCTAAGCTCAACCTTGCTCTGCCGTAGCGGCAGTCGAGGAGGCCGAATGATCCGCACCATGCTGTACGCCACCGACCTCGGTGTGTACGCACCTTTCGTCATGCAGCACGCCCTGGCCCTGGCGCGCACCTTCAACGCAGAGCTTTACGTGATCCACGCAGTCGAGCCCATGGGCCAGTTTGCCGAATCCCTGCTGCAGAGTTACCTCGATGAGCAAACCCTGGACGCGCTGCACAGCGAAGGGGTCAACACGGTGATGGCCACTATCGAGCAGCGGGTACTTGAGAATTTTCGCGACGAATTGGGTGAGGAGGCCGACCTGGCCCTGATAAAGGCGGTGCGAGTACGCCAGGGCGACCCGGCACAGGTCATCCTCGAGCAGGCGCATCGCCTGAGTGTCGACCTGCTGATCTTCGGCAGCCACAGCGCCGGGGCGGGCGCCGGGGTACCTATTGGCCGCACGGCGGTGCGCCTGCTGCAGCTGTCATCGGTGCCGGTGTACATGGTGCCGCTGGCACAGCACCTTGGCCGTAGGAAAACGGAAAGTAGGGAGTAAGTAGTTTCGGGCAAAAGTAACAAAATAGTTCTAGATTTATTTCCCAAGCCACTAATATAGTTATAACTCGTCGCTGCCAGTGCGCCGGTGGCCTACCGTCTTTGAGGGATATCTATGAAGCTTCAACAACTGCGCTACATCTGGGAAGTGGCGCACCATGACCTCAACGTTTCCGCGACGGCGCAAAGCCTGTACACCTCCCAGCCCGGTATCAGCAAGCAGATCCGCCTGCTCGAGGACGAACTGGGTGTCGAAGTCTTCGCCCGCAGCGGCAAGCACCTGACCCGCGTCACGCCAGCCGGTGAGCGCATCATCAATACCGCCGGCGAGATCCTGCGCAAGGTCGAGAGCATCAAGCAGATCGCCCAGGAATTCTCCAACGAGAAGAAGGGCACCCTGTCGATCGCCACTACCCACACGCAAGCGCGTTACGCGCTGCCGCCGGTGATCAGCAATTTCATCAAGCAGTACCCTGAAGTGGCCCTGCACATGCACCAGGGCTCGCCGATGCAGATCGCCGAGATGGCCGCCGACGGCACCGTCGACTTCGCCATCGCCACCGAGGCGCTCGAGCTGTTCGGCGACCTGATCATGATGCCGTGCTACAAGTGGAACCGCTGTGTGGTGGTGCCCCAGGGGCACCCGCTGACCAAGTTGCCGAAGCTCACTCTGGAAGCGGTGGCCGAGTATCCGATCGTTACCTATGTATTCGGTTTCACTGGCCGCTCCAAGCTCGACGAAGCCTTCAACCACCGCGGCCTCACGCCAAAAGTGGTGTTCACCGCAGCCGACGCCGATGTGATCAAGACTTACGTGCGTCTGGGCCTGGGCGTAGGCATCGTGGCCAAGATGGCAGTCGACCCCAAGCTCGACAGCGACCTGGTGTGCCTGGATGCCAGCGAGCTGTTCGAGGCCAGCATTACCAAGATCGGCTTCCGTCGCGGCACCTTCCTGCGCGGCTTCATGTGCGATTTCATCGAGAAGTTCGCCCCGCACCTGACCCGCGAAGTCATGGCCAAGGCCATCCAGTGCCACAACAAGCAGGAGCTCGAAGAGCTGTTCGAAGGCGTCGAACTTCCAGTGCACTGAGTGCACAGGCACAAAAAACCGGCCTGATGGCCGGTTTTTTGTGCCTGTGCGTCAGGCTTTACTGATCAGGTTGCCCGCGTGCAGCCCACATTCTTTCTGCGTCGATTCCTCCCACCACCAGCGCCCCTCGCGCTCGTGCTGGTTGGGCAGTACCGGGCGGGTGCACGGCTCGCAGCCGATGCTGATGAAGCCGCGCTCATGCAGGCTGTTGTACGGCAGCTCGAGCATGCGGATATAGCCCCAGACTTCCTCGCTGCTCATCTGCGCCAGCGGGTTGAACTTGTACAGCGTGCGTTCCGGGGTGGAGAAGGCGCCGTCGATCTCCAGGGCCGCCACCTGGCTACGGGTGCCCGGGCTCTGGTCGCGGCGCTGGCCGGTGGCCCAGGCGCTGACCGTGGCCAGCTTGCGGCGCAGCGGCTCGATCTTGCGGATGCCGCAGCATTCGCCGTGGCCGTCCTTGTAGAAGCTGAACAGGCCCTTTTGCTGGACGAAGGGGTCGAGCTTGTCGCGGTCCGGGCTGAGAATTTCGATCGGCAGGTTGTAGTGCTCGCGCACCTGGTCGATGAAACGGTAGGTTTCCGGGTGCAGGCGCCCGGTGTCGAGGCTGAATACCTTGACCTGCTTGTTCAGTTTCCAGGCCATGTCCACCAGCACCACGTCCTCGGCGCCGCTGAACGAGATCCACAGGTCGTCGCCGAAGTGTTCGAAGGCGAGCTTGAGGATCTCCTGCGGGGACTTGCTGGCATAGGTCGCGGCCAGGGCGGCGACGTCGAAGGGTTGGCTCATCAGGCGGTTTCCATCGGGTGAGTGGCGCTGTGCGCTCGTAGTGAGCTGATGGTAACAAAAAATGGCGGGGTAGACCTGTCGCGCCGTAATCGCGGGGCAAGTCGGGGCGCCGCGATGCTTTACAGGCCCTGCAAGGTCTCCATCAGCACCCGCACCTTGGCGATCGATTCTTCATACTCGGCCTGCCAGTCGGAGTCGGCCACCACCGCGCCGCCGCCCCAGCAACTGACCTGGCCGTCCTTGACCAGCAGGCTGCGGATGGCGATGGAGCTGTCCATCTCGCCGCGCACGTCGATGTACAGCAGCGAGCCGCAATACAGCGCCCGGCGGGTGGGCTCCAGCTCATCGATGATCTGCATCGCCCGGATCTTCGGCGCGCCGGTGATCGAGCCGCCCGGGAAGCTGCCGCCGATCAGGTCGAGCGCGTCCTTGCCGGGTGCCAGGCGCCCGGTGATGCTGCTGACCAGGTGATGGACATTGGGGTAGCTCTCCAGGCTGAACAGCTCCGGCACCTTCACCGAGCCGATCTGGCAGGTACGGCCGATGTCGTTGCGCAGCAGGTCGACGATCATCAGGTTCTCTGAGCGATCCTTGGGGCTGGCCAGCAATTCGGCAGCGTTGCGCGCATCTGCCAGCGGGTCGGCGCCGCGCGGCCGGGTGCCCTTGATCGGGCGGGTTTCGACTTCGCCCTGGCTGACGCGCACGAAGCGCTCCGGGGAGAAGCTCAGCAGCGCCGTGCCGGCGTCCAGCTGCTGATAGCCGGAAAACGGCGTCGGGCATGCGGCGCGCAGGGCCTGGTAGGCGTGCCACGGGTCGCCCTGGCAGGGCGCACTAAAGCGTTGGGTCAGGTTGATCTGGTAGCAGTCGCCCGCCTGGATGTACTGCTGGACCTTGTCGAACGCTGCACGGTATTGCGCCGCGGACAGGTCGCCCGCCATGGGTGCCAGCAGCGCGAATTCGCCGCTGTCGGCCTGGGCTGGCGCTTCGAACAGCTGCACCAGGCGCTGCCGTTCAGTGGCTTGGAGGCTGGGGTGAAACACCAGTTGGCTGGTGCGCGCATGGTGGTCGCTGACCAGTGCCCAGGCATACAGGCCGAGCTGCGCGTCCGGCAGCCCCAGGTCATCGGCCGCCTGTGTGGGCAGTTGCTCCAGGCGGCGGCCGAAGTCGTAGCTCAGGTAGCCGATCAGGCCGCCGGCAAAGGGCAGCTCCACGCCGTCGGGCAGCTGTGCCGTCCCCAGCTCTGCCAGTGCCCGGCGTAGTCGCTGCAGGTACGCCTGGCCCGACTCTGCCGTTTGCGCTTGCAGGTGCTGCAGCGGCCAGGCGCTGAGCAGGTCGAAGCGGCCACGTTCGGCGTTGGGGCGCGCGCTGTCGAGCAGGATCGCACCGGGCGCTATGCGCAGGCGTGCGAAGTAGTGCGCGGGGTCGGGCTGGTAGGGCAGGGGGTGGAGCGTACAGGTCGGCATCAGAATGGACGGCGATGAAAAAGCGAGGAGGGCGATTGTAGACCCGTGTAGGAAATGCGCCTAGCACTGGTGGCGACATTCACATGTTGTGCAGAGGCGTTCCAGCACATCGTGGGAGCGGGCTTGCCCCGCGATTGGGGCTTGGCCTGGCTACGCTATCGCGGGGCAAGCCCGCTCCCACGGTTCAACCTGTGTGCACGTGCCCGAACAGGCCTTGCGCCACTTTTACCCGTTCTTCAGCGCTCTCGGTGCGGCCTTCTTTGGCCAACGCCTCGATGTGTGCCTCGATGGCGTGGGTGCGTTGGGTCAGGCCGCAGTCGTTGGCGATCTGGATGTTCAGGCCGGGGCGGGCGTTGAGCTCGAGGATCAGCGGGCCCTTGTCCTGGTCCAGCACCATGTCCACGCCGATGTAGCCCAGGCCGCACAGCTCGTAGCAGCTGGCGGCAAGCTTCATGAAACCGTCCCAGTTCGGCAACTGCACACCGTCCACCGCGTTGGTGGTGTCCGGGTGCTTGCTGATGATCTTGTTCAGCCAGGTGCCGCGCAGGGTCATCCCCGTGCTCAGGTCGACGCCCACGCCGATGGCGCCCTGGTGCAGGTTGGCCTTGCCGCCGGACTGGCGGGTCGGCAGGCGCAGCATGGCCATCACCGGGTAGCCCATCAGCACGATGATGCGGATGTCCGGCACGCCCTCGTAGCTGATGCTCTTGAAGATCTGGTCCGGGGTGACCCGGTACTCGATCAGCGCGCGGTCACGGTGCCCGCCCAGCGAGTACAGGCCGGTGAGGATGCTGGAGATCTGGTGCTCGATCTCTTCGTGGCTGATGATCTTGCCGGAGACCGTGCGGTAGCGTTCCTCGAAGCGGTCGGCGATCACCAGGATGCCGTCGCCGCCGGCACCCTGTGCCGGCTTGATGACGAAGTCGGTGCGCTCGCCGATGATCTCGTGGAGCTTCTCGATCTGTTTTTCGGTCTCGATGATGCCGTACATCTCCGGCACATGGATGCCGGCCGCCAGCGCGCGCTCCTTGGTGATGATCTTGTCGTCGACGATCGGGTACAGGCTGCGCTTGTTGTACTTGAGTACGTAGTCCGCGTTACGCCGGTTGATACCCATGATGCCCCGGGCCTCCAGGGCTTTCCATGTCTTGATCAGGCCGAACATCAGGCGTCAGCCTTCTTCAGGAATGCCTTGAAGCGCACGAGCTCGGTCAGGCGGTAGCCGCGGTAGCGGCCCATCGCCAGCATGAAGCCCACCAGGATCAGCAGTACCGCCGGGAAGGTGAAGACGAAGTAGGTCAGCTCCGGCACGGTCATCAGCAGGTGTGCGACCGATGCGGCGAACAGGGTGCCGATGGCCACTTTCATGGCATGGCCGCCGCCACGCTCTTCCCAGGTGATCGACAGGCGTTCGATGGTCATGGTCAGGATCACCATCGGGAACAGCGCCACCGACAGGCCGCGCTCCAGGCCCAGCTTGTGGCTGAACAGGCTGATGGCGGCGATCAGCACCACGACGAAGGTCAGCACCACCGACAGGCGCGGCAGCATCTGCAGCTTCAGGTGTTCAAGGTAGGAGCGTAGCGACAGGCCCAGCGCGGTGATCACCGTGAACAGCATGATGCCGAAGCCCAGCTGCGTCTCGCGGAAGGCCAGGGCGATCAGCACCGGGGTGAAGGTGCCCAGGGTCTGCAGGCCGATCAGGTTGCGCAGCACCAGGATCACCAGCACACCGATCGGGATCATCACCATGATCATGAAGGTCTGCTGGGTCTGCAGCGGCAGGCCGTACAGCGAGTACTCGAGGAAGTCGGCGTCGGTGTTCTCGTCGGTCAGCTTGGCCAGGCGGATGGCGTTCATCTCGCTGTTGTTCATGCTGAAGGTGACGTTGGCCTTCTTGCCGCCATCGACGGTAATCAGGTTGTCGTCACCGGTCCACCACAGCAGGCGATCGCTGGGCAGGCCTTGTTCGCCGGTGTCCGGGTTGAAGTACAGCCAGTCGTTGCCGTTGAAGCTGCGCAGCCACAGTTCAGGGGTTTGCGGGGTATCGGCCACCAGGCGGATGGTGTGCACTTTCTCCAGCGGCACATGGGCGATGGACAGCAGCAGGTCGATGATCTGCGCCTTCTTCATCGTCGAGGTGTCGCCGGCCAGCAGCAGCTTGACGTTGTCGTCGTTGAGATTGTTGACACGTTTGATGGTCTCGCCGACGAAGGTCTCGACGTCGGCCGAGTGCTGGCGGATCGGTGCCATCAGCGCTTCGGCGGCCAGCTTCTCGGGGCCTTCGATGGCCAGGCTGTCACGGAAGGTCGGGCCCTTGATCTTGGTCTTTTCGGCGCTGTAGCGCTTGGTCAGCACCAGGCGGTAGTACAGGGTCTGGTTGCCGCTGGCGCGGCGCGCCGACCAGGTCACCTTGCGGTTGCCATCGACCCGATTGACGCTCACCCCGTAGTTGTTGGAGATGAAGCTCTCGTTGAGGCTGACATAGTCACGGTTGAGCGGGGGCACGAACATCTGCACCTTGACCGGGTCCTTGGTGCTGGCGACGAACTCGACCTTGGCGTCGATGTTCCACAGGTCATCGGTCTCGTCCTCGGTCACCGGAATGCCGAGGAAGAAGATCTGGTAGGCCGTGACCGCGACGCCCAGCAACACCAGGACGGTGATCAGGACTTTCAGGTGAAGGGTAAGAGAGCGCATCGGAGTTACTCTGCTTTGGAAACTTCGGTGGCACAGGCAGGTTTGCCGGCCGCGTATTTAAGGCTTGGGTCGACCAGCGCATCCAAGTGCTTGAGGGCCTCGGAACCGATCAGCAGCGGGAACTGGAAGGCGCTGCGGTCGGTGAGGTTGACCTCGATGGTGCGGCGGGTCTGGCCCATGCAGATATCGAGCTCGATGACCGGGCGGGCCGTGTAGGCCTTGCCGGACTCGGCGTCATAGTCCCCGGCGCGGCGCTTGATCTTGCTGACGCGGGCCAGGGGGCGTTCGATGGGGTGCTTGTGGGCGGCGTCGATCGCCAGGTAAAAGCGCACCCAGCTCTCGCCGTCGCGCTTGAAACGCTTGATGTCGCGGGCGCTGAGCGAGGCGGTCTTGGCGCCGGTGTCGAGCTTGGCCGCCACTTCCAGGTCGAGCTCGCCCAGGCGCGCGTATTCGTTCAGGCCATAGACGGTCTTCTGTGCCGCAGGCGCAAGGGCCGGCAGCAGAGTCAGGCAGAGCAGCAATAAAGCGGGTATGGGTCTCATAATCCTGGCGCGGTGCTGTGCGGGGTTCAGGGCAAGGCGACTGGCCAAGCGTCCCTATTGGCCTGCCATCAGCATGAAATGATGACAGGCAGCGTATCCATGCTCCCGAAGGAGCGCGGCATTCTATCACGCCGATGTGTTGACGCCAGCGCACCCGCGATCAGACCGCATGGTGGTGCGGTAAGTTCGTTATTAGACAATTGTCGACAATGTTCTTTTTGTCTTTGACTCTTCTGGGCGGTTTAGCTAGTTTTGCCGTCATTGAATGCGAAGGTGTCGACAATCATGCTGGACACAGCCCAAGCCACTCCAATCCTGCAGGACGAGTCCGAGACCCTCTCGGAAAACGTCTTCCGGCGCATCCAGGCGGCCATCGTCAAAGGCGAAATCGCCCCCGGCAGCAAGATCTCCGAGCCGGAACTGGCACGTACCTATGGCATCAGCCGCGGCCCGCTGCGCGAGGCGATTCACCGGCTGGAGGGCCAGCGCCTGCTGGTGCGGGTGCCGCACGTCGGTGCACGGGTAGTGTCGCTTGGCCATGCCGAGCTGATCGAACTCTACGAAATCCGCGAGTCGCTCGAAGGCATGGCCTGCCGGCTGGCCGCCGAGCGCATGAGCCAGGCCGCCATCGACGAACTGCGCCATGTGCTCGACACCCATGAGCGCGATGCCGCGTTCCAGGCCGGGCAGGGCTACTACCAGCAGGAAGGCGACCACGACTTCCATTACAGGATCATCCAGGGCAGCGGCAACCAGACCCTCTACAAGATGCTCTGCGGCGAGCTCTATCAACTGGTGCGCATGTACCGCATCCAGTTCTCGACCACGCCCAACCGGCCACGCCAGGCCTTTGCCGAGCACCACCGCATTCTCGACGCCATCGAAGCCCGCGACGGCGAACTGGCAGAACTCCTGATGCGTCGCCACATCGGCGCGTCCAAACGCAATATCGAGCGTCACTACCAAGGCGCCGACAACAATAGCCCACGAGGTGAGTCATGACAGTGAAGAGCACGCCCGGCCAGCGTTTCCGTGACGCGGTTGCCGCCGAACATCCGCTGCAGGTGGTCGGGGCCATCAACGCCAACCACGCCCTGCTGGCCAAGCGCGCCGGCTTCAAGGCCATCTACCTGTCCGGTGGCGGCGTCGCCGCCGGCTCCCTGGGCCTGCCGGACCTGGGCATCAGCAACCTGGACGACGTGCTCACCGATGTGCGCCGCATCACCGACGTGTGCGACCTGCCGCTGCTGGTGGATGTCGACACCGGTTTCGGTGCCTCGGCCTTCAACGTTGCCCGCACCGTCAAGTCGATGAGCAAGTTCGGCGCCGCCGCCATCCATATCGAAGACCAGGTCGGCGCCAAGCGCTGCGGCCACCGCCCGAACAAGGAGATCGTTTCCCAGCAGGAGATGGTCGACCGCATCAAGGCCGCGGTGGATGCTCGCACCGATGACAGCTTCGTGATCATGGCGCGTACCGACGCCCTGGCGGTGGAAGGCCTGAACGCAGCCCTGGACCGTGCCGCGGCCTGCATCGAGGCCGGCGCCGACATGATCTTCCCGGAAGCCATCACCGAACTGTCGATGTACAAGACCTTCGCCGACCGGGTCAAAGCCCCGATCCTGGCCAACATCACCGAATTTGGCGCGACGCCGTTGTACACCACCGAAGAGCTGGCCTCGGTGGACGTGTCGCTGGTGCTGTACCCGCTGTCGGCCTTCCGTGCCATGAACAAGGCTGCCGAGAACGTCTACACCGCCCTGCGCCGCGACGGCACGCAGAAGAACGTGATCGACACCATGCAGACCCGCATGGAGCTCTACGATGCCATCGGCTATCACGCCTTCGAGCAGAGCTTGGATGCGTTGTTCGCCCAGAAAAAGGCTTGAACCTGTGCGGGCCTCTTCGCGGGGCAAGCCCGCTCCCACGCTGAGGCTCGAGTTTCAGACATGGCGCTGTACCTGTAGGAGCGGGCTTGCCCCGCGAAAGCGCAGGTACAGCCACCCTGATTAGCCAGAAAGACTTCGATAACAAATTCAAGAAAGGAGAAACACCATGGCCGAAGCAAAAGTACTCAGTGGCGCAGGCCTGCGTGGCCAGGTGGCCGGGCAGACCGCCCTGTCGACCGTCGGCCAGGCCGGCGCCGGCCTGACCTACCGCGGCTATGACGTGCGCGATCTGGCCGCCGGCGCCGAGTTCGAGGAAGTCGCCTACCTGCTGCTGTACGGCGAGCTGCCGAGCAAAGCCGAGCTGGCCGACTACAAGCGCAAGCTCAAGGGCCTGCGCGACCTGCCGCAGGCGCTCAAGGAGGTGCTCGAACGCATCCCGCGCGACGCCCACCCGATGGACGTGATGCGCACCGGCTGCTCGGTGCTCGGTACCCTGGAGCCGGAGCTGACCTTCGACGCCCAGCACGACAAGACCGACCGCCTGCTGGCGCTGTTCCCGGCAGTGATGTGCTATTGGTACCGCTTCACCCACCACGGTGTGCGCATCGACTGCAGCAGCGACGAAGACACCATTGGCGGCCACTTCCTGCACCTGCTGCACGGCAAGAAGCCAAGCGCGCTGCACGTCAAGGTGATGAACGTCTCGCTGATCCTGTACGCCGAGCACGAATTCAACGCCTCGACCTTCACCGCCCGGGTATGTGCCTCGACCCTGTCGGACCTGTATTCCTGCATCACTGCCGCCATCGGCTCGCTGCGTGGCCCACTGCACGGCGGCGCCAACGAGGCGGCAATGGAGCTGATCGAGCGCTTCCAGAGCCCGCAGGAAGCGACCGCCGAGCTGCTGCGCATGCTCGAGCGCAAGGACAAGATCATGGGCTTCGGCCACGCCATCTACAAAGAGTCCGACCCGCGCAACGAGGTGATCAAGGGCTGGTCGAAGCAGTTGGCCGACGAAGTGGGCGACAAGGTGCTGTACCCGGTCTCCGAAGCGATCGACAAGACCATGTGGGAGCAGAAGCGCCTGTTCCCCAACGCCGACTTCTACCATGCCTCGGCGTACCACTTCATGGGCATCCCGACCAAGCTGTTCACCCCGATCTTCGTCTGCTCGCGCCTGACCGGCTGGGCCGCCCACGTGTTCGAGCAGCGCGCCAACAACCGCATCATCCGCCCGAGCGCCGAATACACCGGCGTCGAGCAGCGCCGGTTCGTGCCGATCGAACAGCGTTGATCAGAAGAGACAGGCTGTAGGTCAGTTGTGGGAGCGGGCTTGCCCCGCGATTGCGCCAGCAGGTTCAACCTCGCTGGCGCATGCGGCGCAATCGCGGGGCAAGCCCGCTCCCACGAGTCTGCCGATGCCTGCCCAGGTAAACCGTGACCGAGCCAGATAACGATATGAACAGCGCATTCCGCAAGTCCCTGCCAGGCACCGCCCTGGACTACTACGACGCCCGCGCCGCGGTCGAGGCAATCAAGCCCGGCGCCTACGACGGCCTGCCATACACCTCCCGCGTACTGGCCGAAAACCTCGTGCGCCGCTGCGATCCGGCCACCCTAAACGCGTCGCTCGAACAGCTGATCGAACGCAAGCGCGACCTCGACTTCCCCTGGTTCCCGGCCCGCGTGGTGTGCCACGACATCCTCGGCCAGACCGCGCTGGTGGACCTGGCCGGCCTGCGCGACGCCATCGCCGACAAGGGCGGCGACCCCTCCGCAGTCAACCCGGTGGTGCCGGTACAGCTGATCGTCGACCATTCGCTGGCGGTGGAGTGCGGCGGCTTCGACCCGCAGGCCTTCGAGAAGAACCGCGCCATCGAAGACCGTCGCAACGAAGACCGCTTCCACTTCATCAACTGGACCAAGAAGGCGTTCAAGAACGTCGACGTGATCCAGCCGGGCAACGGCATCATGCACCAGATCAACCTGGAGAAGATGTCGCCGGTGATCCACAGCGAGCGCGGCGTGGCCTACCCGGACACCTGCGTCGGCACCGACAGCCACACCCCGCATGTCGATGCCCTGGGCGTGATCGCCATCGGCGTCGGTGGCCTGGAGGCCGAGAACGTGATGCTCGGCCGCGCCTCGTGGATGCGCCTGCCAGAAATCGTCGGCGTCGAGCTGACCGGCCGCCTGGCGCCGAACATCACCGCCACCGACCTGGTGCTGGCGCTGACCGAGTTCCTGCGCAAGCAGAAGGTGGTGGGTGCCTACCTCGAGTTCCACGGTGTGGGCGCCAGCGCGCTGACCCTGGGCGACCGTGCCACCATCTCCAACATGGCCCCGGAATACGGCGCCACCGCGGCGATGTTCGCCATCGACCAGCAGACCATCGACTACCTCAAGCTTACCGGCCGCGATGAGCAGCAGGTGCAGTTGGTCGAGACCTACGCCAAGGCCGCCGGCCTGTGGGCCGACAGCCTGGCCAAGGCCGAGTACGAGCGCACCCTGAGCTTCGACCTGTCGAGCGTGGTGCGCAACATGGCCGGCCCGTCCAACCCGCACGCCCGGGTAGCCACCAGCGACCTGGCGGCCAAGGGCATTGCCGGGCAGTGGCAGGAAGTGCCGGGGCAGATGCCGGACGGCGCGGTGATCATCGCCGCCATCACCAGTTGCACCAACACCAGCAACCCGCGCAACGTGATCGCCGCTGGCCTGCTGGCGCGCAATGCCAACAAGCTCGGCCTGGCCCGCAAACCGTGGGTCAAGTCGTCGCTGGCGCCGGGCTCCAAGACCGTGCAGCTGTACCTCAAGGAGGCTGGGCTCGAGCAGGAACTGGAGCAACTGGGCTTCGGTGTCGTCGCCTTCGCCTGCACCACCTGCAACGGCATGTCCGGTGCACTGGACCCGGTGATCCAGCAAGAGATCATCGACCGCGACCTGTACGCCACCGCCGTGCTGTCGGGCAACCGCAACTTCGACGGGCGTATCCACCCGTACGCCAAGCAGGCTTTCCTCGCCTCGCCGCCGCTGGTGGTGGCTTACGCCATCGCCGGTACCATCCGCTTCGATATCGAGAAGGATGTGCTGGGTTTGGTGGATGGCAAGGAAATCCGCCTGAAGGACATCTGGCCGAGCGACGAGGAAATCGACGCCGTGGTGCGTGCGTCGGTCAAGCCGGAGCAGTTCCGCCAGGTGTACATCCCGATGTTCACCATCGAGGAGGACAAGGGGCCGAAGGTTGCGCCGCTGTACGACTGGCGCCCGATGAGCACCTACATCCGCCGCCCGCCTTACTGGGAAGGCGCCCTGGCCGGTGAGCGTACCCTGCGCGGCATGCGCCCGCTGGCGGTGCTGCCGGACAACATCACCACCGACCACTTGTCGCCGTCCAACGCCATCATGCTCGACAGCGCCGCGGGTGAATACCTGGCGAAGATGGGCCTGCCGGAAGAGGACTTCAACTCCTATGCCACCCACCGTGGCGACCACCTGACCGCCCAGCGCGCCACCTTCGCCAACCCCAAGCTGTTCAACGAGATGGTGCGCAAGGACGACGGCAGCGTGAAGCAGGGTTCGCTGGCGCGCATCGAGCCGGAAGGCAAGGTGACCCGCATGTGGGAAGCCATCGAAACCTACATGCAGCGCAAGCAGCCGTTGATCATCGTTGCCGGTGCCGACTACGGCCAGGGTTCGTCACGTGACTGGGCGGCCAAGGGCGTGCGCCTGGCGGGGGTCGAGGCGATCGTCGCCGAAGGCTTCGAGCGTATCCATCGCACCAACCTGGTGGGCATGGGTGTGCTGCCGCTGGAGTTCAAACCGGGGACCGACCGCAAGACCCTGGGGCTCGACGGCAGCGAGGTGTATGACGTGCTCGGTGAGCGCAAACCGCGCGCCACGCTGACTTTGGTGGTCACGCGGCGCAATGGTGAGCGTGTCGAGGTGCCGGTGACCTGCCGCCTGGATACCGCCGAAGAAGTGTCGATCTACGAAGCGGGCGGGGTGCTGCAGCGCTTTGCCCAGGACTTCCTGGAAGGCATGGCCTAACAGGAGCAGCATGGCCCCTGTGGGAGCGGGTTTACCCGCGAATGCGTCGGCAGGATCAACATCATTGCTTGATCAAACGCCTTCGCGGGTAAACCCGCTCCCACAGGGTGTCGTGCAAGACAGGAATTGACCATGACACATGTACCGCAAATCAGAATCCCCGCCACCTACATCCGCGGCGGCACCAGCAAAGGCGTGTTCTTCCGCCTGCAGGACCTGCCCGAACAGGCGCAGATCCCTGGCCCCGCCCGCGATGCCCTGCTGCTGCGGGTGATCGGCAGCCCCGACCCGTACGGCAAGCAGATCGACGGCATGGGCGGCGCGACGTCCAGCACCAGCAAGACCGTGATCTTGTCGAAAAGCATCAAGCCCGAGCATGATGTCGACTATCTGTTCGGCCAGGTGTCGATCGACAAGGCCTTCGTCGACTGGAGCGGCAACTGCGGCAACCTCTCGGCCGCGGTCGGTTCGTTCGCCATCAGTGGCGGCCTGGTCGACCCCGCGCGGGTGCCACGCAACGGCGTTGCCACCGTGCGCATCTGGCAGGCCAACATCGGCAAGACCATCATCGCCCATGTGCCGGTCACCGAGGGTGAGGTGCAGGAGACCGGTGATTTCGAACTCGACGGCGTGACCTTCCCGGCCGCCGAGGTGCAGCTGGAGTTCCTCGACCCGGCCGCCGACGAGGACGGTGACGGCGGGGCAATGTTCCCCACCGGCAATCTGGTCGACGACCTTGAGGTACCGGGTGTCGGGACCTTCAAGGCAACCCTGATCAACGCCGGCATCCCGACCATCTTCATCAACGCCGCCGACCTCGACTACACCGGTACCGAACTTCAGGACGCGATCAATGGCGACGCCGCTGCACTGGCGCGGTTCGAGACCATTCGCGCCCACGGAGCGGTGCGCATGGGGCTGATCGAACATATCGACCAGGCTGCCGGGCGTCAGCACACGCCCAAGGTCGCTTTCGTCGCGCCGCCGACCACCTACACTGCTTCCAGCGGCAAAGTGGTCGATGCGGGCGATGTCGATCTGCTGGTGCGCGCCCTGTCCATGGGTAAGTTGCACCACGCCATGATGGGCACCGCGGCGGTGGCCATTGGCACGGCAGCGGCGATTCCCGGGACCCTGGTCAACCTTGCCGCAGGCGGTGGCGAACGAAGCGCGGTGCGCTTCGGCCATCCGTCCGGGACGTTGCGCGTGGGTGCGCAAGCCCGCCAGGTGGACGGGCAGTGGACCGTGACCAAAGCAATCATGAGCCGCAGTGCTCGGGTGTTGATGGAGGGCTGGGTGCGCGTGCCTGGCGATAGCTTCTAAACGCACTATCAGCGCTCGGTTTTACTGGCCCATCGCGGGGCAAGCCCGCTCCCACGCCAAAGGTACAGTCTGCGTGGGAGCGGGCTTGCCCCGCGATGGGCTGCAAAGCAGCTCTTTTTCAAGGAGCCACGAATGAGCGCCAACGCTGATCTGAACACTCGCCCCGACTACGACCAGGTCCTGCAGACCCTCGCCGACTATGTGCTCGGTTACCGCGTCGAATCCCCCGAAGCCCTGGATACCGCCCGCCACTGCCTGATGGATACCCTCGGCTGCGGCCTGCTGGCGCTGCGTTTCCCTGAGTGCACCAAGCTGCTCGGTCCGCTGGTCGAGGGCACGGTGGTCCCCAATGGCGCCCGCGTGCCCGGCACCGCCTACCGCCTTGATCCGGTCAAGGCCGCCTGGGACATTGGCTGCATTGTCCGCTGGCTGGACTACAACGACACCTGGCTGGCCGCCGAATGGGCCCATCCCTCGGACAACCTGGGCGGCATTCTCGCGGTCACCGACCACCTGTCGCAGAAGCGCGTGGCCGGTGGCGAAGCACCGTTGACCATGCGCGACGTACTCGAGGCCATGGTCATGGCCCACGAGATCCAGGGTGTGTTGGCGCTGGAGAATGCCTTCAACCGGGTCGGCCTGGACCATGTGGTGCTGGTCAAGGTTGCCTCGACGGCGGTGTGCGCCAAGCTGATGGGCGCCAACCGCGATCAGCTGCTCTCGGCTTTGTCCCATGCCTTCGTCGATGGCCAGGCCCTGCGCACCTACCGCCATGCGCCGAACGCCGGCTCGCGCAAGTCATGGGCGGCGGGGGATGCCTCCAGCCGGGGTGTGCGCCTGGCTGATATCGCCCTGCGCGGTGAAATGGGCATCCCCGGTGTGCTCACTGCTGCGCAGTGGGGCTTTTATGATGTTTCGTTCAGCCACAGCAACAAGGACCTGGCCCTCAAGCAGGAGGCCCAGCGCGAATTGCGCCTGCCGCAGCCCTTCGGCAGTTATGTCATGGAAAACATCCTGTTCAAGGTCAGTTTCCCCGCCGAGTTCCATGCCCAGACCGCCTGCGAGGCGGCGTTGATGCTGCATCGGCAGGTGCGCAACCGCCTGCACGAAGTCGACCGCATCGTCATCGCCACCAACGAGTCGGCGATCCGCATCATTTCCAAGGAAGGCCCGCTGGCCAACGCCGCCGACCGTGACCATTGCCTGCAATACATGACCGCAGTGCCGCTGATCTTCGGCGACCTGGTGGCCGAGCACTATGAAGACAGCTTCCACGCCGCCCACCCGAGCATCGACCGCTTGCGCGAAAAGATGGAGGTGGTCGAGGAGCCGCGTTTCAGCCGCGAGTACCTGGAGGCTGACAAGCGCTCGATCGCCAATGCCGTGCAGGTGTTCTTCAAGGATGGTACCCACACCGAGCAGGTGGTGGTGGAGTACCCGATCGGCCATCGGCGCCGGCGGGAGGAGGGGCTGCCGTTGCTGGAGGCCAAGTTCAGGGCCAACCTGGCGACGCGGTTCGTGCGTCAGCGCTGTGAGGAGATCGTGGCGTTGTGCAAGGACCAGGCGAGGCTGGAGGCCATGCCCGTGCACAGGTTTGTCGATCTGTTCGTGATTTGATGTTGCCTGTACTGGCCTCTTCGCGGGTAAACCCGCTCCCACAGGTCCGGCGCAGACCTTAAGCACTGCGCGATCCTGTGGGAGCGGCTTTAGCCGCGAAGAGGCCAGCAAAGCCAACACAAACAGCACAAAAAAGCCCCGGTATCGCTACCGGGGCTTTCTGTTACAGCCTACAACTCGACTTACGCCTGAATCACCGGGATCTTGGCGTTGGCGGCCGCTTCGCGGAACTCGGCGATCTGGTCGAAGCTCAGGTAGCGGTAGACGTCGGCAGCCATGCTGTCGATGTCCTTGGCGTACTGCATGTACTCTTCGACGGTCGGCAGCTTGCCGATGATCGAAGCCACCGCAGCCAGCTCGGCCGAGGCCAGGTACACGTTGGTGGCGTCGCCCAGACGGTTCGGGAAGTTACGGGTCGAGGTGGAGACCACGGTCGAACCGGTCTGCACACGTGCCTGGTTACCCATGCACAGCGAGCAGCCTGGCATTTCCATGCGTGCACCGGCCTTGCCGTAGATGCCGTAGTAGCCTTCTTCGGTCAGCTGGTGGGCGTCCATCTTGGTTGGCGGAGCCAGCCACAGACGGGTAGGGATGCCGCCCTTGACCTTGTCCAGCAGCTTGCCGGCAGCGCGGAAGTGGCCGATGTTGGTCATGCACGAACCGATGAATACTTCGTCGATCTTCTCGCCCTGTACCGAAGACAGCAGGCGGGCATCGTCCGGGTCGTTCGGCGCGCAGAGCACAGGCTCTTTGACGTCGGCCAGGTCGATCTCGATGATCTCGGCGTACTCGGCGTCTTTGTCGGCCGACAGCAGCTCAGGCTTGGCCAGCCAGGCTTCCATGGCCTGGGCACGACGCTCCAGGGTGCGGGCATCGCCGTAGCCTTCGCCGATCATCCAGCGCAGCAGGGTGATGTTGGACTGCAGGTACTCGGCAACGGCCTTCTCTGGCAGCTTGATGGTGCAGCCTGCAGCGGAACGTTCGGCCGAGGCGTCGGACAGTTCGAACGCTTGCTCGACGGTCAGTTCGTCCAGGCCTTCGATTTCCAGGATGCGGCCGGAGAAGGCGTTTTTCTTGCCCTTCTTCTCGACGGTCAGCAGGCCTTTCTGGATGGCGTAGTAAGGGATGGCATGGACCAGGTCACGCAGGGTGATGCCAGGCTGCAGCTTGCCCTTGAAGCGCACCAGGATCGACTCTGGCATGTCCAGCGGCATGACGCCGGTGGCGGCGGCGAAGGCCACCAGGCCGGAACCGGCCGGGAACGAGATGCCGATCGGGAAGCGGGTGTGCGAGTCGCCACCGGTGCCGACGGTGTCAGGCATCAGCATGCGGTTCAGCCAGCTGTGGATGATGCCGTCGCCTGGGCGCAGCGACACGCCGCCACGGGTGCGGATGAAGTCTGGCAGGGTGTGGTGGGTGTTGACGTCGATCGGCTTCGGATACGCGGCGGTGTGGCAGAACGACTGCATGACCAGGTCGGCGGAGAAGCCCAGGCACGCCAGGTCTTTCAGCTCGTCGCGGGTCATCGGGCCAGTGGTGTCCTGGGAGCCGACGGTGGTCATCTTCGGCTCGCAGTAGGCACCTGGGCGCACGCCCTGGCCTTCCGGCAGACCGCAGGCACGGCCGACCATCTTCTGCGCCAGGGTGAAGCCCTTGGTCGAAGCGGCAGGTTGCTCTGGCTTCTTGAACAGGTCGGAAGCACCCAGGCCCAGTTCGGCGCGGGCTTTTTCGGTCAGGCCACGGCCGACGATCAGCGGGATTCGGCCGCCAGCGCGGACTTCATCCAGCAGCACTTCGGTTTTCAGCTCGAAGCTGGTGACCAGCTCGTTGCTGCCGTTGCGGCGCACTTCGCCCTTGAACGGGTAAACGTCGATGACGTCGCCCATGGCCAGGTTGGTGCAGTCGAATTCGATCGGCAGGGCGCCGGCGTCTTCCATGGTGTTGTAGAAGATCGGGGCGATCTTGGTGCCGAAGCAGAAGCCGCCAGCGCGCTTGTTCGGAACGTACGGGATGTCGTCGCCGAAGAACCACAGCACCGAGTTGGTGGCGGATTTACGCGAGGAACCGGTACCGACCACGTCACCGACGTAGGCAACCGGGTGGCCTTTGGCCTTGACCGCTTCGATCTGGGCCAGCGGGCCGACCGAACCAGGCTGCTTGGGCTCGATGCCGTCGCGGGCCATCTTCAGCATGGCCAGGGCGTGCAGCGGGATGTCAGGGCGCGACCAGGCGTCCGGGGCAGGGGACAGGTCGTCGGTGTTGGTTTCGCCAGGCACCTTGAACACGGTCAGGGTGTACTTGTCGGCGATGGCCGGACGCGAGGTGAACCACTCGCCGGCAGCCCAGGATTCCAGCACGGCCTTGGCGTGGACATTGCCCGCCTTGGCTTTTTCGGCCACGTCGTGGAAGGCGTCGAACATCAGCAGGGTGTGCTTGAGCTGTTCGGCCGCGACGGCGCCCAGTTCGGCGTCATCCAGCAGCGCTACCAGCGTCTCGATGTTGTAACCGCCCTGCATGGTGCCCAGCAGCTCGGCAGCGCGCTTGCGGTCGAGCAGTGGCGACTTGGCTTCGCCCTTGGCGATGGCGGAGAGGAAAGCAGCCTTGACGTAGGCGGCTTCGTCCACCCCTGGCGGAACGCGGTTGGTGATCAGGTCTACGAGGAAGGCTTCTTCGCCGGCCGGCGGGTTTTTCAGCAGCTCGACCAGGCCTGCGGTTTGTTCGGCGTTCAGCGGCTGGGGCACGATACCCAGAGCGGCACGCTCTTCGATGTGTTTGCGGTAGGCTTCAAGCACAGTTATTACCCTCATCAGTGGTCCCTAAAGGGAGTCCGGGACGCTCATCCAGCATTCAAAGCACCCATGCGCAATGACGACTTTTTGAGTCGCACCGCCAGGGTCGCAAAGAATCCTTACAGAAGCTGCTTTCAAAGTTTTACGCCTGTAGAACGGGAGGCTGATGAGGGCTGGCACGGGCATGCGAGGGGTGCATGGCCCGGGCCAACGCCGTTCTACCGGATCAACTGTGCTCGTGACGCTTTGAAAACAGCTTCCAACGGACATTGTTGCCTTGAAAAGGCGGAGTGATTCTACGGCAAAAAAAGCCCGAAGGTAAGGCGGCAAAGATGACTTTAACCAGTGACCCTGGTTAGACAAAGGGCTAACATGAGCCGGTGTTCCGCCGTCAAGCTGTTGTTTTCCAATGACCAATCAGTCCATCAAGACCCCTTGCGTCGGCCTCTGCTCCACGGTGTATGGAGATCTGGTGTGCCGTGGCTGCAAGCGTTTTCACCATGAAGTGATCCACTGGAACGGCTACGACGACGAGCAGAAACGCGCCGTGTGGCTGCGCCTGGAGCAACTGCTGGTGCAGGTGATGATGGCCAAGCTGGAAGTGTTCGACAAAGGCCTGCTGCGCCAGCAACTGGAGCAGCGCTCGATCCGCTTTGTCGTGCAACAGTCGGAGTATTGCTGGGCGTACCAGCTGATCGCCCGGGGGGCACGGATGATCCGCGATCTCGAGGCTTATGGAATGGTGTTGTTGCCGGAGTTTCGCGATTGGGGCTTGCCGCAACTGCGCGATGCCATCGATCGCGAGTTCTTTTTGCTGTCCGAGGCGCATTACCAGCGCTACATCGCCCCGAGCTTCTTGCGCGACGCCATGCAGTAAGGCTGCCGGCCTCATCGCGGGGCAAGCCCGCTCCCACGCTAAATCGGCGTGGGAGCGGGCTTGCCCCGCGATGAGGCCCTGCGATCAGTCGCCGGTGTACTCGCACCCGCTGGTGCAGGTCTCATGAATACGCACTTTCGACAACTCCGGCAGCAGCGGCTTGACCTGCTCCCAGATCCACTTGGCGATCACTTCGCTGGTGGGGTTTTCCAGGCCGGGGATATCGTTCAGGTAGTTGTGGTCCAGCTGCTCGTAGATCGGCTTGAAGATCGCCTTGATCTCGGAGAAGTCGCGGATCCAGCCAGTGTGCGGATCAAGCGGGCCGGTCAGGTGCAGGGCGACCTTGAACGAGTGGCCGTGCAGGCGACCGCACTTGTGCCCGGCGGGAACGTTGGGCAGGCGGTGGGCCGATTCGAATGTGAACTCTTTGAAAATTTCCACGCTGTCAGGACTCTGTGTGTATCGATAATGCGCGCAGTCTACCAGCATGACCGCTACAAGGCTTGCAACCGATCCTGCAACCGCCCGGTGGCGATCAGCTCGAGCAATTCGTCGCCCAGGCGCCGGCTTTCGGCGATGGCTGTGTACCAGTAACGCTTGCGGCTCGGCGCATCCCCCATGAAGCGTTTGAAGTCATTGCGGTCGGGTAGCTTGCCGTAGGGCAGGGCGGCCAGGTACTGCGGCGACGGGGTCATCAGCAGCACGTTCTGCAGGCGCGTGGCGTCGCCCTTGCGCCATGGCAGGGCCTTGTCGAACCATCCGGGCACCACCTTGTCGGTGAAGTGCGGGTAGAGCACCAGGTCGTCGCCCTGGTAGGGCAGGTCCAGGTGATAGTCGAGCAGGCCGCCGTCGCGATAGGTGCCGGCGCCGGCGCCGGGGATGTCGCGCACGCCCTCCATGACCATGGGGATCGAGCCCGAGGCAAGCAGGGCCTGGCGCAGGTTGGCCAGGTCCAGCGGCAGGCAGCGCGAAGGGAAGTCGGTGAGCTCGCCCAGCGGTGGCGCGGCGCGCTGGTCATGCAGAATCACCCGTTCGAAGTGCCGGCCCAGGCGTGCGCGCCCCAGCAGGTTGCTGGCGATCACCGAAGACAACCCCAGGCCCAGGCGGCCACGGTGGTCGTGGGCGAGCTGGCCGTGGCTTTTCACCACCAGGATGTTCAGGCGGTAGTGCGGGTTGTCGAGAATCTGCCTGTCGCGGCCCTGCAGCAGGTCGTCGAGCATGCGCTGGCTGCTCTGGCTGATCTGCCTGGGGGTGACGCCTTTGGCGAAGTCCTGCTCGGTGTACAGCTCGCCCAGGCGGCGGATGCCGGCCACCGGGTCGTCGAGGCAGGCGCTGGCGAAGCGCCAGGAACCGATCGAGGCGCCGATCAGTGCGCGCTGGCGTGGGGCGCTGGGCAGCCATTCACCGAACAGCGCCAGGTCCAGGCCCTGGATACCCAAAGGCTTGGGGCCGCCAGCAGCGCCAGGCAGCACACCGACATCGGCCGCCTGCAGGCCGCGCTCGCGGATCTGGCGCAGGGCGCGTTGGCCGGCCTTGAAGGTCAGGGCGGGGTACTTGATGTGGATGGCGCTCATCGAGGTTCTCTAGCCGGGGCAGGCGCGCATTATAGGCCCAATCGCGGGGCAAGCCCGCTCCCACGGTACCAAGCGTGGGAGCGGGCTTGCCCCGCGATAGGGTCGGTACAGGCTGACTTCCCATCTGCGCTATCATGCGGCCAGCTGTTTTCAGGTTGGATTAAGGACCCCCGGTTAGTCTTGTTTGCGTAGACAACTTGCTCATCCCCAAGGAGAGACCCCCATGAAAACCCTGACTGCCCTGTTCACCGCCGCTGCCCTTGCATTGGGTGCCAACGCCGCCTTCGCCAAGGACGTGCAGCCCGATGAAGTGGTCAAGCTGGTGAATGCCAAGACCATCAAGTCGCTGGACGAACTCAAGGCCGCCGCCGTGGCCAAGCACCCCGGCGCCACCGTCACCGACTCCGAGCTCGAAGACGAATACGGCCGCTACATCTACAAGGTCGAACTGCGCGATGCGCAGAACGTCGAATGGGACGTCGACCTGGACGCCAAGACCGGTGAAGTGCTGAAGGACGCGCGGGACAATTGATGAACCCATTACCGCAGGCGGCGTGCTGCCTGGCCCTGGCCTTGCTCGGCATGTGCACGCTGGCCGCCGCCCGCGACCTGGACCAGGACGAGGCCCTGGCGCTACGCCAGCAGGGCATCATTCTGCCTTTCGAGCGATTGCTCGAGACCGCCCTGGGGCGTTACCCCGGGGCGCGCCTGCTGGAGGCGGAGCTGGAAGAGAAGCACGGCCGCTACGAATACGAAGTCGAGTTGCTGACCCCGCAGGGCGTGGTGCGCGAGATCAAGCTCGACGCCCGCTCCGGCGAGCTGCTCAAAGACGAGGAAGATGACTGAATGCGCCTGTTGCTGGTCGAAGACAATGTGCCCCTGGCCGATGAACTGATTGCTGCCCTGCAGCGCCAGGGTTATGCGGTGGACTGGCTGGCCGATGGCCGCGACGCGGTGTACCAGGGCCAGAGCGAACCCTACGACCTGATCATCCTCGACCTCGGCTTGCCGGGGTTGCCCGGGCTTGAGGTGCTGGCGCAATGGCGCGGGGCCAACCTCGCCACCCCGGTGTTGATCCTCACCGCGCGCGGCTCCTGGGCCGAGCGCATCGAGGGGCTCAAGGCCGGCGCCGACGACTACCTGAGCAAACCCTTCCATCCCGAAGAGCTGCAACTGCGCATCCAGGCCCTGCTGCGCCGCGCCAAGGGCTTGGCCAACCAGCCGAAGCTCGAAGCCGCCGGCCTGCACCTGGATGAATCGCGCCAGTGCGTCAGCCGTGAAGGTGTCGACGTCCAGCTGACCGCCGCCGAGTTCCGCCTGCTGCGGTATTTCATGCTGCACCCAGGCCAGGTGCTGTCCAAGAGCCACCTGGCCGAGCACCTCTACGATGGCGAGACCGAGCGTGATTCCAACGTCCTTGAAGTGCACGTCAACCACTTGCGCCGCAAGCTCGGGCGCAGCGTGATCGAGACCCGCCGTGGCCAGGGCTACGTGTACGCCGGGAGCGGCGTGTGAAGTCGATCCAGGCGCGCTTGAGCCTGGGGCTGGTGGCAGTGCTGGTGGTGGTCGGCCTGGCGTTTGCGCAACTCACGCTGTGGCTGTTCGAGGCCGGCCTGCAGCGTTACCTGGAAGCCGGCCTGCGCAAGGAAAGCGAGAACCTGCTGGTGGCGCTGGTGCGTGGGCCGTCCGGCCTGCAACTGGACGAGCGGCGCATATCGGCGGCCTACCAGCGCCCCTTCTCGGGCTACTACTTCCGTATCGATTTCGACCAGGGCACCTGGCGCTCGCGCTCGCTCTGGGACCTGGACATGCCCAAACCGGCCAAGCCCGGGCTGGACGACGGCCATGAGCTGGGCCCCGAGGGCCAGCAACTGCTGGCCTATCGCGGCGACTACCGGCGCCTGGGCCAGGACATCTCGATCAGCGTGGCCCAGGACTATTCGCCAGTGCGCGAGGGTTTCCGTCGCATGCAGCAGATCGGCCTGGGCATGGGCCTGGTGGCGTTGTTGCTGGTGCTGGTGCTGCAGCGCATCACCGTGACCCGCTCGCTGCGCCCGCTGGAGCGCGCCCGCCAGCAGATCGCCCAGTTGCAGCAGGGCCAGCGCTCGCAGCTGGATGCCCAGGTGCCCAGCGAATTGCAGCCATTGGTGGATCAGATCAACCACCTGCTCAATCACACCGAAGACAGCCTGCGCCGTTCGCGCAATGCCCTGGGCAACCTGGGGCATGCGCTGAAGACGCCGCTGGCGGTGCTGCTCAGCCTGGCCGCCAGCGAGCGCCTGCAGGCGCTGCCCGAGGTGCGTGGGCAGATGCGCGAGCAACTGCAACAGATCCAGCAGCGCCTGACCCGGGAGCTCAACCGTGCACGGCTGGCCGGGGATGCGCTGCCCGGCGCGCAGTTCGACTGCGATGCCGAGCTGCCGGGGTTGCTGGCAACCTTGGGGATGATCCATGGCGAAGGGCTGTTGCTGGAACGCGACGTACCGCCCGGGCTGTTGTTGCCGTGGGATCGCGAAGACCTGCTGGAGCTGCTTGGCAACTTGCTGGACAACGCCTGCAAATGGGCAGACAGCGAAGTGCGCGTGGGCATGGCGGCGACCCCGGAGTGTTACCGGCTGTGGGTCGACGACGATGGCCCCGGCATTCCCGAATCGCAGCGCCTGCAAGTGCTCGAGCGCGGCTCGCGGCTGGACGAGCAGGTCGATGGGCACGGCCTGGGGCTGGGTATCGTGCGCGATATCGTCGACGCCTGGGGCGGGCGCATCGCCTTGCTGCAAAGCCCACAGGGCGGGTTGCGGGTGAGTATCGAGTTGCCGCGCAAAGGGCGTTGATCGCAATCGCGGGGCAAGCCCGCTCCCACGGGACCGCCATCGTGGGAGCGGGCTTGCCCCGCGATGAGGACCAGATCAACCCTGCAAAAAAATTGCAGTACAGCCGCAGTTTTTTGAATTGGCAGGCCCACACGCCCTCCCGGCACAATCTCTCCCACGAAACCCTCCGGTTTCCATCTCTCCACGGACGGAGCCCCTTGCGTTATTGCCTTGGCAATACCGGGCCCAGGTGCGTTTGCGCTGGGCTTTCTTTTCAAATCAAAAAAACACGACGCCTTAACTTCGATGCCTGCCTCTCGCCCCGCTACCCGTCTGCAGCGCCTGTTCCCGGCGCCCCTGAATATCCCCCCCAAAGAATGGCTGCGTGCAGGCCTTGGCGCGCTGCTCGGCCTGTTCCTCGCCGGCTACCTGTGCAGCCTGGCCTACGGCCCATCGATTGCCTTGCACCTGCTCGGCCCGTTGGCGGCCTCGGCGGTGCTGGTGTTCGCCGTGCATTCCGGGCCGCTGGCCCAGCCGTGGCCGGTGCTGGGCAGCTACGCGCTGGCCGGCGTCGTGGGCCTGGCCATGCGCCACGGCTTCGGCGACGGCCTGTGGGTGGCGGCAGCCGCGCTGGCGGTCGCCACCCTGGTGATGTGCCTGCTGCGCTGCCTGCACCCGCCGGGTGGCGGCGTGGCGGTCAGTGCAGTGCTGGCCGATCCGGGGCTGGTGGCGATGGGCGACCACCTGCTCGAACCGGTGCTGCTAAACGCCCTGATCCTGGTCGCTGTCGCGGTGCTCTACAACCGCCTCACCGGCGTGCGTTACCCCAAGGGCGCCGCGCCGCGCAAAGACCTGCACCACACCCATGACCCGCTGCCCGGCGAGCGCGTGGGCATCAACGCCGACGACCTGGACCAGGCCCTGGAAGACATCGGCGAGTTCGTCGACGTGACCCGCGACGAGCTGGAGCGGATCATCCTGGCCACCGAGCAGCATGCGTTGCAACGCAGCCTTGGCGGTATCACCGCAGGCTCGGTGATGTCCCGCGATGTGCAGTCGGCCACGCCACGCACCAGCCTGGAGGAGGCCTGGAAGATGCTCGCCAGCCATCACCTGAAAACCTTGCCTGTGCTGGACAACGGCCGTCTGGTGGGCATCGTCAGCCTCAGTGACCTGGTCGGCCCGGCCATGGCGCGCGGGCGTTTCAGTTGGCGGGGTGTGCTGCGCCGCAACACGGTGCGCCTGGAGGAGGTAATGAGTCGGCGCGTTGTCAGCGTGAGCAGTCAGCACCCGCTGGAGCGCCTGTTGCCGCTGCTCAGCGAGCAGGGCCTGCACTGCCTGCCGGTGCTCGACGGCGACAACCTGGTGGGGGTGATCACCCAGACTGACCTGATCGCCGGCCTCAAGCGGCACTTGCTGACGGCGGCCGCCCAGGGCTCAGATCACCGGGTCCCAGCGCTGTGACCAGTCGCTTTCGCCGGCGGCCACCAGCCGGCGCAACACCGCGAAGGACTGCTGCAGGGCCTGGCTGTCGCGTTCGCGGGCGTACACCAGGAAGGTCGGGTAGGTGAACTCCGGCGCTTCGGGCACCCGCTCGAACACGCCGCTTTGCAGGTAGGCCTGCACCACCCGGGTACGGAAGTAGCCGCTGCCGCCCTGGTCGAGGATGAACTGCAGGGCCAGCGGCCCAAGGTTGAAGCTCAGCGCCGGGCGTGACAGGTCGGGCAGGGCGGCGTCGTGCTGGCGGCGGAAGGCCTCGCCCCAGTCGATGTAGATGTACGGCTCGGGCCGGTCCACCCGGCGTACGCGGATCAGTTTCTCCTCCATCAACTGCTCCACCTGCAGGCCCGGGCCGTAGGTCGGCTGGTACACCAGCGCGGCGTCCAGCAGGCCCATCTCCACCTTGCGCAACAGCGACTCACCGTCGCTGACTTCGCTGCGGATCGCGTGGCCTTGCAGTTCGCGGTGCAGCGCGCTGACCCAGTCGAGCATCATCGGGTTGCCCAGGCTCACCTCGCCGCCCACATGCAGCACCTGTTGGCAGCCTTGGGGCAGCGGCAGGTCGCGGCGCGCGGCTTCCCAGGTCTGCACCAGCTGGTTGGCATAGCTGACGAAGGCCTCGCCATCACTGGTCAGGCTGGCGCCGCTGCGGCTGCGCACGAACAACTGGCAGCCCAGTTGCCGTTCCAGCCGTTGCACCCGCGCGGTGATGGCCGTCTGCGACACGAACAG
The DNA here is from genome assembly GCF_032621715.1 of Pseudomonas sp. zfem004. Lineage (NCBI taxonomy): Bacteria > Pseudomonadati > Pseudomonadota > Gammaproteobacteria > Pseudomonadales > Pseudomonadaceae > Pseudomonas > Pseudomonas sp. zfem004. The sequence goes on along the minus strand of NZ_JAVYJF010000007.1, from coordinate 112,044 downwards.
GCGCTCGGCAGCGGCGACCAGGCTGCCGCAACGCACGATTTCCAGGAAGGTTCGGGCCTGATCGATGTCCATGACGCTGCTCTGTGGCGGAAAGGGCGCCTAGTCTAGAGGCTTTGCACCGAAATAGGGCAGGGCCTGGCAACATCAGCCTTCGGGAATCGCCACCCGCGTGCTGGCCTTCACCTCGCGCAGCGCCAGGCTCGACTGGATCGAGGCGATCCCCAGCTGCCGGCGCAGCACCTGTTCGATGAATTCACTGTAGCTGTCCAGGTCTTCGGCCAGCACTTGCAGCAGGTAATCGGCATCACCGGTGATCTTGTGGCAGGCGACCACCTCGGGCAGCGCGCGCACCACCGCCTCGAAGTCGTCCGGCGCCTTGTCGCCGTGGCTGGCGAAACGCACCTGGACGAAGGCCAGGATCTCCAGGCCCAGCAGGCGGCGGTCGAGGTTGGCCTGGTAGTCGCGGATCACGCCTTCTTCTTCCAGGCGCCTGCGCCTGCGCCAGCAGGGCGTGACGCTGAGCGACAGGCGCTCGCTCAGCTCGGCGTTGGACAGGCTGGCATCGGCCTGCAACAGGGCGAGCAGAGCACGGTCGGTATCGTCGAGGGTGACCTGTTTGGATATTTTTTTCGCCATGGCTGCCAGTCCTGAAATAACAGACTCGAAAAGCTAACATTGCGAGTCGATAAAGCAAAGAACGCCCAGCGTTGACGCAATAGCCTAGTGGTCAATCAACCACCACACAGGCTTCGCCACCATGTTGACCGTCTTCAGCGCCAACCACCGCCTGCACCATGGCACCGAACTCAAGGATGGCGTGCTCAAGCCATCGTTCGAACAACCCAGCCGCGCCGACACCGTGCATGACCGGGTGCGCACGGTCGGCCTGGGCGATATCGTCTCGCCGCAGGCGTTCGACCGCGCCTGCTACGTCAAGGCCCACAGCGAGCGTTACGTGCACTTCCTGGAAACGGCCTGGCAGCAGTGGACCGCCCTGGGCCGCAGCCACGACGCGTTGCCCTTGGTGTGGCCGGTACGCGACCTGGCCGGCGAGCGGGTCCCCCGGCACATCGACGGCCAGCTCGGTTTCTTCGCCATGGATGCCGGCGCGCCGATCACCGCCACCACTTGGCAGGCGGTGAAGACCAGCGCCGACCTGGCGCTGACCGGCCTCGAACTGCTCGATCAGGGCCAGCAGGCCGCCTTCGCCTTGTGCCGCCCGCCGGGGCATCACGCCGCCCGCGAGTACATGGGCGGTTACTGCTACCTGAACAACGCCGCCATCGCCGCCGAGCATGCCTTGACCCGCGGAGCGGCCAAGGTGGCGGTACTGGACGTCGATTTTCACCACGGCAACGGCACCCAGACCATCTTCTACGACCGCCCGGACGTACTGTTCGTCTCGCTGCACGGCGAGCCGGCGGACTCCTACCCCTACTTCAGCGGCTACGCCCACGAGGTGGGCGCAGGCGCAGGCGAGGGTTTTAACCTCAACCTGCCGCTACCCAAGGGCACGCGCTGGGCGGCTTACCAGCAGGCCCTGGAGCAGGCCTGTGCGCGCCTGCGCCGGCATGCGCCCGAGGTGCTGGTGGTGTCGCTGGGCGTGGACACCTTCAAGGACGACCCGATCAGCCATTTCCAGCTCGACAGCCCGGACTACCTGGCCATGGGCCGGATGATTGCCGGCGTGGGCGTGCCGACCCTGTTCGTCATGGAGGGCGGCTACATGGTCGATGAGATCGGCATCAATGCGGTGAACGTGCTGACCGGGTTCGAAGAAGCCCGCGGCTGATCCAAAGGCCCCATCGCGGGGCAAGCCCGCTCCCACGCTTTGAACGTGGGAGCGGGCTTGCCCCGCGATGAGGCCATTGAAGACACAACAAATCCTGCCTCGACAACACCAACAACAATCCCAGAGGTTCCCCCATGCAGCCTGATTCCCCCGCAGCCCCAAGCGGCCGCCACCTGCAACGCACCCTGAGCAACCGCCATATCCAGCTGATCGCCCTCGGTGGCGCCATCGGCACCGGCCTGTTCATGGGCTCGGGCAAGGTCATCGCCTTGTCCGGCACCTCGATCCTGCTGGTCTACATGATCATCGGCTTCTTCCTGTTCTTCGTCATGCGCGCCATGGGCGAGCTGCTGCTGTCGGACCTCAACTTCAAGTCGTTCGCCGACTTCGCCGGTGCCTACATCGGTCCGCGCGCGGCGTTTTTCCTCGGCTGGTCGTACTGGCTGAGCTGGAGCGTGGCGGTGGTCGGCGATGCGGTGGTGGTCGGCGGCTTCTTCCAGTACTGGTTCCCCGGAGCGCCGGCCTGGGCACCGGCGCTGGCGATGCTGGTCACCCTGTTCACCCTCAATGTGCTGACGGTGAAAGCCTTCGGCGAGGTCGAGTTCTGGTTCGCGATCATCAAGATCATCGCCGTGCTGGCACTGATCGCAGTGAGCCTGGTGCTGATTGCCACGGCGTTCGTGTCGCCCACCGGGGTGACCGCTTCGTTGTCGCACCTGGTTCAGCCGGAAGCGGCGTTTCCCCATGGGCTCAGTGGCTTCTTCGCGGGCTTCCAGATCGCCATCTTCTCGTTCGCCGGCACCGAGCTGATCGGCACCACCGCCGCCGAAACTCGCGACCCGCAACGCAGCCTGCCCAAGGCGATCAACGCGATCCCAGTGCGTATCATCCTGTTCTATGTGGTGGCCCTGGCCTGCATCATCGCCGTGACCTCGTGGGCCAAGGTCGCGCCCAACCGCAGCCCGTTCGTCGAGCTGTTCCTGCTGGCCGGCTTCCCGGCGGCGGCGGGCATCGTCAACTTCGTTGTGCTGACCTCGGCCGCCTCGTCGGCCAACAGCGGCGTGTTCTCCACCAGCCGCATGCTGTTCGGCCTGGCCGAACGCAGCCAGGCGCCCGGTGTGTTCCGGCGCCTGTCGGGCAACAGCGTGCCGCTGGCCAGCCTGGGTTTCTCGTGCCTGTTGATGCTGCTGGGGGTGTTGCTGCTGTTCATCTTCCCCGAGGTGATGACGGTGTTCACCCTGGTGTCGAGCCTGTCGGCGGTGCTGGTGATCTACACATGGTCGACCATCCTGGTGGCCTACCTGGGCTACCGTCGGCGCCACCCCGAGCGCCACGCCCGCGCCAGCTTCCGCCTGCCCGGCGGAGTGCCGATGGCCTGGCTGAGCCTGGCGTTCCTGCTGTTCGTGCTGGTGCTGCTGGCACTGCAGCCGGACACGCGCATGGCGCTGTACGCGATGCCGCTGTGGTTCGCCGGCCTGGCCATCGCCTACCGGCGCCTGGCAAGGCGCGGGCAAGGCCTGTTAGCCACCCAGCCAACCCCCTGAACCCTGGCGCCACGTGCCGGCGCAGCCTGCTGCAAATCTGCATAAGGGTTGCGACTTTAGTCCGGTGGCGGGCACGTGGCGCCGGTCCATACTCATGGTTCGCCCTTCAATAACAACAAGTACCGGGTTGCGAACCAATGACCTATCAGCACAGTTACGCCCATTCCATCGCCGATCCTGCGGCCTTTTGGCAGGCCCAGGCCGACCAGCTGGCCTGGCAGCGCAAGCCGACGTTGACCCTGCAGCAGAACCCCGACGGCACCCACCGCTGGTTCGCCGACGGCCGCCTGAACAGCTGTCATCTGGCCCTCGACCATCAGATCGAGCTGGGCCGGGGCGAGCAGTTGGCGCTGATCTACGACTCGCCGGTGACCGGCGTGCAGCAAACCTACACCTACCTGCAGCTGCGCGACGAAGTGGCGCGCTTGGCCGGCCTCTTGCGCACACTTGGGGTGGGCAAGGGCGACGGAGTGATCATCTACATGCCGATGGTGCCGCAGGCGGCCATGGCCATGCTCGCCTGCGCACGCATTGGCGCGGTGCATTCGGTGGTGTTCGGCGGCTTTGCCGCCAACGAACTGGCCCTGCGTATCGATGATGCCCGGCCGGTGTTGCTGCTCACCGCTTCCTGCGGGCTGGAGTTCGACCGGGTGATCGAATACAAACCGCTGGTCGACCGTGCGCTGCAACTGGCTCGCCACCAGCCCAGGCAGGTGCTGGTGCTGCAGCGCCCGCAGGCGCGTGCCGAACTGCAGCCGGGGCGCGACCTGGACTGGCAGCAAGCGCTGGCCGGTGCCGAGCCGGTGGCCCCGGTCGAGCTGGATGCTGGCGATCCGCTGTACATCATGTATACCTCCGGCACCACCGGTAAACCCAAGGGCATCGTCCGTGAAAACGGCGGTAACGCGGTGGCCCTGTGCTACGCCATGCGCCACATCTATGGCATGCAGGCGGGCGATGTGTGGTGGGGCATTTCCGACGTGGGCTGGGTGGTCGGCCATTCGCTGATCGTCTACGGGCCGTTGATGAGCGGCTGCACCACGGTGTTCTACGAGGGCAAGCCGATCCGCACGCCGGATGCCTCGGCCTACTGGCGGATCGTCGAGCAATACAAGGTCAACGCGCTGTTCTGTGCGCCCACTGCCATGCGTGCGATCCGCAAGGAAGACCCAGAGGGCGAGCTGATTCGCCGCCACGACCTGGGTTCGTTGCGCCAGCTGTTCCTTGCCGGCGAAAAGCTCGACTCCAGCACCCATGAATGGCTGGAGCGGGTCAGTGGCAAGCCGGTGCACGACCACTGGTGGCAGACCGAGACCGGTTGGCCGGTCACTGCCCCCTGCGTGGGCCTCGAGGGCAGTGCGGCCCGGCCAGGCTCGAGCAACCGCGCGGTGCCGGGTTACCACGTGCAGGTGCTGGACGACGACGGCAAGCCGCTGGGGCCGAACCAGCAGGGCGCCATCGTCATCGCCTTGCCATTGCCGCCTGGCTGCAGTCAGACGCTGTGGGGCGATCACGAGCGCTATCTGCAGGCCTATCTGCACAACTACCCGGGGTATTACCACACCGGTGACGGTGGCTACCTGGACGACGACGGTTTCGTCTACATCATGGGCCGCACCGACGATGTGATTAACGTCTCGGGCCATCGCCTGTCGACCGGCGAGATGGAGGACCTGGTGGCACGCCACCCGGCGGTGGCCGAATGCGCCGTGATCGGTGTGCACGACGAGATCAAGGGCCAGGTGCCGCTGGCGCTGGTGGTGCTCAAGGACGGGCAGGGCATCTGCGAGTTGCAGTTGCAGGGCGAGCTGGTGGCCAGTGTGCGCGAGCATATCGGCGCGCTGGCCTGTTTCAACCGGGTACGCCTGGTCAAGCGCCTGCCCAAGACCCGCTCGGGCAAGATCCTGCGTGCGGTGCTGCGCAAGATTGCCGACGGGCAGGACTATGTGCCGCCCTCGACCCTGGATGATCCAGCGGTGCTGGGGGAGATCGAGGGAGTGTTGGCGGATTTGCCAAGGGCGGGGTGACGCCATCGCCGGCAAGCCGGCTCCCACCCTGCGGCGTGCAATTGCCTGATTGTTGTGGGAGCTGGCTTGCCAGCGATGACGGCCTTTCAGGATGCGCTGTCTTGCGGCCCCACCTGATGCAACTGCCCCAGCCGGCTGCGGGTGCGCATCAGGTCGGCAATTGCCCCGCCCAGGCTTTCCTGCAGGGCCCGCTGGCCGATCACCGTCAGCTGGCGGTCCTGGTCATACAGCACATCCACCAGGTTGACGAAGCGTTGCTGCGCCGCCAGCGAACATTCGGCCAGGTCGTCCAGCCCGTCGATGATCCATTGATCGTATTGCTCGGCCAGCGCCAGGTAGTCGATCACTGCGGTGGGCTGTTCGCACAACCCGTTGAAGCTGAACATCACCCGCCGGCCATCCACCGCCAGGGCACGCAATGGCCGGTTGTTGACCTGCAGCGTGGTCGGCTGCCGGGTGGGCAGGTCAAGGTCCTGGCGCTGCGCCGTATCCCCTGGCCAGACGTAACGCCCCTGGGTGAAGCACTGGTGCTCGCGGTTGGCCGGCAGGCTGCGAAAATCGGTATCGCCGCCTACTTCCAGCACCTGCATGCGGCCATTGATCAGGCGGATCACCGGCAGGAAGCGTTCGTGGTACAGCGGGTTGGGCAGCAGCCCTTCGGGTGCGTAGTTGGAGGTCACCAGCAGGAAGATGCCGCGTTCGAACAGGGCATTGAACAGCCGGGTCAGCAGCATGGCGTCGCCGATGTCGTGCACGTGGAACTCATCGAAGCACAGCAGCTGCACGTCACCCAACAATTCGTCGAGGGTCGCCGCCATGGCATCGTCCAGTGCCCGGTGGCGGTGCATGCCCTGGTGCAGGCGGGCGAAGAAGTCATGAAAGTGCAGGCGACGTTTCTGCGCCACCGGCACAGCCTCGAAGAAGTTGTCGAGCAGCCAGCTCTTGCCGCGGCCAACCGAGCCGTGCAGGTACAGGCTGCGTGGCTGTCCGCCGTCGAGGGCCGCCAACTGCGCGGCCATGGCTTCGATCACCCGACACTGGCCGTCGCTCAGGGTGTAGCCGCGTTCGGCGGCCTTGTCCTGGAAATGCGCCATCAACGCGCCGGCCTGTGGGGCAGGGCCGCGCAGGCGTTGGTTGAGTTGGCGCAGGGGGGCTGGAATCCAGGTGGACAACGGCATGCTCCTAGGCAGGGAAAGGGCAGGGCGCAGTGTGCGCGACGGGGATTCTGACCAATCGGGAACGGGCCCGGCAAGCCCATTAAACGGGCTTGCACGTCTACTGTAGGAGCGGCCTTGTGTCGCGATAGGGCTGCAGAGCAGCCCCGGCGATTTCTGCTTTCACGCACAAATCCGGGGGCCGCGCTGCGGCCCTATCGTGACACAAGGCCGCTCCTACAAGAGGGCAGTGCTTTCACAACGGGCGGTGGATGGGCCAGGCAAAACTGGCGATTTTTACTAACCTCCTGTTTTTCTGCGTTTTTTTTGAAAAAAAGCTTCCCACCTGCAAACAACGCTGGTAAAGTGCCGGTCATTCCCGAGCAGCAACCAGCTGAACGGTGAAAGATCAGATCGACAGTGCATCAGTCACTCGTCATATCCGATACAGGGGCGTCGCCAAGCGGTAAGGCAGCAGGTTTTGATCCTGCCATGCGTTGGTTCGAATCCAGCCGCCCCTGCCATTTCCTCTATCTCTACGCAGTATCACGCTATCGCCTCATGGCGATTTTTTCGTTTCTGTTCCCCGGTTTTTCAGCAGCTCGGCCAGTGCCAGGGCCAGCACGTGTTCGTGCACCGGTTTCTGGATCAACAGGCTGTTCGGCAGCTCCATGTTGTCCAGCTCGGCGTAGCCGGTGAGGAACACTACCGGCAGTTTCGGAAAACGTTCGCGGGCCGCCAGGGCCAGTTGCGCGCCATTGAACTCTGGCATGGCGAAGTCGGTGAGCAGCAGGTCGGTGCGTTCGTCGATCTGGGCCAGGGCTTGTTCGCCGCTGTGCGCCTCGCGTACCTGGTAGCCCAGGCGGCGCAACAGATCGCCAATCAATTCACGTACCAGATGGTCGTCATCCACCAGCAGGATGTGGCGGTTGGCGCCATCGGCCAGCAGGCTGCAGGCCCTGGACGGGTCCGGCTGCGCGGCGCTGGCCTGTACCCGGACGGCGGGCAGGTACACGCTGACCTGGGTGCCGCGCCCTGGTGTGCTCTGCAGGCTCACGCCGCCACCGGATTGCTTGGCGAAGCCGAATACCTGGGCCAGGCCCAGCCCCGAGCCCTTGCCGACGCCCTTGGTGGTAAAGAACGGCTCGAACACCTTGGCCGCGACCTCTTCGCTCATGCCGCAACCGCTGTCGCGAATGCTCAATATCACGTACTCACCGGGCTCCGGGTCTTGCGGGTTGCGCGGCGGGGCGCTGATACGGGTGTTGCGGGTGGCCAGGGTCAGTTGGCCGCCGCCGGGCATGGCATCGCGAGCGTTGATCGCCAGGTTGAGGATGGTCATCTCGGTCTGGGTCGGGTCGGTGAGCGCTTGCCACAGCTGGGTGTCGAGCTCCAGGCGTACCGAGATGCTGCCACCCAGGGTACGTCGCAGCAACTCCTCCAGCCCGGACAGGGTCCGGTTGAGGTCCAACGCCACAGGCTCCAGGCGCTGCTTGCGCGAGAATGCCAACAGTTGCGCGGTCAACTTGGCGCCGCGCTCGCCGGCCTCGCGAATGTTCTGCAGACGCTTGCCGGCGTTGTCCAGCCGGCCGTTATCCAGCTCGTTCTGCAGGAAACTGGCGCCGGTGAGAATGACCGTCAGCAGGTTGTTGAAATCGTGGGCCACCCCGGCGGTGAGCTGGCCGACCGCTTCCAGCCGTTGCATCTGCTGCAGCGCGGCCTCGACGCGCTCACGTTCGGCAATCTGCTCGCGCAGGCGTTCGTTGGCCTCGGCCAGCTCCAGGGCGGCTTCGCGCTCGCTGCTGATGTCGCGGGCTACTACGTGCAACAGCGTGTCGTCCGCCACCACCACCCAGGACAGCCAGCGCTGTTGGCCGCTGGCGTGCAGGATGCGACCGATGAAGCGTGCACTGCTGTGGCCGAGCGACAAGGTGGCGAGCTGTGCGAGCAAAGCATCCTGATCATCCTCAGGCAGCAACTGCAGCAGCGAGATCTGCCCCAGGCGTTCACGGCTGAAGCCCAGGCAGGCCTCCCAGGCCGGGTTCAGCGCCACGGGGGTGAGGTCCTTGTTCAGTACTGCCAGCAAGTCCTGGGACAACTCCCAGGCGCGGTCGCGCTCGCGGGTGCGGCGCTCGACGCGCTCACCGAGCATTTCATTGAGTTGCTCCAGGGCACGGGTGGCCTGGCGCTGGTTGTGGATGTCCTGCAGCACCCCGGAAAACCGTACGCAGCGGCCTTCGCTGAACTGGGTCTGGCCGCTGGACAGCAGCCAGCGTGGCTCCAGGCCGCCGGGCTGGGCGATGCGGAACTCAACCCGGTAACTGCCATCACTGTCCGGCTGCATGGCTTGATCGACCGCCTCGCGCACCCGCGGCAGGTCATCGGGGTAAACGCCGGCATAGAACAGGTCGAGGTTCATTGTGGTGTCGAGCGGCACGCCGAACAGCATCTTGCAGCGTTCATCCCAACGCATCAGGCCATCCTGCGGCTGATAGTCCCAGGTGCCCATGCCAGCGGCGTCGATGGCGAAGCGCGCGCGTGCCTGCACATCCGCCAGGGCTTGTTCGGCGTGGCGCCGGCGTTGACGCTCCTGCACTTCGCCCAAGGCCCGACGCACGGCCTTGGGCAGCAGTGGCAGGTTCTTCTTCAGCACATAGTCGGTGGCACCCAGGCGGATCATCTCTACTGCGTGTTCTTCGCCGTAGATACCGGAGAGGAAGATGAACGGTACGTCCGGTGCCAGGCGCTGGGCCGTGGCCAAGACGTCGGCGCCGGACGAACTCGGCAGCACGCAGTCGCAGAGGATCAGGTCGAAGCGGCCTTCGCGCAGGGCCTGCTCGGCACCGACATGCTCGAACACCCGCTGTGGCTGCACCTGCAGCCCGCTGCGCTCCAGGCGTAACAGGATCAGTTCGGCATCCATGCTGCTGTCTTCGACCATCAGCAGTTTCAACGGTGTTTGCTGCATCGTGCCGGCCTCAGTGGTTCAGGTGCTTCGCGCCGGGCGCGGGTTCGTCGAGCAGTGCCCAGAACACCTTGAGGCCGGCGATGGCGCTGACGAAGTCCTTGAACTCCACGGGTTTGACCAGATAAGCGCTGACGCCCAGTTCATGGGCGCGCTGCAGATCGGGCTGTTCCTGGGACGAGGTCAGCATGACGATCGCAATACTGCGCAACAGCGGGTGGGCGCGCACCTGCGCCAGCACCTCCAGGCCATCGACCTTGGGCAGTTTGAGGTCGAGCAGCATCACGGCCGGGTTACCCTCGGCACGCCCGGCGTAAGTGTTGCGCCGCAACAGGTAGTCCAGGGCATCGGCACCGTCGCGCAGGACGATCACTTCGTTGGCCAGCTGGCTGCGCTCCAGTGCCAGCTGGGTCAGCTCCAGGTCCCTGGGATTGTCTTCGACCAGCAGGATGGGCTTGAGCATGATCGTCAGCGGCCTCAGGCAGTCGTCGGTTGGTGAGGGAGGGTGAAGTGGAAGCTGGCGCCCTGGCCGAGCTGGCCGGTGGCCCACACCCGGCCATCGTGGCGCTCGATGATCCGCCGCACGCTGGCCAGGCCGATGCCGGTGCCTTCGAACTCCTCCATGCGGTGCAGGCGCTGGAACACGCCGAACAACTTGTCGACGTAGGCCATGTCGAAGCCCACCCCGTTGTCGCGCACGTACACCTCGGTTTCGTGGCGGTGGCGCACGGCGCCGATCTCGATATGGGCGGATTCGCGGCCACGGCTGTACTTGATGGCGTTGGCGATCAGGTTGTGCAGGACCATGTTGATGAACGCCGGATCGGCGATCACCTTGGGCAGTGGCGCCACCGCCCAGCTGATCGTCCGCCCGGCGTAGTCCGGTGCCAACTCCGTGCGGATCACCTCGACCAGCGCATTCAAGTCGACATCGCAGGGGCGCAGCGCCGAACGGCCCATCTGCGAGAAGTTGAGCAGGTTGTCGACCAGGGTGCCGGCAAACTGCGCGGCCTCCTCGATATGGCCGAGGAAGCGCTTGCCACGCTCGGTCAACTGCGCGCCTTCGACCTCGCCCAACAACTCGCTGTAGCCGGCGATGTGCCGCAGCGGTGCGCGCAAATCATGGGACACGCTGTAGGAGAACGCCTCAAGTTCCTGGTTCGAACGCTTCAGCTCGCCCGCCAGCTGCGCCAGTTCCTCGGCCTTGCGCAGGACAATGCCCAGCACCGCGCCGCGCAGTTTGGTCGCGGCTTCGATAATCAGCGGGTCCCAGGCGGCACTGAAATCACGGACTTCCTGCTGCCAGCAGTCGAAACTGTGCCGGGGATTGAGGTTGCCCAACGGGCCTGCCTGTTTTTCCGGGCGCCCGGCCCAGTTCACCGTGTGTGCCTGTTCGGGACGGAACCACAGCAGGTAGTGCGATTGCAGCTGCGAGATGGCCACCGCCAGCACGCCGGCGGCATGCTCGGCCAGCTCTGGTAGCGCTTCGACGTCGCGGCGTGCATTGTCGGTGTGGAACAGCGTCTCGTCGCCACGCTCGCCCAGCCAACGCACCAGGGCATTGACCTGCGCCGCCGGTGGCGTTTTGCCAATCAGGTCGCAGCGCTCGGCGCTGATGATCGCCGCGCCCGAAGCCCCGGCAAACTGCAGCATCACCTCGGGCAGGGCCAGCAAGCCTGCGCTGACGCTGTCGTGGTCGGCCATCGACGTGACCATGCGCACGATGTGCTGGCGCAGGTCGAGTAGCCGGCGCGTGCTGGCGTGCTGTTCGTGGGCTTCGATCTGCAGCGACAGCACATTGGCCAGCAGTTCGCAGGCGGTGCGGGTCTGCACGCCAGCCGCGCGGGGTTGGTCGTGGTGGCAGGAGATCAGCCCCCAGAGCTGGTCATCGACCACGATCGACAGCGACATCGAGGCCTGGGTGCCCATGTTGCGCATGTACTGCAGGTGCACCGGCGAGACGCTGCGCAACGTCGCGAAGCTCATGTCCAGGGCCTTGCCGGTGCGCGGGTTGGTGGCAGGCAGCAGCGGGGAGGGCTGGTAGTCGGCGTCCTCGATCACCCGGATGCGGTTGATGCGGTAAAGCTCACGGGCCTGGCGTGGGATGTCCGAGGCCGGGAAGCACTGGCCCAGGTAGCGCGGGTAGCCGGGGTCGGCGTCCTCGGCGAGCACCGTGCCGGTGCCCTGGGCATCGAAACTGTAGGCCTTGACCCGGCCGAAGCCGGTGATGCGCTTGATCTGCCGCACCGCTCGCTGCAGCAGTTCTTCGATGCTGGTGGCCTGGTGCAAGGTGCTGATGAACGCACGTACCAGCGGGTAGTAGTCGCCTTGCTGGGCGTCCGTTTCGCGACAGGTTTCGAATTCGAGGATGAGCACCTGGTCGTGGCGGTGGGCCAGCACCCGCAGCGTGGCCTGGCAGGGCGCTTGCTCGTGCAGGCGCACATCACCGATATGAAAGGGGAAGACTTCGTCAACGGGCAGGCGGCCCAGCTGGCGACGCAGGTCGAAGGTACTGTCGAGTAGTGTGGGCAGGGCCTGGCCAAGCAGCTCGCTGGCTGACCTGCCCAACCATTGCTTGATGTTTTCGCTGGCCTGCAGGATGCGCAGGTCATGCTCGTCCAGTACCAGCAGGAAGCCTTGGGGCTGGATGCTGCCAGGCACCTGAATCGGTTCCTGGGCGCAACGCTCGATGGCTTGGTCGAGCGGGTCAGGGGTGATGCTCAAAGGTATCTCCTGCAGGTTCCGTCCATGCACGAAACATGAAGGTAACAGAAGGCTGGATGTTTTTGTCGGAACAAGGTGTTTGGCTTGTGGGACGTACTGATGCACGCCCGGGGGCAGGGTGAAATTTCTCAGAGATTGACGCCTGTTTCCCACGCCTTGCCAGCCCTTTTCATTAATGCCAAAGAGGGGGATCCCGCGGCTGTTCGGATCCGATCGCGCTGCTACGCTCAAGCTCAACCCTTCCAGACAAGGATCGACCGCTGATGCAACGCTTGATGGCCGCGCTGTTGGGCCTGTGGTTGAGCGGCAGTGCCGTGGCTGCAGAGTTTCTCGTTGACGTGCAGGTACGCGTGCAGCGCGGCTGCATGCTGGTCGGCCAGCAGCGCGAGGCAGGTGCCCAGGCCCTCGGGGTGATCGACCTGGGCAGCGCAGCCCGGCTGGACGGACCGGACTCGCCCTTGAGTGGCGCATTGTTCAGCCAGCGCCCGCCGCGCCTGGAGTGCAACCCCGATACCCCCTATCAAGTGCGCGTCGATGGCGGCCAGCATGGCGGCACCGGTGCGCTGCGTTACCTGGTCAGTGACGACCGCCAGGCCAAGCCGATCCCGTACCGCCTGTACCGCGACGCCGCCTGGCGCGAGCCGCTCGAGGTGGAAGTGGCGCAGTCGGCGCGGGTGCCGGGCAGCGGCTCGGTGGAACTGCCCCTGTTCGCGCGGATCGACAGCCTGGCCTGGGTGCCGCGCGCAGGCCTGTACGCCGACCTGCTCAAAGTCACGGTCACCTGGTGAGGAGCCACGCCACCATGCACAAGGACGCGCTGCAACGCACTTCGCTACTGCTGCTCACCCTCGGCCCGCTGTTGTTGCCCAATGGTGCCGCCCATGGCACCAGCACCGGCTTCATCCAGGCCCGCCTGGTGATCAGTGCTGCTTGCCAGATCGACAGCGGCCAGCAGCCGGCGTCGCTGGGCAACCCCGGGCTGATCGACTTCGGCGCCCGCGGGCCGACCTGGGACCAGCCGCTGACCAGCCGGGTGGACGAGGCAGGCGGCGAGGGCAGCCTGCAGATCAGTTGCTCGCCGCAGGTGCGTGCGTTCAGCGTGCGGATCAATGGCGGGCTCAATGGCAGCGACGGCGTGCGCCGGCTGAGCAATGGCCGTGAACTGATCCCCTATCAACTGGCAGTCGATCCCAGCGGCAATGGTCGCTATGTGGTCGGCCAGGCCCGTACCTTCACCATCAGCGGCACGCAGCAGGTGCCCGTGCCTATCTACGGCGTGGTGGTCGCGCAACCGCGCGCGCTGCCTGCCGGGCTGTACCGCGACACCCTCAGGGTGACACTGGACTGGTAACACGCAAGGAGACCCTCATGCCCATGCACATGACTCGCTGCATCCTCGTCGGCCTTGGCCTGGCGCTGGCTGCCCAGGCCCAGGCGGCCACCGTCACCGGCACCATCAGCTCGACCCTGACGCTGACCGCCGCCTGCCAGGTCAACGGCGCTGGCGGCACTTCGGGGCTGAACTTCGGCAACCTCAATTTCGGCACCCAGGATTCACTGTTCACCACGGCCAACGGGCAAGTGCTCGGTGGCGGCGGCGGTGCCATGAGCATCCTCTGCTCTGCGGGCACGATACCGGTGATCAAGGTGCGGGCCGGATCCCACGACGGACAGTCAACCGGCGGTACCCGCGCGCTGGCCGATGGCTCCGGCAACTTCGTGCCCTATGACTTCTATACCGACGCGGGGCACACGACCCCGCTGGCGATCGACGGCACCATCACCCTGCCGACCAGCACCGGCGTGGCGCAGACCGTCAACCTGTATGGCCAGGCGCGCGGCAAGGCGGGCCTGCCGGCCGGGGTGTACACCGACACGGTGGCGGTCGAGCTGAGCTTCTGAGTCATGCCGAGCGCATGGCGGCTGGCGGGTGCAGGGCTGGGCCTGTTGTTGGCGCAAGGCGCGTTGGCCGCGACCGGCAGTACCTTCCAGGTGAGCGCGCAGATCGTTGCCGGCTGCCTGGTGGTCGGCGGGGTGACCACCTATGGCGTGCTGGACTTCGGCACCAGTTCGGCATTGTCCACGGCCACCTTGAGCACTTCGCTCGGCGGCACCACGGTGACCTTCCAGTGCACCCCCGGGGTGGCCATGAGCATGAGCCTGGACGGCGGCCAGAACAGCGCCAGCGGCACCCGCAACCTCAAGCGCAGCGGCGGCAGCCAGCTGCTGGCCTACCAGCTGTACCGCGACGCCGCCTTCAGCCAGAGCCTGGCCATCGGCAGCAGCGTCACCCTGAGCTACAGCGACCCGACGGCGATCAAGTTGCCGGTCTACGGCCGTACGACCTTGCCCGGCACCCTGCCGGCGGGGACCTATACCGATGTGGTGCAAGTGACGGTGAGCTGGTGACGCCGGCGCCGTGAACCAATGGATGCAGAAGGAGAGGGGCATGGGGGCAAGCGCGAAACTGGCGCAAACGCTATTCGGGATGCTGCTGGTCGGTACCCAGGCCATGGCGGCGACGTCGGTGCTGATCTGGCCGATCGACCCGGTGCTGGAGGCTGAACAGAAGGCCGGCGCGCTGTGGCTGGAAAACCGTGGTTCGGCGCCGGCCAGCCTGCAGGTGCGGGTGTTCGCCTGGCGCCAGGGTGAGTACCAGGAGCAGTTCCAGGCCCAGCGCGAAATCATCGGCAGCCCGCCGGTGGCCAACATCGCGCCGGGGCAGAAGCAACTGATTCGCCTGACCCGCACCGGCAGCTCGCCGGCCGGCCAGGAGCAGGCCTACCGCATCATCATCGACGAAATCCCGTCGCCGCTGCCGGCCGACACCGCCAGTGACGGGCCGAAGGCGGCAATCCGCCTGCAGATGCGCTATTCGGTGCCGTTGTTCGTCTATGGCGAAGGGTTGTGGGGCAAGCCCGACCCGGACGGCAAACGCAGTGCCGAGGGCGTGGGCAAGCCACAATTGAGCTGGCGCGCGGTGACGGTGCAGGGCAAGCCCTATGTCGAACTGCGCAATACCGGCCCGGTACACGCCCGGCTCACCGATGTGGTGTTGCAGCAAGGCGGGCAGGACAAACCCCTGGTCGAGGGGCTGCTGGGATATGTGCTGCCGGGCGCGAGCATGCGCTGGCCGGTGCCGACCGCACCCGGTGCGGCCAGTGTGCTCAAGGGGCGGGTCAACGGTCAGGAAGTTGCGCAAGCCATCCGGCAAGGGCAGTGACGCGGCATTGAACGAACGACAGGGGCCAGGGAGGACCCGCCAATGGTTGGACATCGTGCGTGAATTGGGTGCGGGTGGCAGCGCACCGTGTGTGGCTGGGCCTGGCGGTACTGGTGCCCGGTGCGGGCGTGGCCGACGAATTGCCGCCGCCACCTACCGAGCAGGCCGCCATCACCGATGCCACGCTGTACCTCGACCTGTTGGTGAACCAGGTGGGCAAGGCTGAGCTGGTGCCGGTGCAGCAGCGCGCCGGGCGCCTGTACCTGGACAGCGACGTGTTGCGCGCGGCCGGCATCAAACTGCCCGGCGAGCCCCAGGGCGAGGTGGCGCTGGACGCCATTGCCGGCCTGCACACCGACTACGACAGCCAGAACCAGCGCCTGCTGCTGCAGGTGCCGGCGACCTGGCTGCCCGACCAGCAGGTGGGCGGGCGCAGTCTGTACCCGGCCAGCGATACCCGCACCAGCTTCGGTGCCTTGTTCAACTACGACGCCTACCTTAACGACACCGATGACGGTGGTACTTACCTGGCCGCCTGGAACGAGCTGCGGCTGTTCGACGATTGGGGCACGTTTTCCACCACCGGACAGTGGCGCCAGGCGTTCAACGGTGCGCAAAGCGATACCCGGCAGGGTTTCTTGCGCTACGACACCACCTTCCGCTACACCGACGAGCAGCGCCTGCTGACCTATGAAGCCGGCGACCTGGTCACCGGCGCCTTGCCCTGGAGCACCTCGGTGCGTATCGGTGGCTTGCAGCTGTCCCGCGACTTCGGGGCGCGTCCCGACCTGGTCACCTACCCGCTGCCGGCCTTCGCCGGTGAGGCGGCGGTGCCCACCTCGCTGGACCTGTTCATCAATGGCTACAAGAGCAGTACCACCGAGCTGCAGCCGGGCCCTTACACCCTGACCAATGTGCCGTTCATCAACGGTGCCGGCGAAGCGGTGGTGGTGACCACCGATGCCCTGGGCCGGCAGGTGTCGACCACCTTGCCGTTCTATGTCACCAGCAGCCTGTTGGCCAAAGGCCTGACCGATTACTCGGTGGCTGCCGGCAGCCTGCGCCGCGATTACGCCGTGCGCGATTTTGCCTATGGGCCGGGCGTCGCCTCGGCGAGCCTGCGCCATGGCCTGACCGACTACTTCACCGTCGAGACCCATGCCGAAACTGCCGAGTCGATGGTGCTGGGCGGCCTGGGCGGCAACCTGCAACTGGGCACCTTCGGGGTGCTCAACGCCGCCGTGGCCCAGAGCCGTTTCGACGGCGACACCGGCCAGCAGGTGGCGCTGGGCTACCAGTACAACAGCCGCCGGCTGGGCTTCAACTACCAGCGCATCGAGCGCCATGGCGACTATGCCGACCTGTCGCTGGTGGACAATCCCTACACCCGGCTGAGCCGGCGCAGCGAACAGGCCACCGTGAGCCTCAACCTGGACAGCTACGGCAGCCTGGGCGCCGGCTATTTCGACGTACGGGCCGGCGATGGCACGCGCACCCGGCTGATCAACCTGAGCTGGAGCAAGCCGTTGTGGGGCAACAGCAGCCTGTACCTGTCGGCCAACCGCGATGTCGGCGACAGCCAGTGGGCAGTGCAGGCGCAACTGGTGATCCCCTTCGACCTGCACGGCACCCTGGCCTTCAGCGCCGAACGCAGCAAGGACGGCCAGGACCTGCAACGGGTCAACTACAGCCACGCGGTGCCGGTGGGCGGCGGCGTCGGCTACAACCTCGGCTATGCCACGGGCGGCACCAGCGGTGACTATCGCCAGGCCGACCTGACCTGGCGGCTGCAGTCGGTGCAGCTGCAGGCCGGGCTGTATGGCAACCCCGAGCAGATGACCCGTTGGGCGGACGCCAGCGGCTCGGTGGTGCTGATGGACGCCGGGTTGTTCGCCGCCAACCGCATCGACGACGCGTTCGTGGTGGTCAGCACCAACGGTTATGCCGATGTGCCGGTGCGCTACGAAAACCAGCAGATCGGCCGAACCGACCGCAACGGCCACCTGCTGGTGCCTTACAGCAGCGGCTACTACCGCGGCAAATACGAGATCGACCCGATGGAGCTGCCGGCCGATGTGCTGGCGCCGGAGGTGGAGCAGCGCGTGGCGGTACGCCGCGGCAGCGGCTATCTGCTGGAGTTCCCGCTCAAGCGCGTGCTGGCGGCGAGCCTGGTGCTGGTCGACGGCAACCAGCAGGAGCTCAAGCTGGGCAGCCGGGTGTTGCACCGGGAAAGTGGCGCCGAAGCGGTGGTGGGCTGGGATGGCCTGGTGTACCTGGAGAACCTGTCGCCAAACAATCATCTGCAGGTGGACAAGGCCGATGGCGGGCAATGCCAGGTCGCGTTCGAACTGCCCGACGGGGAGGGGCCGATCCCGCTGATCGGCCCACTGGTGTGCCAGTGAGGGCGGCGGCGCGTTGCGGATGGTTGCTGGCCGGCTGGATACTGCCGGGCGCGGCCTGGGCGCTGTGCTCCTCGGTGGCGACGGCGCCGGCGGCGTTCGGCACGATCAATTCGACCCTGGTGCGCACCACGGTGCAGAGCGCCTCGAGCACCAATGCGGGGCTGCAGTGCACGGGCTCGTTGCTGTCGCTGCTGGCCGCCAACGATCACTTCTATGCCACCATCACCTCCAGCACCAGCGGGCTGGTGGGGCCGACGGGTGACGTGATCCCCTACACGCTGTACGCCAACGCCACCACCAGCTACCCGATCAGTCGTGGCGTGCAGTTCGATTTCGCCCGCAACGGCATCATCGACGCCTTGGGGCTACTCAACGGCACCGTGCCCAAGAGCGTGCCGCTGTACCTCAAGACCGTGATTGGCGCCAACGTGGCGGCAGGCTTGTATCAGGAAACGCTGAACATCGCCTGGAGTTGGAACTACTGCGCGGGTGTCGGCGCCTTGGGCGTCTGTGTGCTGGGGCGGGATATCGGCAGCGGCAACCAGACCCTCACCGTCAGCCTCACGGTCAGCAACGACTGCCAGATCACCAGCCCCAACATCAACTTCGCCAGCGCGCCGGTGGTGGCCGGGTTCGGCACGGTGAACCAGAACATCAGCCTGTCGTGCACCAAGGGCAGCAGCTACACGGTGGGGCTGGATGACGGGCAGAACGTGGCGGGTGGGCGACGGCGAATGAAATCCAGCGCCGGCAACTACCTGGCCTACGACATCTTCAAGAGTGGGGGCAGCGTGCGCTGGGGGGTACTGTCGTCGGCGCGGCGCTCAAGCAGCGATGCCGATGTGAACCCCGGCAATGGCACCGGCACGGGGAGCCAGACGTTCAACTACAACGCCAAGGTGTACACCGACCAGGCCACGCCGCCAGCGGGAAGCTATCTCGACAATGTGATCCTGGATGTGCAGTTCTGAGCCGGGTGTGATCTTGGTTGTGGGAGCGGGCTTGCCCCGCGATTGGCGTCAGATCAGGCAACGATGCCAGGCATTCCGACGCCAATCGCGGGGCAAGTCGCAGCGGCGCACCGCCGCTCCCACGGTATCAGCGCAGGTCGTCGACCATCTTCAGCAGCGTCTCCAGCACCGCCCCCGCCAGCGCCTTCGAGCGCTCGCCGGACCAGCCGGTACGCGGATTCGGCGCATCGTCATGGTCCTTGAACGGCATCTCCAGGGTCAGCGACAGGCAGTCATGGGCCTGGCCCACGGCGTTGCAGGCCAAGGTCATGTTGGCCTGGCCGGGTTCGTCGCGGGTGTAGCCATACGTGGTCTGGAAGTCTTTGGTCAGGCTGCACAGCGTGCTGCGGAATTGTTCTTCGAGCTTGGCGATGCGCGGTGTGTAACCCGGGTTGCCCTCGCAGGCAGCGGTGAACACGTGGGGGATTTCCTCGTCGCCATGGGCATCGACGAAGGCGTCCACGCCATGCAGTTTCATCTGGCTCTGGGCGAAGAACACCTCGGGGCTCAGCTCGACACTGGCGTCCTGCCAGGCGCGATTGAGGTCTTTGCCCTTGAAGTTGGTGCGCAGGTGGCCGAGGAAGGCGCCGTCCGGGTTCATGTTGGGGATCAGGTACAGGTCGGCCTTGGCCAGCAGTTGCTGGATGACTTTATCGTTGGCCTGCAGG
This sequence comes from Pseudomonas sp. zfem004, assembly GCF_032621715.1. Classification (NCBI taxonomy): domain Bacteria; kingdom Pseudomonadati; phylum Pseudomonadota; class Gammaproteobacteria; order Pseudomonadales; family Pseudomonadaceae; genus Pseudomonas; species Pseudomonas sp. zfem004. The sequence goes on along the minus strand of NZ_JAVYJF010000007.1, from coordinate 92,535 downwards.
CGATCGATCACGCCCTCGATGAACCATTCGGCCATGTGCTCGCCCGGGTGCTGCTGAGCGATGATCCACAGCTTGCGCTTGCCGGCGGCGCCGTCGCCTGCACGCAGCAGCGGGATGTCACGGCCCTGCACGCTACGCCCATTGGCCAGCAGCGTTACGCCGGGGATCTGTCGGGCACGTTCGATCAGCTGGTTGTGGCGGGCGCGGGGGTAGGGTTCGAAGTAGGCGAACCACACCTGACCTTGCTCAGCTTTCAATTCGAAGCTCAGCGCCTTGCCGTCGAACTGGCTGGGCACGCGGAACCATGTCTGCTGGTCGTAGGAGGCCACGGCGTGGTAACCGGTCCAGGCATTCTTGTAGGAAGACTCGGCAGCGTTATCCAGGCTGAAGCGATGGACCTGGCCAGGGGTGAGGCCACTGACCTTGAAGTGGAACCACTGGAAGTGGCCACTGTTGGTGTCCGGGCGGATGTTCAGGTGAACCTGCGCGGGGTTGCTGGCGTCCAGCACCAGGATGTTGCCGGAATCGAAGTCGCAGTCGATGTGCAGCGGGGACAGCGTCACGGTCATTGCCAGTCTCCTGTCTTGGCGTTGTTGTGACGGTACTGTACACCGCATGGTGGCGGCGTTGTGCAGGGAATGTCGGCTTGGCCATCAGCTCTCAAGGGCTGACGCGCTCCTACACAGGGATCGCGAAGCCTTCAGGCCCACAAACCCAACGCCAGCAGTGCGGCGACACCCAGCCCGAGCGCAATCGAACAGCCACCCAGGGACAACGCCGCGCGCCCTTGTCGATACCAGCCGTCGTCACCCAGTTGGCGTGCCGGCGCAAGCAGGCTGCGCCAGCGCAATTCGGTTTGCTGGAAGGCACGCAGATGTTCGGGGGCCGCATCCAGCCAGCGGCGGAAGTCGATGCGTTCGCTGGCGGTCACTTCAGGGCTTTGCAGGCGCACATACCATTGCCCGGCAATGCTGGCCACGGCGTCGCCTTGCGCGCGGGTGGTCTGCAGGGCCTGGTTCATGTGGCGTTCGATGCTGATCAAGGGCAGGTCGAGGCGTTCGGCGATGGCGGCGAAGCCCAGCTGGTCGAGGCGGTTGAGCAAAAAGACTTGCTGCACCCGGCGCGGCAGGCGTTTGAGCGCATGCATCAGGTTGTCCTGAGCATGCTGCTCGGCGATTTGGGGTTCATGCTCAAGGGGCAGTAGCAAGCGGGTCATGAACAGCTCCTTGCTCATTAGGGGAGGAGTGGGGGCATCTTCCTTGACGCGAGATCAGCTTAAGCTTAACGAGATTGATTCTCAAGTGCTGATTCAGCAAAGATTTGTAATGAGCGTTCACGTCCTGACACAGTTTTGCTATCATCGCCGGCATTAACGATCTTCATTAGCCTGAAGAGCCAAAAAAAATGACCCGGCAAAAAGCCGGGTCAAAAACCGTGATTAGCCTGATGAGGAGATAATCTGAGCGTCCGACCTGAGGACGTTGCAGGTTATCCAGCCGGTCTCGCGACCTGCTAAGCGCAATAATAATGGTTATCATTTGCCAGTCAAATGATTTTTCCGGTTATCGGTAAAATAATCTTCCTGACGCGCTCCTCGTCCCCGGCAGACGGGGTTTTTGCCGTTCGTCGGCTATCACGTTCTCCCTTCTATACCGTCCCTTGTTCCGTGGTTTGGCGCTGCTCCAGCAGGGCCCGCGCCATGTTGACCATGTGCATCAGGGCAAATATCACATCCCGTGTCGTGCCCTGCAGATGGGCGCCTGTTTCCTGAGCGGTGGATGCTGCGCAGCGCAACAGGGCCAGGGCGTGTTCGTTCGCCTGAGCCCCAGTGACGCCTTCGCGCAGGGTCCACAGTGGGCGCTGCAGCTCTGACGGGTTGGGGGTGGGGTTGAGGTAGAAGTCGAGGGCGCGGCGGGCGGCCTCTTCGTCGAGATCTGTTTCTTCTTTTTTCGAATTGCTCATGACTGCACCTATGAAATCCGTTCCAGGACAATGAGCGAATGATGTTAGGTCATTCTGTATTATTGGCATCTGCTAAGATAATTCAGGATGTGTATTGAAGCCATTCATCCAGTCCGTATCGTTCACAGCCATGGAAAACTGGATCGAATTTCTCTCGCGCTACAAGCACGAGCACAACCTCAAGCAATACCAACTGGCCGAACGCTTAGGGATGACCCAGGGCGGTCTCGGCCATTGGTTGCGTGGCACGCGCCGGCCCACCCTGGAGACCGTCAACGAAAAACTGGAGCAGCTTGGGCTGGTGTACCTGGAGGCGCGGGTGATGGTGGTCGAGCGCGATGTCATGGCGCGCGAGGACCGGGGTGTTTACGCGGTGGGCCGTCCGCTTTCGGTCAATGCCATGCGCCATGCCAGTTTCCGCTTCCCGGTGTTGAGCTGGGCCGACTTGCAGGGCGCGCTGCCCGAGTCCAGTGAAACCCAGGAACTGACTGGCTATATGCCTGCCGGCAATGCGTTCTGGTTACCGGTGGAGAACGACTCGATGAACGCCGCCAGTGGCAGAAGCCTGCCGCAGGGCGTGCTGGTGTTGGTGGATGCCGGGATCGAGGTTGCGCCAGGCCGGCTGGTGGTGGCCCGGCAACCGGGCAAGCCAGCGGTGCTGAGGGAGTTGATCGAGGAGGGTGGGCAGCGGATGCTCAGGCCGCTCAATACCTTGTATCCCACCGTGCTGTGCGAGGAGGGGTGCGAGTTTCTGGGGGTTGTGGTGCGGATGCACGGGGTGCTGTAGTGGCTTGGGCGGGCCTCATCGCGGGGCAAGTCGCATCGGCGCACCGCCGCTCCCACGCTGCGCCAGTTCTTGCGGGCACTTCAGAGCGTGGGAGCGGCGGTGCGCCGATGCGACTTGCCCCGCGATAAGGTCCTGGCGACCTATTCCTCTAGTTCGACCAGCACTGTCCCCTCGCTGACCATATCCCCCTCCTGACAGAACAGCGCCTTCACCGTCCCGCCATGTGGCGCCCGAATGCTGTGCTCCATCTTCATCGCCTCCAGCACCACCAACGCGGTGCCTGCCTCCACCACCTGCCCCGGCTCCACCAGCACCCGCACGATACTGCCGTTCATCGGCGCACCGAGCCCGCCCTGATGGCTGTGGCTGGCCTCAGCGGCAGCAATCGGGTCATGCACGCTGACGGCATGCAACTCACCCTGCCACTGCAGGTACAGGGTACCGCCCCGGCGCACGGCCAGATGGCGACGACGGATGCCGCCCTGGTCGTGGCACAGCTGTTCCCCAACAAGCTGGTAGTTAGACGGCGCAGTGCGCTCCAGGGCGACCGCCTGCTCATGCCCCTCACACTGCAAATGCAGGCTGCTACGCGCTGGCAGCCCCAGGCGCAGCCCCTCGCGGGCAGCCCACGGCGAGGCCGGGTCGTCCTGGCGTTGCAGGGCCGGCGCGCTTTGCAGCCAGGCTTCGGCGGCAGCTTCCCAGAACGGCGCGGGCAAGGCTTCAACCGCCGGCAGCAGAACCTCCTGATGACGTGGAATGAACCCTGTGTCCAGCTCCGCCGCAGCAAACGCCGGGTGGGCAAGGATACGGCGCAGGAAGGCAATGTTGGTCTTCAAGCCACCGATGGCGAACTCATCGAGCATCGCCAGCAGCCGCAGGCGCGCCTGCTCGCGGTCCTGGCCCCAGGCAATCAGCTTGCCCAGCATCGGGTCGTAGAACGGCGACACCACATCGCCCTCGCTGACCCCGCTGTCCACCCGCCGCCCTTCACCCGGCGCCGACTCGCGGTACAGCGCCAGGGTGCCGGTGGCCGGCAGGAATTCGTTGGCCGGATCCTCAGCGTACAGGCGCACTTCGATGGCATGGCCGATCAGCGGTACCTGCTCCTGGGTGATCGGCAGCGCTTCGCCGCAGGCGACGCGAATCTGCCAGGCCACCAGATCCAGGCCGGTGATGGCCTCGGTGACCGGGTGCTCCACCTGCAGGCGGGTGTTCATCTCCATGAAGAAGAACTCGCCACGGGCGTCGAGCAGGAACTCCACGGTACCAGCACCCACGTAGCCGATGGCCTGGGCCGCGCGCACCGCCGCCTGGCCCATGGCCTGGCGCAGTTGCGGGGACAGGCCCGGGGCTGGCGCTTCCTCCACGACTTTCTGGTGGCGGCGCTGGATCGAGCAGTCGCGCTCGTTCAGGTAAAGGCAATTGCCGTGCTGGTCGGCGAACACCTGGATCTCAACATGGCGCGGCTTGAGCACGTACTTTTCCACCAGCATGCGGGCATCGCCGAACGACGACTGCGCTTCGCGCTGGGCCGAGGCCAGGGCGTCGGCCAGCTGGCTTTCCTCCTCGACCACCTTCATGCCCTTGCCGCCACCGCCGGCGCTGGCCTTGAGCAGCACCGGGTAGCCGATGCGTTCGGCGGCGGCGCGGAAGGTGTCGATATCCTGCGCTTCACCGTGGTAACCCGGTACCAGCGGCACGCCGGCAGCCTCCATCAGCGCCTTGGCCGCCGACTTGCTGCCCATGGCGTCGATGGCGCTGGCCGGTGGGCCGAGGAAGATCAGCCCGGCCTGTTCGATGGCGCGAGCGAAGCCGGCGTTCTCCGACAAGAAACCGTAGCCCGGGTGGATGGCCTGGGCGCCGCTGGCCTTGGCCGCGGCGATCAGCTTGTCGATCACCAGGTAGCTGTCGGCGGCCTTGCTGCCGCCCAGGTCGACGCGGATATCGGCTTCGCGGCTGTGGCGGGCGTCGCGGTCGGTGGCGCTGTGCACGGCCACGGTGGTCAGGCCCAGGGCCTTGGCGGTGCGCATCACCCGGCAGGCGATCTCGCCGCGGTTGGCGACCAGCAGGGTGGTCAACGTGGGACGGCTCATGGGCGCGGTTCCTTCTTCTGTTCGGTTTGCCAGGCGGGGCGGCGTTTTTCCAGGAAGGCGCGCAGGCCCTCCTGGCCTTCGGCGCTGACGCGGATGCGGGCGATGGTGTTTTCGCAATAGCGACGCAGGGCCGGGCTCAGCTCGCCATCGTCCACTTCGCGCAGCAGGTCCTTGGTGGCGCGCAGGGCCTGGGGGCTGTTGTGCAACAGGTTGTCCACCCAGGCTTCGACCTGAGCGTCCAGTTCGCCGGCCGGGTACACCTCGGCCAGCAGGCCCAGTTCACGGGCACGTACACCGCTGAAGCGTTCGGCGGTAAGGGCATAGCGGCGGGCGGCGCGCTCGCCGATGGCCTTGACCACGAACGGGCTGATCACCGCCGGGGCCAGGCCGATACGCACTTCCGACAGGCACAGCTGCGCGTCTTCGGCGCCGATGGCCATGTCGCAGCAACTGATCAAGCCCAGCGCGCCACCAAAGGCCGCGCCTTGCACCACGGCCAGGGTCGGGGCCTTGAGGCGGTGCAGGGCATACATCAGCTCGCCCAGTTCATGGGCGTCGTCGAGGTTGGTATTGAAGTCCAGTTGCGCCGACTGCTGCATCCAGGCCAGGTCGGCGCCGGCGCTGAAATGCCGGCCACGGCCACGCAGCAGCAAAAAGCGCAGGCTGCTGTCTTCGGCCAGCTTGTCCAGCGCGACGATCAGCTCGCGGATCATCTGGGCGTTGAAGGCGTTGTTCTTGTCTTCCCGGCTCAGCCACAGGGTGGTGAAGCCGCGGGGGTCGTGTTCCAGCTCGATGGTGGCGAAATCGGTCATGGGTCACATCCGGAAAATGCCGAAGCGGCTCTGTTCGATCGGGGCGTTCAGCGCGGCGGACAGCGCCAGGCCGAGCACGTCGCGGGTCTGCGCCGGGTCGATGACGCCGTCGTCCCACAGCCGGGCGCTGGAGTAGTAGGGGTGCCCCTGGTGCTCGTACTGGTCGAGGATCGGTTGCTTGAGCTTCTTCTCGTCTTCCAGGCTGAACACTTCGCCGCTGCGCTCGCTCTGTTCGCGCTTGACCTGGGCCAGCACGCCGGCCGCCTGTTCGGCACCCATCACGCCGATGCGCGCATTGGGCCACATCCACAAGAAGCGCGGGTCGTAGGCGCGACCGCACATGCCATAGTTGCCGGCACCGAAGCTGCCGCCGATGATCACCGTGAACTTCGGCACCTGGGCGCAGGCTACCGCGGTCACCAGTTTGGCGCCGTGCTTGGCGATACCGCCTTCTTCGTACTTTTTACCGACCATGAAACCGGTGATGTTCTGCAGGAACAGCAACGGGATGCCGCGCTGGCAGGCCAGCTCGATGAAGTGCGCGCCTTTTTGCGCAGCTTCGGCGAACAGGATGCCGTTGTTGGCCAGGATCGCCACCGGGTAGCCGTGCAGGTGGGCGAAGCCACATACCAAAGTAGTGCCGAACAGCGCCTTGAACTCATCGAACACCGAGCCGTCGACCAGGCGCGCAATCACCTCGCGCACATCGAATGGCTGCTTGGCATCGGCCGGCACCACGCCATACAACTCTTCGGCGCCATACAGTGGTGCGATCGGTGCCTGGCATTGCAGTTTGCCGAGCTTGTGCCAGTTGAGGTTGGCTACGCTGCGTCGGGCGATGGCCAGGGCGTGTTCATCGTTATCGGCATAGTGGTCGGCCACGCCGCTGGTGCGGCAGTGCACGTCGGCGCCGCCGAGGTCCTCGGCGCTGACCACTTCACCGGTCGCCGCTTTTACCAAGGGCGGGCCGGCCAGGAAGATGGTCGCCTGCTGGCGCACCATGATCGCCTCGTCGGCCATGGCCGGCACATAGGCGCCACCGGCGGTGCACGAGCCCATCACCACGGCGATCTGCGGGATGCCCAGCGCACTCATGTTGGCCTGGTTGAAGAAGATCCGCCCGAAGTGCTCGCGGTCGGGGAACACCTCGTCCTGGCGTGGCAGGTTGGCGCCGCCGGAGTCCACCAGGTAGATGCACGGCAGGCGGTTCTGCAGGGCGATGGTCTGGGCGCGCAGGTGCTTCTTCACCGTCAGCGGGTAGTAGGAGCCGCCTTTGACCGTGGCGTCGTTGGCCACGATCATGCACTCCACGCCCTCGACCCGGCCGATACCGGCGATCACGCCAGCGGCGGGTACGTCTTCGCCGTACACCTCATGGGCGGCCAGCTGGCCGATCTCGAGGAACGCCGAGCCCGGGTCGAGCAGGCGGTCGATCCGCTCGCGCGGCAACAGCTTGCCCCGTGAGGTGTGCCGCTGCTGGGCCTTGGGCCCGCCGCCCTGCGCGATGTGGGCGAGCAGGCCGCGCAGTTTCGTGACCTGCTCGAGCATGGCCGCGCTGTTGCCGGCGAACTCCGCCGAGCGCGGGTTGATCTGGGTATGCAAGGTAGCCATGTGCGCCCGTTCCTTATGCTCAGCGGGTTTCGTTGAACAGTTCGCGCCCGATCAGCATCCGGCGGATTTCGCTGGTTCCGGCGCCGATCTCGTACAGCTTGGCATCGCGCAGCAGGCGCCCGGCCGGGAACTCATTGATGTAGCCGTTGCCACCGAGGATCTGGATCGCCTCCAGGGCCATCTGCGTGGCGCGCTCGGCGGTGTACAGGATCACCCCGGCGGCGTCCTTGCGGGTGGTCTCGGCACGGTCGCAGGCCTGGGCCACGGCGTACAGGTAGGCGCGGCTGGCGTTGAGCTGGGTGTACATGTCGGCGATCTTGCCCTGGATCAGCTGGAATTCGCCGATGCTCTGGCCGAACTGCTTGCGGTCGTGAATGTAGGGGACGACCAGGTCCATGCAGCTCTGCATGATGCCGGTCGGACCGCCCGAGAGCACCACGCGCTCGTAGTCCAGGCCGCTCATCAGTACCCGCACGCCGCCGTTGAGCTGGCCGAGGATGTTCTCTTCTGGCACTTCGACGTCATCGAAGAACAGCTCGCAGGTGTTGGAGCCGCGCATGCCCAGCTTGTCGAACTTGTTGCTGCGGCTGAAGCCCTTCCAGTCGCGCTCGACGATGAACGCGGTGATGCCGTGGGGGCCCTTGTCCAGGTCGGTCTTGGCGTAGATCACATAGGTGTTGGCGTCGGGGCCGTTGGTGATCCAGGTCTTGCTGCCGTTGAGCACATAGCTGTCGCCGCGTTTTTCGGCGCGCAGCTTCATCGACACCACGTCGGAGCCGGCGTTGGGTTCGCTCATGGCCAGGGCGCCGATGTGCTCGCCGCTGATCAGCTTGGGCAGGTACTTGAGTTTCTGCTCGTGGGTGCCGTTGCGGTTGATCTGGTTGACGCACAGGTTGGAGTGGGCGCCGTAGGACAGGGCCACCGATGCCGACCCGCGGCTGATCTCTTCCATCGCCACCACGTGGGCCAGGTAGCCCAGGCCGGCGCCGCCGTACTCCTCCGAAACGGTGATGCCCAGCAGGCCCATGTCGCCAAATTTGCGCCACATGTCGGCGGGGAACAGGTTGTCGTGGTCGATTTGCGCGGCGCGCGGGGCCAGCTCGGCGGCGACGAAGGTGCGCACCTGGTCGCGGAGCATGTCGATGGTTTCGCCCAGGGCGAAGTTCAGGGTCGGGTAATGCATGTGGGCACCTTCTTGTTCTTGATATTCGGGTACCACGGCGACCTTGTGGAAACGGGGTTGTGGGAGCGGGCTTGCCCCGCGATGCCCGTCAGAACGGCCAGCTGTGTTGCCTGGTCCGGCCTCATCGCGGGGCAAGCCCGCTCCCACAACCTCGTTCCTCTTCGCCGCCGTGATGCGTGGTTGACGTTAACGTAAACCTGGCTTCTGGCACTGTCAATCGATTCATCACCTTTACGTAAACGTAAATCTACGCCAGAGTAATTGCCGCTTGCTTCAGTCGTGCCCAGAACAACCACAAGAAGGGACACCCATGAGTCAACCAAGCTATACCCGCGGCCGCCAGGACCATCCGTTACTGACCCTGACCATCGGCCAGGCCTTCGATGCCACCGTTGCCCGGCATGCCGAGCGCGAGGCGTTGGTAGTAAAGCATCAAGGCCTGCGCTACAGCTGGCGCGAACTGGCCGTACAGGTCGAACTGCACGCCCGGGCGTTGATGGCGCTGGGCGTGGCCGGCGGCGAGCGGGTCGGCATCTGGGCACCCAACTGCGCCCAGTGGTGCATCCTGCAGCTGGCCACGGCCAAGGTCGGCGCGATCCTGGTCAACATCAACCCGGCCTATCGGGTGGGGGAGCTTGAGTATGTGCTGCGCCAGTCCGGCTGCCGCTGGCTGGTGTGCGCCGATGCGTTCAAGACCTCCGACTACCACGCCATGGTGCAAGAGCTGGTGCCGGAGCTGGCGAGCCACGCGATTGGCCAATTGAACAGCGATCGCCTGCCCGAGCTGCGCGGGGTGATCAGCCTGGCCGCCGAGCCGCCCGCAGGCTTCCTGCCCTGGGCCGCGCTGGCCGGGCGGGCAGGGGAGATCGATCCCGCCACCTTCGAGCAGCGCCAGAACACCCTGCAGTTCGACCAGCCAGTGAACATCCAGTACACCTCCGGCACCACCGGCGCGCCTAAAGGCGCGACCCTGAGTCACTACAACATCCTCAACAACGGCTACATGGTCGGCGCAAGCCTTGGCCTCACCGAGCACGACCGCATGGTGATCCCGGTGCCGCTGTACCACTGCTTCGGCATGGTCATGGCCAATCTCGGTTGCATCACCCACGGCAGCACCATGGTCTACCCCAACGACGCCTTCGACGCCGAGCTTACCCTGCGCGCCGTGGCCGAAGAGCGTGCCAGCATCCTCTACGGCGTGCCGACCATGTTCATCGCCATGCTCGACCACCCGTCGCGCCCGCAGCTGGACCTCTCGACCCTGCGCAGCGGCATCATGGCCGGCGCCACCTGCCCGATCGAGGTGATGCGCAAGGTCATCGAGCAGATGCACATGGCCGAGGTGCAGATCGCCTACGGCATGACCGAGACCAGCCCGGTGTCGCTGCAGACCGGCCCGGATGATGAACTGGAACTGCGCGTGACCACGGTCGGTCGCACCCAGCCGCAGCTGGAAACCAAGCTGGTGGACGCCGACGGCTGCATCGTCCCGCGTGGCCAGATCGGCGAACTGTGCACGCGGGGCTACAGCGTGATGCTCGGCTACTGGGACAACCTGCAGGCCACCCATGACGCCATCGATCCGGCCCGCTGGATGCGCACCGGTGACCTGGCCGTGATGGACGATCAGGGTTACGTGCGCATCGTCGGGCGCAACAAGGACATGATCATTCGCGGCGGCGAGAACATCTATCCGCGTGAGCTGGAGGAGTTCTTCCACACCCACCCAGCGGTGGCCGAGGCGCAGGTGGTAGGGATCCCGTGCAGCAAGTACGGCGAGGAAGTGGTGGCGTGGATTCGCCTGCACCCTGGGCACAGCGCCACGGCCGATGAATTGCAGCAGTGGTGCAAGGCACGCCTGGCGCATTTCAAGGCGCCTCGGCATTTCCGCTTTGTCGACGAGTTCCCGATGACGGTGACCGGGAAGGTGCAGAAGTTCAGGATGCGTGAGATCAGTGTCGAGGAGCTTGCGCAACGATGAGTCAAAGCTTCCTTGCTCAGCCGACAGGGCTGAACAAGGAAGCGTGTTTCAGTCTGAGCTACAACAGCTCTGCCAAGTCGCTGACGTCACTGGCGTTTTCCAGGTCGCTGACGGAAAGCTCGACATCGAATTTTTCCTTCAAGTTGGCCGCGAGGTCTCTTTTGCCGCCGATGATATCGATGATCATTGTGGTGTCTAGGATGTCCTCGACTTGCATATCGTATTTGGCGGCGAGGAGTGACTTGAGTTCATCTTTCTTTGTCATTTTAATTTCCCTCTTGGTTGATCTGGGTGAGTCACTGTGACGGCGGTTGGCCGCTTAGGCTACTGACAAAAAATGTCAGGTACTATTCGGCGCTGGCGTTTGATGTGGGCGTGTCAATGCCATAAATAAATATCCTCCCAGTCAAGCGAAAGCACATTCAGTCGAGCCGGAGGAGCATTGACGCTTGTCAGTTTAGAAAAGTCGATTAGATACGTGAAGTTTTCAACTGTATCCTCGAGTTCAAACGTTCTTTCCTGCTCATTGAAGTTTTTGATTGTGCCGGTGTGGGTGTAGTTTTCGCCAAGGCTTACACGAGAGAGGCATAGCGCTTTGTTAATATATACTTTCACGGTCGCGGCCAAGCGTTCTTGTTTTACTTTGGTGCTCTCATACACTTTGATCGCTTCGGCAACCCACTGAATGTCAGCGTTCGTGAGTTTTGCCTCGTAATACGCATCTTCCGCCGCTCTTGCATCAGTAACAGCGGTTTTAGCGTCGGCCGCCGCGGCATCGGTTTTCACAGCAATGGCCGCCGTATCCGCGTCAGCCTTGTCTGCCAGGTAAACGCCCCAGACCAATGCGTAGACCTGGGCGTTTCGCAGGGCGTTTATTACCTTCTCGTCCCTGGCGGCCGCTTTTTTCGAGGCAATCGTGGCGAGCAGGGTCGTTACTTCGGCATAGGTCCGACTCGCACTGATCGTCTGCAGCAAGCCGAAGAACGTCACGGACTGGCGGGCCTGGGTTTCGGCTTGTGTCCGGGCGTCGGCGGCTATTTTTGCCGCCGTCTTGGCCCTTTCGGCAGCCTCTACGGCTTTGTCGCTTTCAATGGCTGCGCTATCAGCATCGGCGGACAAGGCTGCGGCTTGTGCGTTTTGCGCCGCAGTATTCGCCTCGGCGACTGCTGTTCGCGCATTGGTGACGGCATCGCTGGCCTTGCTGGCCCAATCCTTGGCCCAAGGGGCTTTCAGTACCGGAGCATCGGCATCGGCGATGGCGGCATCGAGGGCCTTGACGGCTTGCTGTTCGGCCGTGCGGGCTGCAGTGGCGGCTGCCTCTGCCTTGCGTTTGTTCGCGGCGCCCTTGGCAGCAACGAGCGCATCGTCGGCGGCTTTCGCGGCAGCGATCGCATTCTCGGCTGCCTCCAGGGCCTTCTGTGCTTCGGTATTGGCCACGTCCACCTTGCCAGCCTTGGCCGCCGTTTCGGTGGCGAGCCGAGCGGCGGTCGCAGCCTTGGCGGCCTTGTCCGCCGTATCTTTTGCCTCGTTCGCCTTGAGGGCCTGCGCGGCAGCCTCGGGGATTTGCAGCACTGGCTCATTGACCGCTGCCTGTGCCTTTGCAAAGGCAGCAATGGCTGCTTGTTCGGCTTCCTTGGCTGTAACGAGGGCATTGTCGGTGTTGCCCAATTTGTCGGCCTCTACTGCCTCGGAGTTGTCCTGCTTGCTAGATTGCCGGTTGTCGAACAGGTTCTTGATGTCAGCGCGGAAGCTCGGCGAGCCTTCGACTGCGGAATAGGTGATTTGTATATTGATGTCATTGAGCATCCAGGCAGGCGCCTGGTAGAGCGCAGGGTTGTTGATCGCTCCCCCTGGGAACTGGAGTTTCCAGCTGGAGATCACACCTGTGCCTTCAAAGGGTTGGTAACGGGTCTTGTCCGAGATCGATGGCTGCAATTCGAAGCTGCGGGTGACTTCTTTCGCGGACCAGATCGCGACGTGCTGGTTTGGCCGCACATCACGAAGTACGGCCGCAGGGTTGCCCTGTGTGGCCAAATACATGTGTTTGGCGCCGTCGAGGTCGTCCGACAGCAATACTTGGTTCGAGGTTTGGTAAAGCATGGCCGGTATGGCGGTGGAGGGAGGGACCCCGGTGATATCGAAAGTTACCATGATGCGTTCGATTCGGCGCAGGTAATGGCCGGGAAAGTCTTCGTCGAAGTGCCAGGGGGCCAGTTCGAAGAAGATCTCATTCTTCACCAGCGCGTCGAGCAACTGCTGCTTGGTCCAACCCTTGAGTTTCGTCAGCTTCAGGTCTTTACGGATATCCAGGGGCCGAACGCTATCGCGCAGAGCCGCCACATCCATCTGTATCAGGTCGCGCTGCAGTGCCTCGCCGGCGAGCATGCCGCGCCAGTTGTCGAGCCAGCCGTTGGTCTTGATCCAAGTGTCGTTGAAATTGCCCAGTTCGTATTGCAGGCATGCCTCGGCCATCAGGCATAGCGACAATGTGGCATCGTAGGCGGCGCTGTAAAGCTCCGACATCCGGCCGATTAGCCAGAGGTAAGTGTGGTGGCTGGCGAAAACCGATGTCATGAGTTCCAGTTCGGCACGGTGGGCGGCCTGGGTGCCCCGGGCTTCTTGTACCGCGATGCGGGCCGCGCGAATATGCACGTCCCGTTCGAGTAGTTGCTTGTCGAGCACTTTGAGCTCATAGGTGGATTGTTCGACTTCGTATTGCCATTGCTTGGCACGCAATTGGTATTCGGCTTGCTTATCGAACTGGTTGCTTTTGGTTTCGAGTGTTTCTGCTATCGATTCATATGCGTTGGCCAATGCTTCCGGCATTTCCTCCGCGGAGAAACCACCCCAGGATGTGCCGAAGATTGTAGGCGCGAGGGCCGCAACGCTGGTGGCGAAGTAGTAAGGTACTGCGACAGCGCGAAGGGTTACAGACTGGCCTGCGAGTTTCTGGGCAGTTTCCTCCAGGGGTTTCACGCCGACGTCCAGCAGTTCCTGATAGTAACTCAGGCGTTGTCGGATCAACTTCTGACTTTCCAAAACGGTGTCTCGTTCGCGTCTGGCTAGCTCCAGAGCCTGCTCCTGCAGTTGCTTCGGAAAGTCCAGCAATTCGATAAAATTGCGTTTCCCAAGCAAGGCCAATTGTTGCGAAGCCTCGGTATCGTATAACCCCCTGAGTGTCTGGCCCATGGCAATCAACTGTTGTACGGCTTCCCCAGCGCATTGCCGCACTTTGTCATAACGGCAAGGTGGGATTTTTCTGGAACCGTAGGCAGGGGAGGCTGAGTCCTGACTGCTGCCGCCATACCCCATCGCAACTTGATCAAGGAACTCGGGGGCAATCATGATCGACGCAGGTTTGCCGTCCAGGCTCAAGCCGTGTCTCAGGTTGAACTGGCGGTTGCGCAACAGATTACGTAGCTCGACCAGTTTGTTGTTGAGGGGCGGGGTGAAGCTGTCGGTCCTTGCGTCGTCCAGCGACGGTGCTTGCAGCGGAGCGGTGGAGAGGTTCTCGGGTAGCACACCGATCAGGCGCAGGGCTTTGTCGTAGCACAGAGCGGCATCGATCAGTGAATCCAGGGTGAGCAGGCGGTACCGGTCATCACCTTGGCGTTGCCAGCTCTCCACCACGAACAGGTGCAACGCCTTGCGATAGCGCTCGGGCTCGGCGTAGGCCAGCAAGTCAGGGTCGTTCGCCTCGCCGGGGGCCGCGAAGGCGGCGCGTCCCAGCAACGGTCGGGTGAGCCAGAACAGCGGCGGGTGGTTACCCTCGGGTGTCCAATTGCGATAAGGGTCGAACAAATGGCGTGTGCACCAACGCCAGGCCTGGCTGTACTCGCGATTCTGGCGTTGCAGCCAGGCCACCAGGAAGGGGACGTGGAAGAACAGTTCCCAGAAATACAGGCCGTTGGCACCGCGAAAGTCGACCGTGCTGGGCTTGCTGCCCGGTTCAAGATGTGGCTCACGCAGATGCTGGGCCTCCCAGGACAGGGTCTTCTGAACCGACTGTGTGGCCAAGGCGACCAGTTGTTTGCCGAACAAGGTATTGATCCGCAGGCTGTCGGGCATGCGTGGCAGGTTCGTCGCGAGCTTGTCGTTGGCTTCTTTCAGGTCCAGGTAGATCACTTGCTCATCGTTGCGCCTGAGCGTAACGCTTGGGACGGCGTCGTCGCCCAGATCGCGCAGGGTATAGGCACGGGTTGCCGTGCCGATGACCTCGGTGTCGTTCAAGGGGTTGAGCAGTGTCAGTTTCAAGGTGATTTGAGTGACATCTCGGTTGAGAGGGCAGAGGAACTTTGCCTGGCTCTTGCCGTTGGGTTGAATCACGTCCTCGAAAGTCATTAGGTGCTGTGGGTCGATGTATAAAAGAATGCGTCGGCAAATGTCGGGAGTGAAGTGGTAAAGGCGTAGAACTGCGTCCAGTAGGTCATCCGGGAGTTGTTCGTCCGCTGCGAAATAACGCTTCAGCGCTGCTTTCTCATCGTTGATGAGTGCACTGACGACATCCGCCTTTCCTTGTTGGTTTGCGTTGGAGATAGCGGCGGTGATCGAGAGGCAAGATGCGTCGCTTGGTGAACCGGTTACGTTCATTTTCTGATTGAACGTTTCTCTTGTGATATAGCGTACTTTCAATAGCGTTTGTTTAAGTTTTTTAAAGGCGGAAGGCTTTTCTTTTAGCAGTGTTTCAAGTTGTTTTAAAGGGGGTGTTTCAAGCCTGCTGCGTTCAGCAATAGGAAGTGTCCAAGTGGCATTACGGGTCGCTGAGAACGATGCGGTGATACGGTAGGGTATGTAGAGGGAGTCAGTGACTTGGCTTTGTAAAATTTCCGGTTCCCATGAAAACTCGATTTTCTCTGGATAGTAGTTTTGGAGGGTGAATTCTAATTTTTTAGGGGTGCCATTTTTAAAGTGTGGTAGCTCTATTTTGTTTGCTGTTGTGTTCTCGGGCGGGTCGGATTCCCTGGTTGTAAAGTCATGAATGAGACACTTTAAATGGTGAGTAGAAATTTTGGTTAAAATGTATGCGGTGGTGGTGGAGATAGTGGTCTCTCCAGTCTCATTGGTGCTGGCGTTGGTGTCGTCTTTGTTGGCTGTTGAGATTCTAAGGTTGTATTGTATTGTGTGCTTTGGTTTTTCAATAATTGTTAGTGTGCTGCGCAGGAAATTGTTGCATATAAATTGTTTTTGGTTTTCTCCGTCTGGGATGTCAATGGAGTTGATGGATTTGTCGAAAGTGCTCATGACTTTATTTATATCATATGTTCCCTCGGTTCCGTATTGGGAACTGGTGTCGATTTCACGGTATTTGCGAATGGTGTCTTTCTGGAGGAGTTTGCCCGACAGATAGTCAAGATCAGCTTCTTGGATTTCAGTTGCTTCAAACCTGACAAGGGCGATGTCACCGACTCTGGGATCCGAGACCGAATAGTCTTTCATAACCCAACCCGTGTCGCGCGCCTTCCAGAGTGCGTCCATATCGACACTGATTTCAATATCTCCTAGTCCGTCCGCTAGACTGGCATCCAGGTAGACTTGGCCTTTGCTTGTTGTATCGTAGGCGTTGGCTAGACGCTCACTGATAACGGCGTCGTCCCATGTGAACTCCACGGCATCGCTGGTTTTTTCTTCCAGCTCGATCACGGCACCTGTATAGGGATGCTGCACCACTCGGGGGTCCTTGAAAAAAGCGAGCCAGTTATTGACCAATTGTCCCTCGATTGGCCGTGTGGTCTTGTCTTCGACATCCAGCTCTTTGTTCTCGATCAGTAGCAAGTCCCTCATGCTGATGAAGTAATCAACATTGCGCTGAGGGCTTGATGCTTCTGCAGGTTGAAGATTTGCGTCGAACAATAAAACAGTCAGCCATGGATCATGCAGGCGATCGCCTTTGATGTTGACCATGACCATCAGCCCTGGCATGTAGTCCTTGGTCTTGAGAAACGGGTTTCCTTTTGCAGTGCCTCTGACCGCTTCTGGTGCATTCTGTGAAGCCTGGAACAGGCCATTCGCATCATGCCCATCCAGTCGCATCAGTTCGTTGGGCGGGCTCCAGGCACCATCGGTCTGCTGGAAGGCAAAACACACCCGAAGCGGGAAGAATTCACTCGGTTTGTTGTCCGGCCCCATGGCGAGCGCGGTTGTTTCGCGCTCGACCCAAAGGACATAGCGGCGGCCGACGATGACTACCGGCCTGATCAACTCGACGTGTGTACGCTGTTCCTGAGGTTTGCTCGGGCCCACCTGTTGCGCCATCTTGGCTTTTTCTACCGATGCTGCTGTAGCCGGCGCCGGGCCTGCTTCGGCCGACTGGGGCGCTGTCTTGGGCAACGGCGTCAACGCCACCTGCCCGCCGACCGACAAGCTGATCTTCTCCCATTCCCCCCACGCCAGCATGCTCGGCGCGTTGTCCTGATCGCGCTGGGACATGTCCAACGTGCGCCAGTAGTACTCCACCGGCTCGACGTTGGTCTTGCCGATGAAGTGATAGGTGTCGGTCAACGGCGACGTGCCATCGGCATAGGCCGAAATGGGTTGGATATTGCTGAGCTTCTCGAAGGTGCTCAGGTAGGCGAGCATGGCGGTCTGAACGTCCTCGGGCTGGCACTTGCCCTGGGCCAGCAGCATCTCAAGGTCCTTAAACGCCGTGGTCTTGCGTTGGCGGCGGGTGGGGTCGATGTAGTTCTGTGGCTCGTTCTGCGCATCCTTGCGCAATTTCCAGCGCTCGTAGCTGCTGGAGAAGTTCTCCCACTCGTCGCGCTCGGCCTCGCTGATAGCGGTATTGCGGTAACCGTTCTCCAGGCATGAATGGATCTGATGCAGGTAGCGCTGCAGGCTGGCGATGGCCGACAACACGCGAGTCGTCAGTGGCTCGTGGGAGACCTGAAGGTCGATCAGCAGGTAATCGGCCAGTGTCTGCGGGCTGTTCACCCAACTACGCGCCGCATCCTTGGACGCCCAGTACGCCAGCATCCAGTGCATCAGTGCGTCGCGCCAGGCGAGGCTTAGTTGCGCATCGAGCGCTTTGCGTTGCTTGCTAGTGCAGGCCCGGCGCAGAACGACGGCCGCTTGCTGGAAAGTGGTGTAGTCCGTGGCTTGCCGCAACTTGCTCAATTCGAGCAGGGAGTTCACCGACAGTTGCTGCCCGCCTGCGATCTCCAGCAGGCGCTGCAGTTGGTCGAGACCGCGCAGTGTTGTAGGGGGGGTGATGGCGGCCAAGTCAGCCAAGCCGCCGTTGGGCTGGCCCAGCAGCAGTTCTAGCGCCGCCCAGGTCGTTTTTGAATCCTCTTTCAACGGGGCATTAATGTTGCTGTTGACGTCGGCGAAATACTTCAGCAAATCCTGTTCCAGCTTGCCTGCTCCCAACCTGGCGAGCACAGCCTTGTAACGGCCCAGCTGATACACCGTGGTGAGGTCGAGCGCGCGATGGTGGTTTTTATCCGCGCCTTCGAGGTCTAACCAGCCAGGGTTGACGGTGATCTGTTTGAGCGCATCGGCACTGAGCTTGAAGAGATTCACCATGTTGCTGTGACGCTGCAGTATCGACCACGTCTGCTTGTCGTCATCTGTGAACTGGCTGAGTGCCGTCTTGCCCGACGTGCACTCTCGCCGAATGGTATCGAGGCGCGTGGAGAAGCTTTTGGAGTCAATCACGGCCCATTTCAGCAAGGGCTCAATGAGGTTGCTGTCCTCAAGCCCTAATGCTCTGCTCAGCGCGAGATGAAGCGTTTCCGGGTTGTCCGCCGTGGGTGTGTCTGTTGTGAACGCACGCTCCCAGAGGGTGGAGGTCAATGGCACTCGTTGACGCAAGGTCATGGCCAGCTGCACGGCGTCCAGCCCCTGTTTCTGCAGCCATGCCATGGCGTCCATCATTCCAATGAGCACATCGACGAGATCGGGCTGGTTGGTTTCTCCCAACAAGCTTGGCTTGCCAGCCAGTTGCTGGCGGTACGCTGGCTGCTCATCCATCAACAACCCGAGCAGGGTCAGGCCTTGCAGGGGTGACGTGCCGAACAGGCGAGAGAGCGTGATGATCCGGTAGCAGGCCGAGATCACCTCAAGCGATCGTTTGGGCTTGCGCAGTCCCTGGGCCGTGGTGACCCACTCAAGCGTGACACGCAACAGGATGACGTCCACCTTCAGTGCCTGGCAGAGCTGTTCGATGGTCAGCGCATCGTCACCACTGGAGGCGTTGGGGTCGAACTCGCCGTCGTCCAGTAACAGCGCCGGTGCCCTGGGCGCTTCTTCGTCACGGTTAGAGGGGATGAACAACTTGTCGTAGAACGATTCCTTCTGGTCGGTGGCATAGGGAGAAACCTGATCGAGGAACGCGGCGTACTGCCATGGCGTAACCCCGAACTTCTGTTGCAGGTGCCGGAACAACCCCAAGGCGCGCAATGTATTACTGGTCAGGCGATAGTTGCTGGACTGGCCCTCGGCACGCAGTGCGGCCATGACCAGAGCATCGGTCTCGTCAGCGCTCAACGCCAGGGCGCGTTGCAGGCGCAGGATGCGTTGCAGTCGGTCCAGGTGAGGGCGGGCGAGCCCGGTGATTTCCACCGTCTTCTTGTCGTTTCCCGTGGCGTTCAGCTCGGTGAGGTACAAGGGTTTGCCCGCGTTGTTGATGAACGCAGCGCCATGCACCTGGCTCGATGGGGCGGCCAGTGACTTGGCGGTGGCGTTGACGCTGCGCCGTACAGAGGTCCCGTCCTTGCCAATGGCGTTGACGGCCAGCAATTTGCGCAGCTCCCGACGGGTCAACCCCAGCGCCTTGGTCAGCGCGCGGCTGGTGTTGAGCAAGTCCAGCGGCTTGCTGGCTTCGGACTGGAAATGCAGCTTGTAGAAGACTGCATCCGTGCTTTCGCCTTCCAGCAGCAGCGCCTGCAACTGAGGCGAAAAGCCACAGTCCAAACGCGTCGCCAAGCGCTGTTCGGCATTGGCGAGGTTATCGAACGCGAAGGCGGGGTAGCCAAGGTTACTGCGGCGCAGCATCTCCCCAAGGTCAAGATTCCTGGCGGTCAACGTGGCTTTGATTGACTCCCAGGCATGATGGAACGGCACGTTGCCCTGATAGATTCCCTCGCAAACCGCCTGCTGCAGTGTCTGTTGCGTCGACAGTGCCTCCTGTGCCCTGCTTTCCAGCAAGTTGAGCACCAGTTTCACCTTGGGCAGCGACTTCCTCGTGTTCTTTTCTTCCAGTTTGAGTGCGAGCAAGTCGGGGCGCCGCTTCTGCAACGTGATCGGCGCGGCGACATCTGCTCGCACCTCGAAAGCCTGGATCAATTCCTTCAGGTGAACGAGGTAGGCCAAGCGGTTGTTGTTGGCCATCAACGCGCCAGGTGCACAGCGGGTTTGATCGTCCGCGAACAGGCTCATGTAGGTGGCCGAGTCTGTGCGGGTGGCGTGTGCTTGGTAGTCGCTTTGGCTTGAATTGTCGTTCATCACGCAAGTCCTTGGCTGAGCGTTGACCCTATTTGATCAGGCAGGTGAGTCGACGCTACGCTCAGTGCTCAGGTTGAACACCTGGCAAAAATGCCAGGTGGCGATGAAGGGAAAGGGGCGTGTCAGTGGTGCGCATTGGCCCGCGCCTTGCGCACCAATGTGAGCAACTGACTGAAGGTGATGTCGACGCGAAGCTGCTCTTCGATCAGGATCTGCAACGCCTCTTCGATCCGCGCTTGCAGCTCGACCATGTCGAAGCTATCTGCACCCAGCTCGCCGAGCTCATGATCAGCCTTGAGCTGCTTGTGTCGGCCATTGAGCTCGAGAAAATCGTCGATGATCCACAGCAGGATCGAGGTGACACGGTCTTCAGTGGGCATGAGGGCAGCTTGCGTCAGGGAATGAGTGCTTTGTTTAACCAGCTTCACCCGCCTGCGCTACTGGCAAAAATATCAGGTGCCCCGCCAGCCTCGCCCCCAGCCTTGTCTATCCTCAAGCTTTCACCGGCGGCTCCTCGCTCGGCGGGTCGCCCACAGTCGGCGGCACGCTCGGCTTGATCGGCGCTTCGTCCGGCTCTTGCTCGGGCACTGGCGGCGGCAATGTCGGGTCGTCGATGTTCGGGTCGGGTGTCTCCGGTGGAATGGGAATACTCATGGGCCTGACCTCGCGTGGTGAATGAAGCGGTGTTGCAGGCTTGGACTCACGCCTCGCGCCATTCGCTCAGTTTTTTTGAACCCCCGCGCCCGATCACGGCTCAGAACCCTTACCGCCACAAGCCCAATGGAGTGAGTGCGATGTCAGGTAACGAGCCCTTCGAAAGCGTGCCCATGGCCAACGACCACCCGGAGCAGGCCGTCAGCCTGTCCCAGGCCTTGCTGGCGCCGCGCATCGTCATCGAGGATGCAAGCCCGGTGCTCGACGGCGGCACCTTTGCCGCCAAGGCGGTGCGCGGGCACAAGGTCGAGGTCAGTGCCAAGGTGTACGCCGACGGCCATGACCGCCTGGCAGTGACCCTGTTCTGGCGCCAGGCCCACGACGCCCGCTGGCACGCCGTGCCCATGCACTCGCCGGGCAACGACCTGTGGCTGGCCGCGTTCACCCCAGGCGAACTGGGCCTGCACCTGTATAGCATCGAGGCCTGGATCGACCCGTTCGCCACCTATTCCCACGACCTGGAAAAGAAATACGCGGCAGGCCAGGACGTGAAACTCGAACTCGAAGAAGGGCGCTTGCTGCTGGGCAAGGGCATCGAACGCAGCGACGGCCTGTTGCGCGAGCAACTGCAGCACCTGCGGCAGCGCCTGCCGGGCCTGCCGTTGGACGAGCAGGTGGCGCAGCTGCTGCACCCCGATGTCACCCGCTTGATGAGCGAGGCCGAGCACCGCAGCTACCTCACCCGCAGCCCCGAGTTCCCCGTGGACGTGGACCGCGAAGCCGCGTTGTTCGCCAGCTGGTACGAGCTGTTCCCACGCTCGGTAACCGACAACCCCGAGCGCCACGGCACCTTCGACGACGTGCACCAGCGCCTGCCGATGATCCGCGACATGGGCTTCGACGTGCTGTACTTCCCGCCCATTCACCCCATCGGCATGCAGCACCGCAAGGGCCGCAACAACGCGTTGCAGGCCGAGCCCGGCGACCCCGGCAGCCCTTACGCCATCGGCAGTGCCGAGGGCGGCCACGACGCCATCCACCCTCAGCTGGGCAGCCGCGAAGACTTCCGCCGGCTGGTGGCGGCTGCCGCCGAACACGGCCTCGAGATCGCCCTGGACTTCGCCATCCAGTGCTCCCAGGACCACCCCTGGCTGAAGGAGCACCCCGGCTGGTTCAGCTGGCGCCCCGACGGCACCATCCGCTATGCCGAGAACCCGCCGAAAAAGTACCAGGACATCGTCAACGTCGATTTCTACGCCCCCGAGGCGGTGCCCAGCCTGTGGCTGGCGCTGCGCGACGTGGTGGTCGGCTGGGTCGAGGAGGGGGTCAAGACCTTCCGCGTCGACAACCCGCACACCAAGCCGCTGCCGTTCTGGCAATGGCTGATCGCCAATGTGCGCAGCCAGCATCCCGAGGTGATCTTCCTCGCCGAAGCCTTCACCCGCCCGGCGATGATGGCGCGGCTGGGCAAGGTGGGTTACGCGCAGAGCTACACCTACTTCACCTGGCGCAACAGCAAGCAGGAGCTGCGCGAGTACTTCGAAGAGCTCAACCAGCCGCCGTGGAGCCTGTGTTATCGGCCCAACTTCTTCGTCAACACGCCGGATATCAACCCGTTCTTCCTGCACACCTCCGGCCGTGCGGGCTTTCTGATCCGCGCCGCGCTGGCGACCATGGGCTCAGGGCTATGGGGCATGTATTCGGGCTTCGAGCTGTGCGAAGGCACGCCGCTGCCCGGCAAGGAGGAATACCTGGACTCGGAGAAGTACGAGATCCGCCCGCGCGACTTCAACCAGCCCGGCAACATCGTCGCCGAAATCGCCCAGCTCAACCGCATCCGCCGGCAGAACCGCGCCCTGCAGACCCACCTGGGCGTGGTCTTGCTCAACTGCTGGAACGACCAGATCCTGTACTTCGCCAAGCGCACCGCCGAGCGCGACAACTACATCCTCGTCGCCATCAGCCTCGACCCGCACAACGCCCAGGAGGCCAACTTCGAGCTGCCATTGTGGGAACTGGGCCTGGACGACAACGCCGACACCCAGGGCGAAGACCTGATGAACGGCCAGCGCTGGACCTGGCACGGCAAGACCCAGTGGATGCGCATCGAGCCCTGGCACCAGCCGTTTGGGATCTGGCGGATAGAGAAAATGCGCTAGGCCAATCGCGGGGCAAGCCCGCTCCCACGATCTACCACGTGGGAGCGGGCTTGCCCCGCGATCAACCTCGTGCACAAAACCGAACAGAAAGGAGTCGCACATGGCCAAGCGTTCCCGCCCGGCAGCCTTCATCGACGATCCCCTCTGGTACAAGGACGCGGTGATCTACCAGCTGCACGTAAAATCGTTCTTCGACGCGAACAACGACGGCATCGGCGATTTCGCCGGCTTGATCAGCAAGCTCGACTACATCGCCGAACTTGGCGTCAACACCCTCTGGCTGTTGCCGTTCTACCCCTCGCCACGGCGCGACGACGGTTACGACATCGGCGAATACAAAGCCGTGCATCCGGACTACGGCAGCATGGCCGACGCCAAACGCTTCATCGCCGAAGCCCACAAGCGCGGCCTGCGGGTAATCACCGAACTGGTCATCAACCACACCTCCGACCAGCACCCCTGGTTCCAGCGCGCCCGCCACGCCAAGCGCGGCAGCAAGGCCCGGGACTTCTACGTGTGGTCGGACGACGACCAGAAATACGACGGCACCCGGATCATCTTCCTCGACACCGAAAAGTCCAACTGGACCTGGGACCCGGTGGCCGGCCAGTATTTCTGGCACCGCTTCTACTCCCACCAGCCGGACCTGAACTTCGACAACCCGCAGGTGCTCAAGGCCGTGATCGGGGTGATGCGCTTCTGGCTCGACATCGGTGTCGACGGCCTGCGCCTGGACGCCATCCCCTACCTGATCGAACGCGACGGCACCAACAACGAAAACCTGCCCGAGACCCACGTGGTGCTCAAGGCGATCCGCGCCGAGATCGACGCCAACTACCCCGACCGCATGCTGCTGGCCGAGGCCAACCAGTGGCCGGAGGACACCCGGCCGTACTTCGGCGAAGGCGAGGGCGACGAATGCCACATGGCCTTCCACTTCCCGCTGATGCCGCGCATGTACATGGCCCTGGCCATGGAAGACCGTTTTCCGATCACCGATATCCTGCGCCAGACCCCGGAGATCCCCGCCAACTGCCAGTGGGCGATCTTCCTGCGCAACCACGATGAGCTGACCCTGGAGATGGTCACCGACCGCGAGCGCGACTACCTGTGGAACTACTATGCCGAAGACCGTCGCGCGCGCATCAACCTGGGGATTCGCCGACGCCTGGCGCCCTTGCTGCAGCGCGACCGGCGGCGCATCGAGCTGCTGACCAGCCTGCTGCTGTCGATGCCTGGCACGCCCACGCTGTACTACGGCGACGAACTGGGCATGGGCGACAACATCTACCTGGGCGACCGCGACGGCGTGCGCACCCCCATGCAGTGGTCGCCGGACCGCAACGGCGGTTTCTCCAAGGCCGACCCGCAGCGCCTGGTGCTGCCACCGATCATGGACCCGCTGTACGGCTACCAGACCATTAATGTCGAAGCCCAGGCCCACGACCCGCACTCGCTGCTCAACTGGAACCGCCGCCTGCTGTCGGTGCGCAACCAGCAGAAGGCCTTTGGCCGTGGCACCTTGAAAATGCTCACCCCGAGCAACCGACGCATCCTCGCCTATATCCGCGAATACACCGATGCCGAGGGCAGCAGTGAAGTGGTGTTGTGCGTGGCCAACGTTTCACGCGCTGCCCAGGCCGCGGAGCTGGAGCTTTCGCAGTACGCCGAACGGGTGCCGGTGGAGATGCTCGGTGGCAGCGCGTTCCCGCCCATCGGCCAGTTGCCGTTTCTGCTTACCCTGGCGCCATACGGCTTCTACTGGTTCCTGCTGGCCGCCCACGATCGCATGCCCAGCTGGCATGTGCAGCCCACCGAAGGCCTGCCCGAGCTGACCACCCTGGTGCTGCGCAAGCGCATGGAAGAGCTGCTTGAAGCGCCGTCCCGGGACACCCTGGAAAGCGCGATCCTGCCCCAGTACCTGCCCAAGCGCCGCTGGTTCGCCGGCAAGGAAGGGCCGATCGACCAGGTGCGCCTGCGTTACGGCGTACGCGTCGCCACCGCGACGTTGCCGGCATTGCTCGGCGAGCTGGAGGTGCACAGCAAAGGGGTGGTGAGCCACTACCAGCTGCCGTTCGGGCTGTTGCCCGAGGAGCAGATCAACGCCGCGCTGCCCCAGCAACTGGCGCTGTCGCGGGTGCGCCGTGGTCGTCAGGTAGGGCTTATCACCGATGCCTTCGTCCTCGAGCCTTTCATCCGCGCGGTGCTGTGCGGCTGCCAGGACGGCCTGCGCCTGCCCTGCGGCGACGGCCTGGGCGAACTGCGTTTCCAGTGCACCGAGCAGCTCGCCGCGCTGGCACTCGATGAACAGAGCGAAGTGCGCTACCTGGGCGCGGAGCAGTCCAACAGCTCGGTGGTGGTGGGCGGCAGCCTGGTGCTCAAGCTGATCCGCCGGGTCAACCCCGGCACCCACCCGGAGCTGGAGATGAGCGCCTACCTGACCGCGGCGGGCTTCGCCAATATTTCCCCCTTGCTGGCCTGGGTAAGCCGCGTCGATGAACGCGAGCAGCCGCACCTGCTGATGATCGCCCAAGGCTATTTGAGCAACCAGGGCGATGCCTGGGACTGGACCCAGAACACCCTGGAGCGGGCGATCCGCGACGAGATGGAACCGACCCGCAGCGAGCAGGAGGCGCACACCGACGCCTTGGCCGAACTCACCGGCTTCGCCGCCTTGCTGGGCCAGCGCCTGGGCGAGATGCACCAGCTGCTGGCGGCGCCCACCACTGATCAAGCGTTCCAACCTCGGCCCAGCGATGCCCGGGACAGCGAGCGCTGGAGCCGGCAGATCAGCACCGAACTCGAGCATGCCCTGGACCTGCTGGCCCAGCACCGCAACAGCCTGGACAACGACAGCCAGGCCCTGGTCGACGACCTGCAGCAACAACGCCAAGGCTTGCGCCAGCACATCGACAACCTGGCCCGCCAGGCCCAGGGCGGCTTGTTGATGCGTGTGCACGGCGACCTGCACCTGGGCCAGGTGCTGGTGGTGCAGGGCGATGCCTACCTGATCGATTTCGAGGGCGAACCGGCGCGGCCGCTCGACGAGCGCCGGGCCAAGCACAGCCCTTACAAGGATGTCAGCGGCGTATTGCGCTCCTTCGACTATGCTGCTGCCATGATCCTGCGCAGCGCCTCGGCGGTAGACCTCTCCGACGCGGCGCGCCAGGCCCGTCAGCGGGTTGCCCGGCAGTACCTGCACCAGTCGCGTCACGCCTTCGTCGAAGCCTATGGCCTGGTCACCGCCGCCATGCCCCATGCCTGGCAGCAGGCCGAGGGCGAGCGCGCCGCACTGGAACTGTTCTGCCTGGAAAAAGCCGCCTACGAAATCAGCTACGAAGCCGAGAACCGGCCGAGCTGGCTGGCCGTGCCTTTGCATGGCCTGCATGGGTTGATCAGTACCTGGGGGGAGTCATGAACGTTTTTCTGATTGTGGCGGCGTGGGAGCGAGCTTGCCTCGCGATGAGGGTAGAGGCCCAATCGCGGGTCAAGCCCGCTCCCACGCCGCTGTCAAAAGGTCGTCAAGCAATCGTGTAAACACATGGAAAGGGGCAGTGAGATGAATGCAACCACGCGTGACAACGGCAGCCTTCGGCAACGGGACCTGGACGCCCTTGCCAGCGCCACGCACGCCGACCCGTTCGCCGTGCTCGGCCCGCACCCCGATGGTGCAGGCGGTCAGTTTATCCGGGCCTTTTTGCCCAACGCCCTGAATGTGCGCGTGCTGGCGCGCGATGGCGGACGTGTGCTCGCTGACATGGAGCAACAGCGCCTGCCAGGGTTGTTCACCGCGCACATCAACGATGCACAGCCCTACCTGCTGCAGATCGGCTGGGCCGGGGGCGAGCAGGTCACCGAAGACCCCTACAGCTTCGGCCCGCAACTGGGCGACATGGACATGTACCTGTTCTCCGAGGGCAATCACCGCGACCTGTCCGGCCGCTTCGGTGCGCAACCGACCCAGGCCGACGGCATCGACGGCGTGTGCTTCTCGGTGTGGGCGCCCAACGCCAGGCGGGTTTCGGTGGTGGGCGATTTCAACAACTGGGACGGTCGCCGCCACCCCATGCGCCTGCGCCACAGCGCCGGGGTGTGGGAATTGTTCGTGCCGCGCCTGGGTGTCGGCGAGACCTACAAGTTCGAAGTGCTCGGCGCCGACGGTGTGTTGCCGCTCAAGGCCGACCCGCTGGCCCGCGCCACCGAGCTGCCGCCGAGTACCGCCTCGAAGGTGGCCGGCGCCCTGGCTCATGACTGGCACGATGAGCAATGGATGGCACAGCGCGCCCAGCGCCACGCCTACAACGCACCGTTGTCGATCTACGAGCTGCACGCCGGCTCCTGGCGCTGCGAGCTGGACGATACCGGCGAGGTCGCGCGCTTCTACAACTGGCGCGAACTGGCCGAACGCCTGGTGCCCTACGTGCAGGAACTGGGCTTCACCCATATCGAGCTGATGCCGATCATGGAGCACCCGTTCGGCGGCTCCTGGGGCTACCAGCCGCTGTCGCTGTTCGCCCCGACCTCGCGCTACGGCACGGCGGAAGATTTCGCCTTCTTCATCGACGCCTGCCACCAGGGCGGCATCGGCGTGATCCTCGACTGGGTACCGGCGCATTTCCCCACCGACGAACACGGCCTGGCGCGATTCGACGGCACCGCGTTGTACGAGTACGACAATCCGCTGGAAGGCTTCCACCAGGACTGGAACACGCTGATCTACAACCTTGGCCGTAACGAAGTGCGCGGCTTCATGCTGGCCTCGGCGCTGCACTGGCTCAAGCATTTCCACATCGACGGCCTGCGCGTCGATGCCGTGGCGTCGATGCTCTACCGCGACTACTCGCGCAAGGCCGGCGAATGGGTGCCCAACCGCCATGGCGGGCGCGAGAACCTCGAAGCCATCGACTTCATCCGCCACCTCAACGGCGTCGCCGCTCACGAAGCACCGGGCGCGCTGATCATCGCCGAGGAATCCACCGCCTGGCCGGGCGTCAGCCAGCCGACCCAGCAGGGCGGGCTGGGCTTTGCCTACAAGTGGAACATGGGCTGGATGCACGACACCCTGCACTACATGCAGAACGACCCGATCCACCGCACCTACCACCACAACGAGATGAGCTTCGGGCTGATCTATGCCTACTCCGAGCATTTCATCCTGCCCATCTCCCACGACGAGGTAGTGCACGGCAAGCACTCGCTGATCGACAAGATGCCCGGCGATCGCTGGCAGAAGTTCGCCAACCTGCGCGCCTACCTCGCGTTCATGTGGGCCCACCCGGGCAAGAAGCTACTGTTCATGGGCTGCGAGTTCGGCCAGTGGCGCGAGTGGAACCACGACAGCGAACTGGACTGGTACCTGCTGCAATACCCCGAGCACCAAGGGGTGCAGCGCCTGGTCGGCGATCTCAACCGGCTGTACCGTGAGGAGCCGGCGCTGCACGAACAGGACTGCCAGCCCCAGGGCTTCCAGTGGCTGATCGGCGACGATGCGCACAACAGCGTGTACGCCTGGCTGCGCTGGAGCAGCCAGGGCGAACCTCTGCTGGTGGTAGCCAACTTCACCCCGGTGCCGCGCGAGGGGTACCGGATCGGCGTGCCGTTCGGTGAACGTTGGCAAGAGTTGCTTAACAGCGATGCCGGGCTGTATGCAGGCTCGAACGTGGGCAACCTGGGAGCGGTGGCCAGCGATGACATCGCCAGCCATGGGCAGCCCTTGTCGCTGGCGCTGAATCTGCCGCCGTTGGGGGTGTTGGTGATGAAGCCAGCCTGACAGGGCCATCGCGGGGCAAGCCCGCTCCCACGGTCTGGGCTGCCCCAAAAAAGTTGTGTCCAACTTCTAGGGGACAGTCCAAAACGTGGGAGCGGGCTTGCCCCGCGATGGGACGAACCTGCCTACCAGCGCATCCGCACGCCCAGGCTGCCAATCAGCCCATTCAGATCATTGTCATCCACATCGCTGCTGTAATCGGCACTGACGAACAGCGCCACGTTCGGCGTGACCCGCGCCACCAGCCCCAACCCCAGGTCCACCGAGGTCGAGCTGCGCGAGCTGGAGATCTTGTCGACCTGGTCCAGCTTCACCGAGTCGCTGTTGCTGAAGTCGTACCAGACGTTGGTGCGCACATAGGGTTCGATCGGCATGCCACGCACTTCATAGCGCGCCGACAGCTTGGCACCGACCCGGCCGCTCCAGCTTGGCTGACTGTCGAACGCCTGCAAGGTTTCCTCCTGCACCTGGCTGCCAGGGAAGAACTGCTGGTTGATCAACTGCGCCTGGGGCTCGATCACCCAGCCGCCACCCAGGCCGATGGGGAAGCCACCCTCCACCGAGAAGGTCATCGCATGGCCGCTGTCATCCACCCGCTGGCCGGCCTGGGAGCGGCCATTGACGTCGATGCGCGTGCCCATGGCCACGGCGTCCACGTGCCAGCCCTGCTCATGGGTCATGCTCCAGTACACGCCCAGGCTCTCGCCGCTGAGGTTCACCGCATTGCGTTGTTTGTCACCGAGCAAGGGGCGCATGCCGTTGAAGCTGCTCTGCAGGTTGTTGTGGCCAACGAAGATCCCGGCGCGGTGCACGTTGCCTGCGCTGGTTTCGCGCACGAACAGGTCGGGGCCGATCATCAATTGCTGGCTGGGCGCCTCCAGCTGCGCCGGCGCCTGCGCCGTAGGCCGTGGTGCGCCGGGGAAGAACTGCGCCCACTGGCTGGCGATCATGTCGCTGGCCAGCGGGCCGTGGCGCTCGCTCATCTGCGTGGAGAATGCCGAGAGCATCCCCTGGTTGAGGCCATTGACGCTCAGCGGGTCGAGAGAGAGTTGGGGGACCTCGGGCTGTTCCAGGAACCGGGCGAAGGTTTCGCCCTCCTGCAGTTCGAAGGCGAAGGTTTCCACCGGGGTTGCCAAGAGCAGCGACGTGGAAACCGCGCAGAAAAGAGCTTCGAAACGCAGGGGGTTCGAGGTGCTTTTCATGGCGGATCTCCTGTTTTTGGGTGTTGGACAGCACGTTGAACAGCCGAGCAATCTGGCCTGATGTCACGGGCTGTACGACAAAACAGGGGCGACCCAAACCAGCGCGCCAGCCTCTTTGAGCGCGCACAAAGGCGCGAGCTAGAGGCCCGGCACGAATCTTTACGTCTGTTGGTTCTGTTCAGCTAAGGAGAGGACAGGGCTTGCGTCAAGAATGTGTGAAGGCTTTGGTAATGGTTCGTTGAGTAATTCAAGCCATTGAATTTGTGCAGAATTGGCGATGCCATATCGACAAAGGCGATTTCTCGCTGCGCGGCTATGCCGAATCGTTGCTACAGGCGCACTTCCACCGCCAGCGGTAGATGATCGGACAGGTGTGTCCAGGGCTTGTTGCCAAGGATCTTCGGCCCATGGCTGTCGGCGTTGCGCAGGTAGATACGGTCCAGGCGCAGCAGTGGCAGGCGCGCGGGATAAGTGCGAGCGAGCAGGCCGTGATGGCGTTCGAAGGCTTCGTGCAGGCCCCGTTGCCGGCCCAGGGTGCGATTGCCGTGCAACTGCCAGTCGTTGAAGTCACCGGCGATGATCACCGGGGCATCGGCGGGCAGTGCGTCGAGCAGCCTGCCCAACAGTTGCAGTTGTTTTTGCCGATGGCTTTCCAGCAGCGACAGGTGCACGCAAATGGCATGCAGCGGTGGTTGCCCGGGCACGTCGAGCACGCAGTGCAGCAGGCCGCGTCGTTCGGGGCCGGTGATCGACACGTCGAGGTTGCGGTGTTCGATGATCGGGTACTTGGACAGCAGCGCGTTGCCGTGGTGGCCGTCCGGGTACACCGCGTTGCGCCCGTAGGCGAAGTCGCTCCACATGCTGTCGGCGAGGAACTCGTACTGCGAGGTCTGCGGCCAGCCGGGGTAGCGGGAGGCGTGGCGGTCGTGGCTGCCGAGCACTTCCTGCAGGAACACGATATCGGCCTGGGTGCTGCGCACCGCCTCGCGCAGCTCCGGCAGGATGAAGCGCCGGTTGAAGGCGGTGAAACCCTTGTGGGTATTGACCGTCAGCACCTTGACCCGGTGCACGGCCGGGGCCTGGCTGACGCTGGCGAAACCTGGGCTGCCGGCTTCGGGGTTCACGGGGGCTCCTTTGGGACGATGGGAATCCCGTGGGAGCGGGCTTGCCCCGCGATACCGGCACGGCCGGTGCCATCCATCGCGGGGCAAGCCCGCTCCCACGCTACAATCTAGGACCGATTCACCAGGTTCAGGTTCAGTCCTCCTCGCGCTGCAACACCATCAACAGCAACGACCGCCCTTGCACCTCGAACACCGTGTCGAACGGCAGATGCTGCGGCTTGCGCAGCTCCGGCCGGTCGGTGTCGACCAGGCAGCTCCAGTATTCGCCCTGGGGCACCGCCGGCAATTTGAACGGCACCACGTCGTGGTAGGCGTTGACGATCAGCAGCAGGGTCGCCTCGGCCCCGGGCCGGGCAATGCCGCTTTCCTGGGCGCGGCCGTCCATCAGCATGCCCAGGCAACGCCCATGCGGGTCTTCCCACTGCTCCACGGTCATCTCGCTGCCGTCCGGGGCCAACCAAGTGACGTCCTTGACCCCGATCGCCTCGTTGTAGTCGCCCACCAGAAAGCGCGAGCGGCGCAAAATCGGGTAGGCCAGGCGCAGCCGGGTCAGGCGCTTGACGAAGGCCAGCAAGGCCTTGCCGTCCTCGTCCAGCTCCCAGTTGACCCAGCCGATCTCGCTGTCCTGGCAATACGCGTTGTTGTTGCCGTGCTGGGTGCGGCTGAACTCGTCGCCGGCGACGATCATCGGCGTGCCCTGGGCCAGCAGTAGAGTGGCGAAGTAGTTGCGCATCTGGCGCATGCGCAGGGCATTGATCGCCGGGTCGTCGGTCGGGCCTTCGACGCCGCAGTTCCACGACAGGTTGTTGTTGGTGCCGTCCTGGTTGTTCTCGTCGTTGTCCTCGTTGTGCTTGTCGTTGTACGACACCAGGTCGCGCAGGGTGAAACCGTCGTGGGCGGTGACGAAGTTGACCGAGGCGTAGGGCCGCCGGCCACGGTTGTTGAACAGGTCGCCCGAGGCGGTAATGCGCGCGGCGAAGTCGGCGAGCATGCCCTCGTCGCCTTTCCAGAAACTGCGCACGGTGTCGCGGAAACGGTCGTTCCACTCCGCCCAGCCGGGGGCGAAGTTGCCCACCTGATAGCCGCCGGGGCCGCAGTCCCAGGGTTCGGCGATCAGCTTGACCTGGCTGAGCATCGGGTCCTGGCGGCAGGCCACGAGGAAGCCGTGGCGCTCGCTGTAGCCGTCGTGGTAACGGCCGAGGATGGTCGCAAGATCAAAGCGGAAGCCGTCCACGTGCATCTCGCCAGCCCAGTAACGCAGTGAGTCGGTGACCAGTTGCAGCACGCACGGGTGGCTCAGGTCGAGGGTGTTGCCGGTGCCGGAATCGTTGATGTAGAAGCGTTTGTCGTCGGGCTTGAGGCGGTAGTACGAGGCGTTGTCGATGCCACGCATCGACAGGGTCGGGCCGCGCTCGTTGCCTTCGGCGGTGTGGTTGTAGACCACGTCCAGAATCACTTCCAGCCCGGCGTCGTGCAGGTGCGCGACCATCTCCTTGAATTCGGCGATCTTGCCGCTGGCCAGGTAGCGCGGGTGCGGGGCGAAGAAGGCGATGCTGTTGTAGCCCCAGTAGTTGTTCAGGCCCTTGTCGAGCAGGTGCTGGTCGTTGACGAAGGCATGGATTGGCAGCAGTTCGATGCTCGATACCCCAAGCGCCTTGATGTGCCCGAGCAGTTCGTCGTTGGCCAGGCCCGCGAAGGTGCCGCGCAGCGCCTCGGGCACTGCCGGGTGGCGCATGCTGATGCCGCGGGCGTGGGCCTCGTAGATGATGGTGCGCTCCCAGGGGATCTGCACACGCTGGTCACGGCCCCAGGTGAACGCCGGGTCGATGACCTTGCATTTGGGCACGAAGGGCGCGCTGTCGCGCTCGTCGAACGACAGGTCGCCGTCGGGGTGGCCGATGGTGTAGCCAAACAGCGCCTCGGACCATTTCAAAGTGCCCACCAGTTGCTTGGCATAGGGGTCGATCAGCAGTTTGTTGGGGTTGAAGCGGTGGCCGTTCTGCGGCTCATACGGGCCGTACACGCGGTAGCCGTAGACCAGGCCAGGGTGGGCGTCGGGCAGGTAACCGTGGTAGATCTCGTCGGTGTACTCGGGCAGCTCGATGCGCTCGAGCTCCTGTTCGCCGGTTGAATCGAACAGGCACAGTTCGACTTTGCTGGCGTTAGCCGAGAACAGGGCGAAGTTGACCCCCAGGCCGTCCCAGGTGGCACCCAGCGGGAAGGGCATGCCTTCGCGGATGCGCGACGGGGCGACGGAGCGGGTTTTCTTCGGGGTGCGGGGGCTCATGGCGGTCCTCGTGGTCCGTGGGGAGGGGTGTCGCGGGGCAAGCCCGCTCCCACAATGGAATGTGACGCGATCAGAACGTGGGAGCGGGCTTGCCCCGCGATGAGGCCGGTACGGCTTACCTGAGACTCAGCTCGCAGCCGGTTTCTTCACTGCCTTCGGCTTCTTCGCCGCCACCGTCTTTTCAGCAGGCGCCGCCGCCTTCGGCTTGGCCGCCGCCTTCTTGCGCGGCGCGGCCTTGGGCGCTAGCGCTTCAGCCTCGGCCAGCTTGCGGGCCATCTCCCAGTGGC
Organism: Pseudomonas sp. zfem004; assembly: GCF_032621715.1. Lineage (NCBI taxonomy): Bacteria > Pseudomonadati > Pseudomonadota > Gammaproteobacteria > Pseudomonadales > Pseudomonadaceae > Pseudomonas > Pseudomonas sp. zfem004. The sequence goes on along the minus strand of NZ_JAVYJF010000007.1, from coordinate 59,185 downwards.
GGATTTCCTGGCCCGCCGGCTTGCCCTCCGATTCCCAGATTTGATAGGCGAATTCGCGAACACGTTTCTCTTCGACACTCATCACGACGCTCCTGAATGCAGTTAGGCATGATCAATCAACACATTGACCGGAAACTCCGCCAGTACGGTGCTCAATTTCAGCTCCTTTGAAGGGCTGACAGCACCGCCACCGAAAAGTCCCGAGCAGTTGGCAGGCGACAAGGCAAACGGCAGGATCAGCCGCGTATCGTCCCAGTTCTGTGCCGGGATCAATGGGGTTGTGGCGTTACCCAGCAAGCTGCCGGCAAGCCGTGGTGCGACAACGATGGCGCGCTGCGCCTCGCCCAGTCGGGCGAAGGCCAGCACCTTGTCGGCGTGGCGCCCCTGCACGTCGAGCGGCAGGTAGGCGCCACGCCGGAACAGTTCGGGGTGGCTCATGCGACAGTCCAGCAGCCGGGCGATCAGTGCCTGCTTGATGCGCCCGTCCTGCCAGTGGCCGAGCAGTTCGGCCAGGGGCGTGCTGGCGTCCAGGCTGGCACGCCTTGCAGCGTAGTCCACCGGGCGCCGGTTGTCCGGGTCGACCAGGCTCAAGTCCCAGTACTCGTTGCCCTGGTACAGGTCGGGCACGCCCGGCGTGGTCATGCGCAGCAGGCATTGCACCAGGCTGTTCAGCGCGCCGGGGCCGGCGATCTGCCGCGCCGCCTCGTGCAGTGACTGGCGCAGCTGCTGGTTCTGCTCGTCCAGCAGCAGGCCGTTCACATAGGCGGCGCAGGCCTGTTCATAAGCCTCGTTCGGCGCCGCCCAACTGCTGCGCAGCTTGGCCTCGCGCAGGGCCTTTTGTTGCCAACGGCCGATGCGCTCGGCGTAGTGGCGCAGGGCGTTGCCGTCATGCAGGTCGAGCGCCAGCGGCCAGCTGCCGAGCAGGGTCTGCCACAGCAGCAGCTCATCGCCCGGGCTGGGCGCGGCGCCATCGTCCAACGCCTCGCGCAGCGGCGCCGCCAGCTCGCGCCAGTGTTCCACCCGGCTGGCCAGCCAGGGCCCGCGCTCACTGAGCACCGCCAGGCGTGCCCGGCAGTCTTCGCCACGCTTGTGATCGTGGGTGGCGGTGGTCAGCAGGTTGTCGGGGAAGTCGCGCAGGCGGCGCTGGGCCTGGGTGTGAAACCAATCAGGGTCGGCACTGAAGCGCTCGGCCTCGAAGCCCACATCGTTGCGCGACAACAGCCGGGCGCTGCGGTAGAACGCGGTGTCTTCCACGGCCTTGGCGGCGGTGGGCGCGGTCAATTGCTGGAAGCGCACGCAAGCGTGACGCAGGTGCTTGCGCGGTCGGCCCGGGGGCAGGCGTCGCCAGGGCTGGCCGCCGAGCCATTGCGCCAGGTACTCGAGCAGCGGCCAGTCGGCTTCGCCCAGTGACTGACGGGCGTCACCGAGTGCTTGCTGGAAGAACCCCTCGTCCTCGGCCGGGCGGCCACAGGCGTTGATATAGGTGCGGTACACCGGGTAGTGCTCGGCCAGCGCCTGCAGCGCGCGGCGTATGGCACCGAGGGTGAGGTCACGGCTCATCAGGTCGTCGCGGGCCACCTGCAGCAAGGCCAGGGCCACCGACTCGCAGTCGCCGGCCAGGCTGGCATTGAGCACCAGGTGGCGCGTCTGGCGCACTTCCTCGGCAAACGCTGGCCGTTCACTGACGGTGCTCCACAGCTCGGTCAGCGGCGTTTCGCCCGCCGGGTCGTGTTGCAGCAGCGAAACCTGGTTCATGAACTCGTAGCCGGTGGTGCCGTCGGTGAGCCAGTCGCGGTGCAGGTGTTCATCGGCGCCGAGGATCTTTTCCACGTAGATCGGGAAGTGCTCCACGGCCGCCTGCAGTGGCCGGCGCGCCAGCAACCCGTCGACCCGCCGGCGCAGGTTACGGCAGTAGCGCCGCGGGTCGGCCAGGCCGTCGATATGGTCGATGCGCAAGCCATCCACCAGCCCGCGTTCGATCAGTTCGAACAGCTTGGCGTGGGTGGCCTCGAACACCACTGCACGCTCCACCCGCAGGCCGCCCAGCTCATTGATGTCGAAAAAGCGCCGCCAGTTGATGTCGTCGGCAGCGGTGCGCCAGCTGGCCAGGCGATAGGTCTGGCGTTCCAGCAACAGGTGCAGGCGCTTGAAGCCGGCTTCGCTGCCGCTGTCGAAGGCGGCCAGAGCGCCTTCGAGGCTGGCCCCGGCGTCGACCACCAGGGCCAGGTCGCGGTGCAGCGCCACGGCGTCGGCCAGCGGTTCGGCGGCCTCGTGCAGGGCACTGAAGTGTTGGGCCAGGGCTTGCAGCCGTGGGTCTTCGGCATGGCCGAGGATGCGCCCGTAGTCCAGCGGGCAGATCGGGAAACGATGCTCATAATGGGCGACCTCGAACCGGCCATGCTCGGCGTCGAAGGTCAGGGGGATTTCACCGTTGAGCAGGGCCACGCCATAGTCGCTGCCGAGGAACGGCAGCAGCAGTTGCCCGGCCAGTAACGGGTCGCTGGAGTGCCACTGGATATCGAAGAACTCGGCATAGGGGCTGCGCCGGCCCCAGGCCAGCAGGCTCTGCCACCATGGGTTGTCGGCGCCGCCCACGGCCATGTGGTTGGACACGGTGTCGAGGATCAGGCCCATGCCGTGTTGGCGCAAGGCAGCCACCAGGCGTTCCAGCGCGGCCTCGCCGCCCAGCTCGGGGTTGACCCGGGTCGGGTCGACCACGTCGTAGCCGTGGCGCGAGCCGGCACGGGCAGTGAGGATCGGCGAGGCATACACATGGCTGACGCCGAGCAGGGCGAAGTAGGGCACCAATGGCGTCGCGTCATCCAAGGTGAAGTCGCTGTGCAACTGCAGGCGCAGGGTGGCGGTCAGCGGCTTCATCGATCACGCTCCCAGGCTTGTTCGCGGGCCTGGGCCAGCACCTCCAGGCGCCGCGCCGCGTCCTCGTCGTCGAGCAGCTCGAGGGCCGTGGCCTTGAAGCGCCGCCGCCAGTTAGGGTGGCCAGCGGTGGTGCCGGGCAGGTTGGGTTGCTCGTCGCAGCCCAGCAGGTCCTCCAGCGGCACCAGCACCAAGGGGGCGCGGGTATGGCCGACGTAACGGATCGCCGCGTCAACCAGCGCCCTGTCGTCCGCCAACGGGCCGTAGTTGTGCTCGAGGGTGCGGCGCAGGCCGTCGCGCTCCAGCGCCCGGGTGTCGCGCCAGTGCCCTTCGGTGCTGGCGTCGATCAGTTGCAGGCGGTTGTGCCAGTCGATGTCACGGGCTTGCAGCCAGCCGGCCAGTGGCGCCAGGTCATGGGTGCCGGTGGTGGCCAGGGCGTTGTCCGGCCAGTCGAGGATCGGCTTGAAGTGGCCGGGCGAATCCTGCTCGAAGGGCAGCACGCGCATGCCCAGCACGGCCTTGGCCGCCAGGCGCTCGCGCAGGCCTTCGGGCACGGTGCCCAGGTCCTCGCCGAGGATGATCGCCTGGTGCCGGGCCGATTCAAGGGCCAGCAGGCGCAGCAGGTCGTCGAGCGGGTAGTTGAGGTAGGCGCCCTCGCGGGCAGTGGCTCCACGGGGGATCAGCCACAGCCGGCGCAGGCCCATCACATGGTCGATGCGCAGGCCACCGGCATGGGCCAGGTTGGCCCGCAGCATCTCGATGAAGGCGCGGTAGCCGTTGCGCTTGAGGCCTTCGGGGGAGAAGGCGCAGATGCCCCAGTCCTGCCCCGCGCGGTTGAGGATGTCGGGCGGTGCGCCGACCTTGAGGTCGGCCAGCAGCTCGTCCTGGCGGCTCCAGGCCTGGCTGCCGGCGCCGTCGGCGCCCACCGCCAGGTCGGCGATCAGGCCGATTGCCATGCCATTGCTGCGCGCCGCGTCCTGGGCGCGTTGCAGGCTGCGTTCGCTGAGCCACTGGCAGAACGCATGGAACTCGACACGAGCCGGGTAGGCGGCGGCGAAGGCTTCGACTTCGGGGTGATAGGGGTCGTGCCAGGCCTTTGGCCAGTGGCGCCAGTCGGCGCCCAGGCCCTGATCCACCGCCTCGCCTTGCAGCACCTCGAAGCGGCAATGGTGTTCGAGCCGTTCGCCGCCGGCCTCGCGGAAACTGGCGAAGTCTGCGCGCAGCGGGTGGTCGCCCTGGCTGAAGTCCTGGTACAGCGCTTCGAGCAAACGGTGTTGGGCCTTGGCGGCGCGTGGCCAGTCCACCAGCGGCTGTTGCTGAAGGTCTTCCAGTGTCTGCGCAAGCCCGCAGGCCTCGATGGCCATGCGCACGGCGCGTTCGCCCAGCAGGGCTGCGGGGCTGGCGTACAGCGCGTTGAGCAACAGCCGGCTGGACGGTGAATAGGGGCTGAAGTGCTGTTGGTCGAAGGCCGACAGCGCGTGCATCGGGCTGATCGCCAGGGCATCGGCGCCGCGCTCGGCGGCACTGCGCGCCAGCTGTTCCAGCGCCAGGCAATCGCCATAGCCGCCATCGTCGGGGCGGCGCAGGCTGTACAGCTGCACCGCCAGGCCCCAGCAGCGCGGTGGCGGTTCGGCAATGGCATCTTCGAGCGCGTGGCAGCGCGACGGCGCCACGGCCACGGTGAAGGTGCGGCCGTCGATGGCCAACTGGTGGTAGCCGATCGGCAACCCGCCTGGGAGGTTTGCCTGGGCATCCAGCACCAGCGTGCGTTGGCTGGCGTCCTCCAGGGTGCAGTGCGCCTGGCTGCCGGCGCTGAACCAGCGTTGCAGGGCAAGCGGCTGGTCGACATCGACGGTCAGCAGCGGTGGCAGGTGTTCGCTGTCTTCGGCCTGCTCGACCAGGCGCAGGCTGCCGGCGATGGCCTGATCGTCGCCAGCGGGGTGGCCAAGGGCCTGCAATACATTGCGCAGCACCTCGTCGCTGACCTGCTGCGGGCGGTTGTTGGCGTCGATCCAGTCGCGGGCCAGGCCGACGCGGGCGGCCAGGCGGTGCAGGGGCTGTTCGCTCATGGCGTCTCCGGTTCTGGGGGCAGCAGGCTGACCACGCAGCTGTGCGCGGCCAGCGTCGAGTCGGGGTGGGCGTTGTCGCTGCTGTCGTACAGGCGCAGCGCCTGGGCCGGCAGTTGCGCGGCCTGGGGTTGGGCATCGAGGTTGAGGTCGATACGCAGCTGCTGGCCGTTGCCCAGGCGCCAACGCGCGGTGAGCGCCTTGTCGCCCAGGACCTCGGTGCCGAGTGCGCGGGTGCCGGGCAGGTGCGGAATGAGGTGGCGTTTGCGCAGGTCGAGCAGCTGCTGGTAGAGGCCATGCCAGCCGGCCAGCACGTCCTTTGGCTGTGGCCGGGAGTTTTCGAAGGTGGTTTCGGCGTTGGGGTCGGGGATCTGTTCGCGCCTGGCGGGGTCGGCGAAGGCGTCGAAGTGGGCGAACTCGCCGCGCCGACCCTCGCGCACGGCATCGGCCAGATCGTCGTGGAAGTCGGTGAAAAACAGGAACGGCTTGCGGCTGCCGTCGTCGTCGCCCATGAACAGCAGCGGGATCATCGGCGCCAGCAGCAACAGCGCGGTGGCCGCCCGCAAGGCCTGCGGCGGGCACAGGCGGGTAAGGCGCTCGCCCAGGGCGCGGTTGCCGACCTGGTCGTGGTTCTGCAGGAACAGCACGAACGCTGTCGGTGGCAGATGTGCCGATGGCTCGCCGCGTGGCGTGCCATGGCGGTTGGCCTGGCCCTGGAACACGAAGCCTTCGGCCAGGCAACGCGCCAGTTGGTCGACGGGCCGCTGTTTGAAGTCGGCGTAGTAGCCTTCGGTTTCGCCAGTCAGCAGCACGTGCAAGGCGTTGTGGCCGTCGTCGTTCCACTGGGCGTCGAAGCCCTGCTGCAACAGCGCGGCCTGGTTGTGTTCGTTTTCCAGCACCAGCCAGATCTGCCGGCCCGGCGCTATCGCTGCGCGCACCCGCTGCGCCAGTTCGACGAGGAAGTCCGGCTGGTCGATGGCGTGCACTGCATCCAGGCGCAGGCCGTCGCAGCGGTAGTCGCACAGCCACATCAGCGCGTTCTGGATGAAGTACTCGCGCACCTCTGGTCGGCGAAAATCGATGGCCGCGCCCCAGGGCGTCTGCCGGTCCTGGCGAAAGAACGGGCTGGCGTACTGGTGCAGGTAATTGCCGTCCGGGCCGAAGTGGTTGTAGACCACGTCCACCAGCACCATCAGGCTGTGGCCGTGGGCCTGGTCGATCAGTGCGCACAGCGCCTGCGGGGTGCCGTAGCTGTGCTGTGGGGCGAACGGCAGCACGCCGTCATAGCCCCAGTTGCGCTCACCGGGGAACTGGCCCAGCGGCATCAGCTCGATGGCGCTGATGCCCAGCGCGGCCAGGCGTGGCAGCGCCTCGGCCACGCCGCTGTAGCCGCCGAACAGACCCACGTGCAGCTCCTGGATCACCGCTTCGTGCCACGGGCGGCCCAGCCAGCTGTGTTGCCACGGGTAGGCGGCAAGGTCCACCAGCTCACTCGGCCCCTGCACGCCCTCGGGCTGATAGCGCGAAGCCGGGTCGGCGACCTTGAGCTGCCCGTCGATACGCAGCTGATACCGCTCACCCGCGTGGCACGGGGCAACGCCGACGTACCAACCGTCATCGACAGGCAACAGCTCGACGGGGCGCTGCCGCTCGACTTCCACGCTCACGCTGCGCGCATCCGGCGCCCAGAGGGCAAAGCGCGCCGACGTGGCGTCCATTACCTGCGCGCCATGCCTGTGCATCGTCCGCTCCCCGCTCAGTAGTGGGCGATCTGGGTCTGTTTGACCAGGTCCTCGTACAGCCGCGCGTAGGGTTCCACCGCCTGGCACCAGTTGAAGGGCTGGGTCATCGACAGGCAGCGCATGGCGTTGAGCAGGTGCTTCTTGCCGTACACATAGAAGGCGCGGCCCAGCGCTTCGCGGTAGCTGTCCAGGGTCGAGTCGTCGAACAGGAACCCGGTGACGCCGTTCTCGATGGTGTCGGCCAGCCCGCCGGTATTGCGCGCCACCGGCAGCGAGCCGAAGCGTTGCGCGTACATCTGGCTCAGCCCGCACGGCTCATAGCGCGATGGCATCAGCAAGAAATCGCTGCCGGCGAACATGCGCCTGGCGTCGGTTTCGTTGAAGCCGATGCGCACGCCAATGCGGCCCGGGTGACGCAGGGCCAGCTCGCGCATGGCCTGTTCTTCCTCGGGCTCGCCACGGCCGATGATGGCAATCTGGCCGCCTTGCTCGACGATGTAGTCGGCCACGCCCAGGGTCAGGTCCAGGCCTTTCTGGTAGACCAGCCGCGAGACCACGGCGAACAGCGGCCCCTTGGACGCGTCCAGGCCAAACAATTCGCGCACCTGCTGGGTGTTGCGCGCCTTGCCGTCCCAGTCGTTGAGGCTGAAGTTGTGCACCAGGTGCCCGTCGGTGGCCGAATCCCAGCTTTCGTCGATGCCGTTGGGAATACCGCCGAGCAAGCCTTGCTGGGCCTTGCTGGCGAGGAAACCGTCCAGGCCGCAGCCGAACTCGGGGGTGGTGATTTCCCGGGCGTAGGTGGCGCTCACCGTGGTGATGTGGCTGGAGTAGGCAAGGCCCGCCTTGAGGAACGACAGCTTGCCGTAGAACTCCATGCCTTCCTGTTGCATGGCGTGGTCGGGGATCGCCAGCTCCGGGCTGCAGCCGCGGCTGTACACGCCCTGGTAGGCCAGGTTGTGGATGGTGAACAGGGTCGGGGTGCTCAGGCCGCGCCAGTGCATGTAGGCCGGGGCCAGGCCGGCCGGCCAGTCGTGGGCGTGCACCAGGTCGGGGCGCCAGTGGGCCATGCCTTCACCGGCGGCAATTTCTGCGGCGGCCAGGCCCAGGCGGGCGAAGCGGATATGGTTGTCGGGCCAGTCGCGGCCGTTGTTGGCGCCGTAGGGGGTGCCTTCGCGCTGATACAGCTCGGGGCAGATCAGTACATAGATCACCAGGCCGTCGGCCAGGTCCATGCGGCCTATCTTGCACGGTGGCAATGCCGCGTGGCCGCCCAGTTCGCCGACGATGTGGATGGGGTTGTCGCTCTCCATCACCTGGGGGTAGCCGGGGATCAGCACCCGCACATCGTGCAGGTGCGCCAACGCCCGTGGCAGGGCGGCGGACACGTCGCCCAGGCCGCCGGTCTTGACCAGGTCGGCGATTTCCGAGGTGACGAACAGGACCTTGCGCTTGTTGGGGTTGTGCTGGCGCTGGGCGCCGGGTGCCTTGACTGTCGGGGCGAGGCTGGGTGGCAGCGGCTCGCGGCTATCCGAATTGAATGCATCTACGTGAGGTTCGACAGCGGCACTGATCATACTTCTCTCCGTCCCTTGTTTTTGCGGGTGTGGGCACCCGTTGCGTTATTTCGTGCTGGTTCTCTCTGATCGTTGTTGCATCTTCGTAGTGCGGTCCTTGCCCGATATCGGTGCGCGCAGGCACGGCACGCTCGGCAATCCGGCCGAAAAGCGTGTGGACGGGTGGGGGTGGGTGGGCCTGGCGTGAGGAAGTCCCTTTGCGTTGGCCTACTTAGCTCCTGACCTGCCCGCATTTCGGAAAGTTCGACTTTTTTACGTCACTTTTTCCGAGCAAAACGCGGGCCGAACCTGGAGTGTAGGGGACGAAAGGACATTCTTGTGACTTGCTGGTCATTTTTCTGATGACCGTTCGTCCCCGCAAACGTTGGCGGTTGTAACAACTTGTGCAAAGGGCATCGCGGGCTGGCCCGCGATGCAGGGGTCAGCCTTGCGGCAGCAGCGAGGAGTGGTGCTGGGTGATCAGCCAGCGCTGGCCGTCCCAGCGATAGGTGAAGGTATACCGCGCCGCCACGCGCTTGCCGGTTGCGGCAAAGTCGAAGGTATACAGCCCGGCCAGGGTCGCTTCATTGCAGCCCAGTTGCACCTGATGGCTGTCGAGCGTGCCGCGCGGGCGTTCGCTGAGGAAATGCGCGAAATAGTCGATGCGGCTTTCCCGGCTCAGGCGTGGGGTTGCGGAAAGCGTGGGCAGCAGCACGGCGGTGTCGCTGTACAGGTCGGCGACCTGCTTGGCGTCGCTGGTTTGCAGGCGGGCGTTCCAGTGATTGAACTGCTCGAGGATTTCGCTTTCGCTGGCGGCGTGGCATTGCACGGACTGCGCCTGGGCGTTGGCTGCACAAAGGGTAAGCAGGGAGAGGGTGAAGCAGGCAGTGAGGCGTTTCATCAGGGGCCTTGTGATCCAGGCAGGCACCGGGATGGGCCTGCGGCGCGGGTCACTCTAGGAACGGCGCCGCCCCTGACGTATCAGAAATTTCCTCAGCGGCTGACGGTTTTTTCGCCTTTGCCGGTTTGCTCGAGCAGGCTGTTCAAGTAGGCCACTTGCTGGCGCAACTGGTCACGCTCGTCCTTCAGCTGGCGCAGTTCATCGCGGCGTACGGACACGTAGAGGGTCTGGGTGGGAGTGGCAGGCATCAGGGTACCCATGAGCACACCTCGCAGGGCTGGCTGGTGACAAATCAAAGCGTAGTCGCTTCACGCGGCGCGCATTCTGAATTCTTTCCCTGGCCATGGGAACTTTTTTGTTTATCGTGGTCTCGCCGTTCGTCGGTGAACCCTCGGCGGGTCCGCTGGACTAATCTGAAATCCTTAACGGCTGTAATCCATTTCTAACGGGAGCGTCACCACATGCAACTTGGAATCGTCGGGCTGGGCCGCATGGGCGGCAATATCGCAAGGCGGCTGATGCGCGCCGGCCACCGCACCGTGGTGCATGACCGCAACCGTGAAGCGATCACTGGGCTGGAAGGCGAGGGTGCGCAAGGGGCCCACGACCTCGGTGCACTGGTGCAGAAGCTCAAGGCTCCGCGCGCGGTGTGGGTCATGCTGCCGGCGGGCGAGCCCACCGAGCAGACCATCGCCCAACTGGCCGAACTGCTGGAGCCGGGCGATGCGATCATCGACGGCGGCAACACCTTCTACAAGGACGACATGCGCCGTGCTACCGACCTGGCCAAGCGTGGCCTGCATTACCTGGACGTGGGCACCTCCGGCGGCGTATGGGGCCTGGACCGCGGCTACTGCATGATGATCGGTGGCGAGAAGGACGTGTTCGAGCGCCTGGAACCGCTGTTCAAGGCCCTGGCCCCCGGCGTCGGCGACATCCCCCGCACCCACGGGCGCAGCGGTGAGCACGAGCGCGCCGAGCACGGCTACATCCACGCCGGCCCACCCGGCGCCGGCCACTACGTGAAGATGGTGCACAACGGCATCGAGTACGGCCTGATGCAGGCCTATGCCGAAGGCTTCGACCTGCTGCGCAGCAAGGGCGGCGACGCACTGCCCGAAGACCAGCGCTTCGACCTCAACCTGACCGAGATCGCCGAGGTGTGGCGCCGTGGCAGCGTGGTCACCTCCTGGCTGCTGGACCTGACCGCCGACGCCCTGGTCGCCGACCCACAGCTGTCCGCGTTCAGCGGTTCGGTGTCCGACAGCGGCGAAGGGCGCTGGACCATCGATGCCGCCGTGGAGCAGGCAGTGCCGGTGCCGGTGCTGTCCAGCGCGCTGTTCGCCCGCTTTCGCTCGCGCCAGCAGCAGGGCACTTACGGTGACAAGGTCCTCTCGGCCATGCGCCTGGGCTTCGGTGGCCACGTCGAGAAGAAAGGCGAATGACCAAACAAAACATCCCTGCCGCTCCGCCCTGTACCCTGTTCCTGTTCGGCGCCAACGGCGACCTGGTCAAGCGCCTGCTGATGCCGGCGCTGTACAACCTCAGCCGTGATGGCCTGCTGGACCGCAACCTGCGCATCGTCGGGGTCGATCACAATGCGGCTACCGCCGAAGCGTTCGCCGAGCGCTTGCATGCCTTCATGCTGGAGCGTGACCAGGGCCGCGAAGGCAGCGAGCGCTGCCTGGACGACAAGCTCTGGACGCGACTGGCCAAGCGCCTGGACTACCAGACCGGCGACTTCCTCGACCCCGCGACTTACCAGGCCCTGGCCAAACGCATCGACAAGACCAGCCACGGCAATGCCATCTTCTACCTGGCCACCTCGCCGCGCTTCTTCCCGGAAGTGGCCCAGCGCCTGGGTGATGCCGGCCTGCTTGACGAGTCCGCCGGGGGCTTCCGGCGGGTGGTGGTGGAGAAACCCTTCGGCACCGACCTGGCCAGCGCCGAAGCGCTGAACGCCCGCCTGCTGAAGGTGATGAACGAGCGGCAGATCTACCGCATCGACCATTACCTGGGCAAGGAAACGGTGCAGAACATCCTGGTCAGCCGTTTTTCCAACGGCCTGTTCGAGTCGTTCTGGAACAACCATTACATCGACCACGTGCAGATCACTGCGGCCGAGACCGTCGGCGTCGAGACCCGCGGCGCCTTCTATGACAGCACTGGCGCCCTGCGCGACATGGTGCCCAACCACCTGTTCCAGCTGCTGGCGATGGTTGCGATGGAGCCGCCGGCCGCCTTTGGCGCCGATGCGGTGCGTGGCGAGAAGGCCAAGGTGATCGGCGCCATCCGCCCGTGGACGGCGAAGATGGCGCTGAAGAACTCGGTGCGGGGTCAGTACACCAGCGGCAAACAGGGGCGCAAGCCGCTGGCCGGTTACCGCGACGAGCCTAATGTCGACAAAGGCAGCCAGACCGAGACCTATGTCGCCCTTAAAGTGATGATCGACAACTGGCGCTGGGCCGGCGTGCCGTTCTACCTGCGCACCGGCAAGCGCATGAGTGTGCGCGACACCGAGATCGCCATCTGCTTCAAGCCCGCGCCTTATGCGCAGTTCCGTGAAAGCGAGCTGGAGCGGCCCAAGCCCAACTACCTGAAGATCCAGATCCAGCCCAACGAGGGCATGTGGTTCGACCTGCAGGCCAAGCGGCCTGGGCCGGAGTTGGTGATGGAAAACGTCGAGCTGGGGTTTGCCTACAAGGACTTCTTCAAGATGACCCCGGCGACCGGTTACGAGACCTTGATCTACGACTGTCTGACGGGTGACCAGACCCTGTTCCAGCGTGCCGACAACATCGAGAACGGCTGGCGCGCGGTGCAGCCGTTTCTCGATGCGTGGGCCAATGAGGCGGGTGAGGTGCATGGGTATGCGGCCGGGGAGGATGGCCCGGAGGCTGGCAACGAGCTGCTGACCCGCGACAAGCGTGAGTGGCACAACTTGGGTTGATGGTTGTCTGCACCGGCCTCATCGCGGGGCAAGCCCGCTCCCACGCTTTGGACTAACCCCAAGGCTTGGATTGGTGTCCAATTTCTTGGGGGCAGCCCACTTTCGTGGGAGCGGGCTTGCCCCGCGATAGCGCTCTCAATCCAGCGGAACGACCACCCTCAACCAGGTATCCAACCTCAGGCCCACCCGCCAAAGGAGCCCGGATGCCTGCCCCCATCGAAGACTACGCACTCATCGGCAACTGCCGCAGCGCCGCCCTGGTCAGCCGCGACGGCGCCATCGACTGGCTGTGCCTGCCACGTTTCGACGCCCCGGCCGTGTTCGCGGCATTGCTGGGCAACGAAGAAAACGGCCGCTGGCGCATCGCCCCCAGTGACCCGGTGGAACACTGCACACGTCGCTACCTCGACGACACCCTGGTGCTGGAAACCCTTTGGACCACCGCCAGCGGGCGTGCCCGGGTGCTCGACTGCATGCCCCTGGGGGACAGCAACGCCATCGTGCGTATCGTCGAGGGCCTGGCGGGCGCAACCGCGTTCGAGATGGACCTGGTGCTGCGTTTCGATTACGGCCGCAGCGTGCCTTGGGTGGAAAAAATCGACCCGCTGACCCTCAGCGCGGTGGCCGGCCCCGACCGGCTGATACTGCGCAGCAGTGTCGAAGCCCATGGCCAGGACCATCACAGCGTTGCGCGTTTTCATGTGCGTGCCGGCGAGCGCCAGGTGTTCAGCCTTTGCCACCAGCCCTCGCACCTGCCCGTGCAGCCCGGATGCGATGTCGATCATGATCTGCAACAGACCATCGCCCAATGGCAGGCCTTCGCTGCCCGCTGCCCGGACGTCGGCCCCTACACCCATCTGGTGCGCCGCTCGCTGCTGACGCTCAAGGCCATGACCTACGCGCCCACCGGCGGTATGGTCGCCGCCGTCACTACCTCGCTGCCCGAGCGCGTGGGTGGCGAACGCAATTGGGACTACCGCTACTGCTGGCTGCGTGACGCCACCATGACCTTGCTGGCCCTGATGAACCTCGGCTACTTCGACGAGGCCCAGGCCTGGCGCGAATGGTTGTTGCGTTCGGTGGCCGGCAACCCCGAGCAGATGCAGATCATGTACGGCCTGGCGGGGGAGCGTGACCTGCCCGAGTTCAGCTTGCCCTGGCTGGCGGGCTACGAGCACTCCCAGCCGGTGCGCGTCGGCAATGCCGCTTCCGAGCAGCGGCAGCTCGATATCTACGGTGAACTCGCCGACGCCATGACCCAGGCCATCAAGGGCGGCCTGCCGCGTCATCCGCGCAGCTCTGCCATCGCCCGACTGATCTTGCCCTACGTGGAAAGCATCTGGCGCGAGCCCGACGAAGGGCTGTGGGAGGTGCGCGGCGGCCGCCAGCATTTCGTGCATTCCAAGGTCATGGCCTGGGTCGCCTTCGACCGCGCCGCCAGCCTGGCCGAGACCACCGAGGAGGACCGCGAGCGAGGCAGGCATTATCGGCATGTTGCCGAGCAGATCCGCGCGGAGGTCTGCGCGCGTGGCCTGGACCCTTCCGGGCAGCACTTCGTGCAGGCCTATGGCTCGGCCGAGCTGGACGCCAGCCTGCTGCAGATTGCCCTGACCGGTTTTTTGCCGGCGGATGATCCCCGCTTTTTGCGCACCCTGGAGCAGGTCGAACAGCGCCTGCTGCGCAACGGCCTGCTATTGCGCTACGACAGCGACAGCTGCAGCGATGGCCTGACGCCGGGGGAGGGCACGTTCCTGGTGTGTTCGTTCTGGCTGGCGGATGTGTATGTGCTGCTCGGGCGTCAGCAGGATGCGCAAACGCTGTATGAGCGGCTGACCGGGTTGTGCAACGACGTTGGGTTGCTGGCCGAGCAGTACGACCCGGCGGGTAGGCGGATGCTGGGGAATTTCCCGCAGGCGTTCAGCCATATCGGGATTATCAATACGGCGTTGAACCTGCACCGGGCGCGGTGTCCGGTGCGGGATAGGGCGCAAGGGGCTGGTCGGGAGGGTGGGTGAGGGCTGCCAGGGGCATGGCGGGGGAGAGGGTGAAGGCCACCAGGTGTTCGCCGGTGTTTTTGCAGCGCCTATCAGATCGAGCGCCGCCCGCGCGGCGCTTCGCGGGTAAACCCGCTCCCACAGTTTATTTCGGGCCAGTCTTTCCTGTGCCATCACCTGGCCCGCCTTGTTGGTTCGACGCGGTTTCAGTGTGGGCGTTGCCGCCGCTCCACATGACTCAAGGCATGCACCAAGGCAGGCGCCGGTACTTTCACAGGAATAATTGGCCCGAAATAAACTGTGGGAGCGGGTTTACCCGCGAAGCGCCGCGCGGGCGGCGCTCGATCTGATAGGCGCTGCAAAAACATCGGCGAACACTTGGTGGCCCTCACCCAATATGAGCAAAATCACCCTACGACAGGCCGTCGTCGAGGATGCCGACGCCATCGCGACGTTGGTCAGCGAAGCCTACGGCCCTTACATCGCCAGAATTGGTCGCGAACCGGCACCGATGCTCGACGATTACCAGCAGGTCGTGCGCGAGGACGATGTGTTCGTTGCCACGCTGGCCTCGCGCATCGTCGGGCTACTGGTCATGCGCCGCAAGGGGCGCGAGCTGCTGTTGGTGAACGTCGCTGTGTTGCCCGCGTGCAAAGGGCAGGGCATCGGGCGGACGTTGATGGACCTCTGCGAGGCTCACGCCCGCGCCGCAGGGTGTGAGGCCATCCGGCTCTATACCCATGAGCGGATGACCGAAAACATCGCGATCTATGCCCGGCTGGGCTATCACGAGACGCATCGGGCCGCGCAGGACGGCTTTGAGCGGGTGTTCATGCGTAAATCATTGCTGTAACCACGGCCAGCGTTTCACTTGTAGGAGCGGCCTTGTGCCGCGAAAGGGCCGCAGCGCGGCCCCAGAATTTCAGCGTGAAAGCAGAAATCGCTGGGGCCGCTTTGCGGCCCTTTCGCGGCACAAGGCCGCTCCTACAGTGGATGTGCAAGCCCGTTTAGTGGGCGCAGGCCTGCAGAGGAACGCCCCCGCTACCTTGCCCTCCCCACCAAAGCGGCCCCCGCACAGGCCGCCGCAATCGCTGCGATCCCCACACATTGCAGCAGGCTCAATGTCTCCCCCAGCACCAGCCAGCCGGCAATCGCCCCAGCGGCCGGCGAGGCGCTGAGCAGCACGCCGAACACGCTCGGCGGCAGGTGGCGCATGGCGAACATGTCCAGCAGGAAGGGCAGGGTGCTGGACAGCAAGGCCACCGCCAGCCCCACGGCCAGTACCGTGGGCTGCAGCAGCTGGCTGCCGGCCTGCAGGGTGCCCAGCGGCACCCCGAGCAACGCCGCCACCAGCATGCCGCTGGCCACCGCCTGGCGGCCATGCATTGCCACCCGAGTACCCAAGGTCACATACAGGCCCCAGGCCAGTGCGGCGGCCAGGGCATAGGCCACGCCGCGCAGGTCCAACCCGTCTGCACCGGCACCCCAGGGCAGCAGCACCAGGCCGAATACCGACAGGGCGATCCACAGCAAGTCGATGCGCCGCCGCGAGTTCAACAATGCGACGCCCAGTGGGCCGATCACTTCGATCGACACCGCGATGCCCACCGGGATGTACAAAAAAGCCCGGTAGATCAGCAGGTTCATCAAACCCATCATCAGCCCGTAGCCGACCAGGTCGCGCAGGTTGGCCTGGCGCCAGATGCGCCACGGGCGCAGCACTATCAGTAGAATCAGCGCCGAGAGGCCCAGGCGCAGCGCAGCCACGCCTTCCGGCCCCACCAGTGGGAAGATGGCCTTGCCGACGGCGGCGCCCGATTGCACTGACACCAGCCCCAGCAGGGCAGCAAGGATGGGGGTGAATGCCCCCGGGTTGGCTTGGCGCACAACGACCTCCACGCAGATTCGTGGCAGGATTCTACTGCGCCGGCCCCGAAGCATTGGCTGTATAACGCGCCGCAGGATGAGTGAATTGCTTTTTTCGGACCCTGAACATGAATGATTTGCCCAAGCGCCCGCTCGACAGCTTCGACCAGGCGATCCTGCGCATGCTGCAACAGGACAACAAGACCTCGCAGCGGGTGATCGCCGAGGCCATCGGCCTGTCGACCCCCGCCGTGCAGCGGCGCATCACCCAGCTCGAAGCCAGTGGGGTGATTCTTGCCAATACTGCCGTCATCGCCCCGGAGGCGCTGGGCCAAGAGCTCACCGCCATCGTCGAGTCGCGCCTGTGCGACGACCGCTCGCTGGTGATGGACCGCGCCAAGCGCTACTTCGCCAGCGTGCCCGAGGTGCAGCAGTGCTACTTCGTCAGCGGCGGGGTGTCATTCATCATCGTCATGCTGGCGCGCAACGTCGCGCATTTCGAAAAGCTGGTCCGGCAGCATTTTGCCGACAACGACGATATCCAGACCTACCGCACGCTGATCGTGCTGGACAAGGTCAAGGTAGGGTTGGAGGTGGCGTTCCAGGCTGATGCCGGGTAGCAACAATGTATGTGACGCATTGAGTCACACATGATACTTTGCTGTCTGTGACTCGTGGGGTCACACTCGCGCCTCTCGCACTGAACGGATACGGCGCGCCCCATGATCATCAGCTTTCGCCACAAAGGACTGCGGCTTTTCCACGAAACGGGCAACACCCGCGGCATCCAGGCTGCCCACGCCCAGCGCTTGAGGCGCCAACTGCAGTTTCTCGACAGCGCTCTCGTCGCTGACGACATGAGTGTGCCGGGCTGGCAGTTGCACCCGCTCAAGGGCGAGCTGGCCGGCTTCTGGTCGGTCAGCGTGTCAGGCAACTGGCGGGTGGTGTTTCGGTTTTCGGGTTTTGATGTCGAATTGGTCGATTACCTCGACTATCACTGATCAGGAGGCTTTCCATGGCTATGTTCAACCCGCCTCACCCCGGTGAAACCCTGCGCGAGGATGTGCTGCCCGCATTGGGCCTGACGGTAAAGGCCTTCGCTGCGCACCTGGGGTTTTCCCGCGAAGCGCTGTCCCGTGTACTGCATGGCCGGGCGGCGGTCTCTCCCGACCTCGCCGTGCGCCTGGAGATGGCCGGCATCAGCACCGCGCGGCTGTGGCTGACCATTCAGGTCGACTACGACATCTGGCAGGCGCGGCAGCGCCAGCAACCGGTGATCACGCGGCTTCATCAGGCTGCCTGAAAACGCCAAGCCCGGGACGAACGCCTCGGGCTTTCTTCCTACACGATGTAACGAATTGACTGGCTCTCTTGCTGGTCTTTAGCTGCATGACTTTTCAGAAGTGAACCACTTTTCCGACTCACCTATGGAAGATGAGTCGGCACTATGGAATGCACCGCTTCACAAGAAACTACCCGTAACGACGCTCTGCGCGACACGCCCCTACCTGCTGTCCACACCACAACCCACGGCCTGCCGCTGGACGAGCGCTTCGCCACCTGGCGCCTGACCGCCGATGCGCTGTTCAGCGCCAGCGCAGCAGGCGAGGGCGCTTTCGACGCATCGTTGCAGGTCTTTCACTTCAATCGCTTTCTGCTGTGCAGCGGCCATTTGGACGGCGCCCGCTATCGGCGCGACCACCTGCGCCTGCGATGCTGCGACCTCGACCATTACCTGTTGCACATACCGCTGCAGCGAGGGCTGGTGGCGGGTAACAGGCTGCGGGTACGGCCGGGCGATGTGGCAGTGCTCGACCTGACGCAGCCGGCGGACTTGCGCACCGCGGCAGGCGAGGGCATAAGCCTGTTGGTTCCGCGTACGGCGCTGTTGGCGTTCGAGGCAAACCAGTTGCACGGCCTGGTCCTGCGCCGAGGCAGCGCGAACGGCCGCTTGCTGGCCGGCGTACTCAAGGCGTTGGCCGTGGCGGCGCCGGGCCTTGGCCAGGATGATGGCGTGCGCCTGAGCCTGCCGATACTGGCGGTGGTGGCTGCATGCCTGGCCAAGGAGGCCGGCAGCCGACCTGCCACTGCACAGCCTGGACCGACTACCTTGGGCCGCCGGGCACGTTTGTACATCGAGCACAACCTGCACCGCGACGACCTCAGCCCCGCCGTGCTGGCCAAGGCCTTGGCCACCTCGCGCAGCCAGCTTTACCGGGCGTTCGAGCGTTTCGGCGGGGTGCGCCATTACGTGCTGCAACGCCGCTTGCGGCGTTGCCTGCTGGCCTTCGGCGAAGCCGGCAATGGGGACCGGCGCATTGGCGACGTGGCCTACGCCAACGGTTTTGCTGATGAGGCCCACTTCAGCCGGGTGTTCCGCAAAGCGTTCGGCCTGTCCCCGACTTCGGCGCGCACGGCGCTTCAGCGCGGCGAGTTGCCAACCCATGCCCGGCTTATGGCGCCGATCGGTGAAGGGCCCGTGCTTGCGCAGTGGATCAGCGAGCTGGCCTGCCATTGAGACAACGTGCCAGCGCTACCTGTTTTGGGACGTACAGCCAGGTTTTCGGGACGTGCGCCTCAGGACACCCCGCGGGCCTGCTCGTAACCTGAGCTCACCCGGTAACCCAACCCTTCCTCCAGCCGGTGCCGTCCCTGGTGCGTGAAAGCCCCAGTGTGCAGGCTCAGCGAAGTCGCCAGGATGGCATCGGTACCCAACGTGACAAGGAGCGTCTGACGTGGCGAACCAATCCCTTCACCATCTCATCCAGAGCATCGCCGGCGCGGTCGCCGAGGCGCAGGACAAGATCCAGCGCTTCCAGGTGTCCACCGTGCGCCAGTACTTCGACGAAGACAATCGGCCGATCAGCATCGATGTGCGCCTGCCCTCGCATTCGCCTGAGGCGAAGGACGGCGAAGAGCGTGTGGTGCGCGTGCCGCTGCTGTCCCTCGTGGGAGCTCGGCTGATGTCGGTTAAAGACATGGAGATCTCGTTCGAAGTTGGCCTGAACGCCGACGACGGAACCGTCGCTGCCGCCCCAGGCGATGACGGCTCGGGTTGGCCGAGCGAGTCCCACACGCCTCTGAACGTCGATATGGGCGTTCGCCGCAATGGTGAAGGCGGGCCGCTGGCGCGCGTCACCCTCAAAGTCGAAACTCAGCCCCCTTCGGAGGGGATGGCTCGGCTGTTGCAACACCTCGATAAATTGATCTGATCCAGGAAGGAGAAACAAACATGGCTAACTTCTCGATGGGTGACCAGTTCCGCGGCCTGCCCATGGGCGACCTGATCGGCGGCCCGTTGACCGCCGCCTGCGATGCACAGGTACGCCTGGCCAATGCCACCGCCGACTTCATCAAGGTGATCGGCTTCCTGCCACCGCCACCTGACCCCAACAACACCGACCCCAACGCAGTGGGCGACGTGCGCACGGTCAGCTTCCGTTTCGACCGCCCCTCCACCAGCAAGCCCGACGACGGCACCATCCCGATGGAGCGGGTAGAGCTTGAAGTACCGCTGCTGGCGGTGGTCAAGGTGCCGAACCTGTCGATCAACAAGGTGGATATCACCTTCGACATGGAAGTGAAGAACTCCGAGCAGTCACGCGAGGCCACCGACGCGCAAGCGGCGATGTCGGCCGAGGCCAGTGTCGGCTGGGGGCCGTTCAGCGCCAAGGTCAACATTTCGGGCTCGGTGTCCTCGCACAAGGAGAACACCCGCTCGACCGACCAGTCGGCCAAGTACCACGTCGAGGTCCACGCGGCCGACGACGGCATGCCCGAAGGCCTGGCGCGGGTGCTCGACATGATTGCCCAGTCGGTTGCGCCAAAAGCCATCACCCAGCAGTAAGGGGCGGCGGCACACTGCCAACCGCCTGATTGCTTGAGCGTTGACAGGGGTTGGCCGTCAGTCTTTTCCGGAAAGGGAGCTCCGTGATGTTCGATCTAACGGACGTGGGATATGTGAAACGCATCGTCGTCGGCAGCACCGATCCGGAAAAGCTGACGTCGCACGAAGTGATCCAGGCGCAGACCGCGCTGCTCAATCGCTGCCTGAGCGAACCGCCGAAAGGGCGCATCGTCGGCATCGAGAAAACCTTCAACCTGCTCAACATCGGCGAGCACCAGGTGGTGCTGCAATCGCTGATCTACCACGTGGGCTTCAGTCGCCGGCCGTTCTGGTTGGCCGATGACCAGGAGGCCTCGTGATGAAACAGTTGCAAGACTTCATTCAGACCCTCGCCGAGTCGATGCGCTGCGCGCAGCGGGTCACCGGCCTGCGCTGGCCGGGAGTGCAGATCGTCTCGATGCAGGTGCAGCTTGCGGCCACCGTCGAAGCGGGCGATGCGCACGACACGCTGGCACTGCGCATCGGTGCTGAACCACAGCAAGCGCAGGCACTGCACGCCCTGAGCATCGAGGTGCCGGGTAACCAAAACGAAGCGATCGTCGTGCACCTCGACGGCCAGTTGGTCGGACACTACGGGAGCCACGGCGATGCCCAAGCGAACTGACCGCTCGATGCGGCTGCTGCTTTCCCGGCAGGAGACCCAGACCCTGCGTTCGATCCTGCGCGACAAACCCGACCAGACGGCGCCGCGGCCGGTGCCCAAACGGCTGCTCTGCGCCCTGGGTGCGGTGCTGCTGACGGGGCTGGTGTCGCTGGGCCTGGTAGCGCCTGAACTGGCGCGCGCCGTCGCCAAGTGGGCCGGGCTGGTTTTGGGGTTCTGAAGCAGGCAATCACTGATAGACAAGGAGCGTGATCATGAAACATCTGGCTGCATCACTGGCTGGCGCGGTTGCCCTGGCCACCCTGGCTTCGGCCTGGGCCGACGACCAGTACCAGGGAACCCTCAAGGACAACGGCCGGCCTGTACCGGTGTTGCTGAACATCAATTCCAGCGCAGGGCTTGGCGACATCGCCGGCAAGGTTCGCTTCAAAGGCGAATGGCAGTGTGGCTTTGGCCTTGAGTTCAACGGTGCCGACGGGCCGGTCAGCACCTATAGCCTCGCAGGCAGCGGCCCCGGCCGGTGCGTCTCGCTGACGCTCGGCTATCTGCAGGCCCAGCGTGGCACCGACGGCCTGCAGGTCCAGCTGTATACCCAGGCCAACAAGCTGGCCTACAGCCTCACGCTGGCGCCACCCGCCAAGTAACCCCTCCAACCCTTTGATTCGCTGACAAGGCAGGGCCCTCCCGCGGCCTCACGGGGAGCGGCTTGCCTGCGAAAAGGAGCAGACCATGTGCATCACCCAAAGTGTTGGCCCCGGTGGCAATAACGCCAGCGCCGATGTTCGCAGCCTGCAGCTGCTGCTCAACCTCAACAGCGGGCAGCGCGGCTTCAGTTGCAAACTCGCTACCGATGGCCAGTGGGGCGCGGCTTCGCGCACTGCCCTGGCAAGCTTCCAGCAAGCCATCGGCACCCCGCCCGGGCAACCGGTCAAACCCGACGATGCAACCATGGCAGCCCTGCGCACCGGCCTGCCTGCCGGCCTGGCGGCGCCCAAGCTGTGGGCGGTGATGATCAACGCCAGCGGTGCGCGCATCGACGCCTTCACGCAACCGATGCTCGACGTATTCGGCCGTTACGCCATCGATACGCCGCTGCGGATTGCCCACTTCCTCGCGCAGATCGCCCATGAAAGCGGCTGCCTGCGTTACACCGAAGAGCTCGCCTCGGGCACCGCCTACGACGGGCGCAAGGACCTGGGCAACCTGCAGCCCGGCGATGGCCCGCGCTTCAAGGGGCGCGGCTTGATCCAGCTGACCGGCCGCGCCAACTACCGCCAGTACGGCCAGTACTGCAAGCGTGATTTCGAAGCCAAGGACGACCCCGCCCTGGTGAGTACCGACCCGGCCCTGGCGGTGGATGTCGCCGGCTGGTTCTGGATGACCCGCAAGCTCAACGATTGGGCCGACCAGGACAACTTGCGCGAGATCACCCGGCGCATCAACGGCGGCTTCAACGGCCTCGACGACCGCGCCGCCTACCTGGCCCGGGCCAAGTGGCTGCTGCTCGGCTGAACCTTCAGTTCACCCCTTTGCGCCGCCTGTGGCGCAGCCCGAGGACGACAACGTCCTGTAACCGCAAGAAAGGAGCTTCATGATGAAAAAGACTTTCGTGTTCCCACATGCGCGCGCCGCGCTGGCCGGCCTGGCAGTCATCGGCAGCCTGGCCTTCGCGCAAACTTCGGTGGCCTGCCCGCAGGCCAATTCGGCGGGTAATCCTGCGGTCGACCAGCAGCATGTATTCTGCGGCGAGGTCAGCGGTGGCGCCGCCAAAGGCCTGCATAGCCGCCCCGGCGGCACGATGCCCAACAGCGCCGCGACCACCCCGGCTACCACTGTCACCGTTTCGCCGACAATGCCTGCCGGGATCTACGCGCTGAACAACTTCACCATCACCCAGGCAGGGCAGACGCGCACCAAGACCATTTCCACAATGTTCCCGGACGCCTGCACCCAGGCCAATGTGGTTGCCGCTATCCAGAACGCCTATAACAACCGTACTTCGTTGAACGGCACCCGCTTCACCGGCCCGTCGGGGGCGAGCTGCGGCGCGGGTACGCCTGCGGTGTCATTCGACATTGTCGGCTTCCTGGATAGCGTCGGTGGCAGCGTGGTCAGAACGGCCTATCCTGCGTATTGAAATCAAGGCCAGGGAAAAGGGCCGTGGCGGCCCTTTTTCCGTTTCGAAGACAGAAGGAACCCGCCATGTCCCCACGTACGCCCCCTGCGACCGATGCCGGCCTGCAACAGTTTCTCGACGAAGAGGTCACTGCCGCGGCCCTTGCGCACCTGCTCGAGAAGGCCCTGGCCGCGCGCAGCAACCGGTTGGTAGAGGCCTACAGCGGCAATGCCTATCAGGTTGCGTTCGAAGATGACGACGTGCTGATCAAACACCACTATGTCAAAGACTGGCCTGCCGTGCGGTTGCCGCTGGCTACCTTCATCGAGGCACTGCAGGCATGGAAGGAGCAGCCCGGCGCCTGACCGGGCTGCCCCTTTCACACATCGCTGTCACTGACCACGCAGTGCGCGACCCCTTTGACGCCGCTGGCGTGGGCGCTCACATGGCGCACCTTGAACCCAGGGCTCTGCACCGTTGCCTTGGGCGTCCAGCCATCGCCGTTGTCGACCTGGTAGCTGATCGAGCCGTCGGCATGCCAGGCCAGGCGCAGGCCGTACTGGTCGTTGCGATTGGGCGCGTTGAGGAAGTGATCGCTGATGACGGCCGTTGCGTTGACGAAGGTGCGCAGGTGGAACGTGCGCTGATCGCTGCCGTTGCGTTGCGGTGAGCTGGACAGGAACAGGGTGTAGTCTTCGCGCTCGTCCTGGGCGGCGGCAAGAATCACCGAAGGCACCCATTTGTCGCCGGTGTGGTTTTGCTCGATGCTCACCTGGCAGGTCAGTTGACCGCGGTCGCCCACGTATTCACGCAGGAAGTTCTCGTAGTGACCGTATGGCACATCGAACGGCAAGCGTTGGCCCGGCGTGCAGCCAAGTAACAGCCCCAGGCCAGCCATACCCAATGTTCTTGCGAGATTCTTCACGTTGCGTTCCTTGCTTTGCGAGGGATATTTGCCATGGGCTTAGCCGTGCACGGGCCGCAGGAAGCTGCGTTCGTAGCTCTGGATGAAACGCTGCTCGGTGGCCAGGGCGAAGGCGGCGATGCACTCGGGGTCGGTTTCTGAAGCGATGCGGTACTGCTCGTAGGTGGCCAGGCTAGGGAAGCTGAACAGGGCGTAAGCGACGTTGTTGGCGCCTTCGCTGGGCAGGAAGTAGCCGTGGTGAGTGCCGCCCATGCGATTGACCAGGCCAATCCACAGCTTGCCGTAAGCCTCGAAAGCCGGGATCTGGTACGGGTCGATGATGTACTTGAGGTGGCAGGTGATCATTGCACGCAATCCTTTGGGTGAGCCGGGGAGGCTCACCTTACAGGGGGCGGCGGCAGGCGTCGATGGGCGTTACGGGGCGTCTGCCTGGCGCCAGATCAGCTGATCGGTGGGGTAGCCCTGCTCGCGTGCCCGTTGCAGCAGTTGCTCGCGGGTCTGGCTGCTGACCGTCGGGCTGCGCGACAACAGCCACAGGTACTCGCGGTTGGGGTGGCCGACCAATGCCACACGGTAGTCCGGGTCGTGGTACAGCACCCAGTACTCGCCCTTGGTCAGGTCGGGCGCCAGGCGGCTGAACCAGTTGTCGAAGCGTACCCACAGCTTGTCGGTGCGCCCGGGCACCTGCATCTGGGCGATACCGTGGGCGCTGTTCCACTGGCCGTCCTGTTCCTTGCAACGGTTGTCGACGTCGATCCGGCCATCCGCGCGCAGCCCATAGCGCGCTTCGGACTGCACGCAGTTGCGCTGGAAGAACATCGGCAGCCGCGCCAGCTCGTACCAGGTGCCCTGGTAGCGTTGCAGGTCGACTTGCTGGGTGGTGGGGGGCGGCAGGTGTTGCTCGGTTGAGCTGGAGCAACCGGCCACCGCGAGGGTCAGGCAGGACAGCAGCAAAGCCGTGCGCATCGTCATGGGTACCTCCTGGCAAGCTGAAGGGTCACCTGATGTTCGATGCGCAGGCCGGGCAAAAGGTTTTACCGGATCAACGCGAAGTTTCTATGCGCAGCACTTCGGTGTAGATGGCGTCCACCGTCTGGTCGACCTTGAGGTTCTTCATGCGCTTTTGCAGCTCGGGGTCTTCCACCTTGACCACCTGCAGCTTGCCTTCCGGCGGCAGCAGGCTGACTTCGTGGGTGTTGAGGTCGATCTTCTTGATCTGCGAGGTGACCTTCACCTGGCGGAAGGCTTCGCCACCGGGGTTGGGGTTGTCCTTGGTGGCGCGGATGGTGCCGGCCTCTTCCGAGGCTTTCGGTGCGCCGCCGACGTTGGTGTTGAGCACGTAGGCGACGGCACGGGTCACGTAGATGTCGACATTGTCGCCAACCTTGAGGTTGGGCAGGGCCTTGGCTTGTTCCGTGAGCTGGAAGGTCACGTCCTTGTCGTGCGGGCCCTTGACGGTGACCTGGCGGTTGGCCTGGTCGATGGCGGTAACCTGGGTGCTGACATGGCTTTCCAGCGCTTCGCTGGCGATGGGCAGTTGGGCGGCGTGGGCGGTGAAGCTGGCGGCGGACACTAACGAGGCGAGCGCAATGGCGCGGGCGAGGGAACGGGTTGGATTCATTGGCCTGTCTTCCTTGTGATCGATACCGGTGAGTAGCATGCGAGGTTCAAGCATAGTCACAGGTTGGCCAGTGTGTGAGCGACCTGGTGTCGCTGTGGCCTCAGGCCGGCGTGTGAGCGGCGCTTCGCTGCTGCGACTTGCCCCGCGATACGGTCGGCACCGGCACCGCATTCTTCGTCGCCAGTACCTCGGCCATCACACTGACCGCGATCTCCGCCGGGGTCTTGCTGCCGATGTAGACGCCGATCGGCCCGTGCAGGCGTTCAAGTGATTGCTCGGTCTCGCCGAAATGCTCGATCAGCCGTTCGCGACGCAACTGGCTGTTGCGCCGCGAACCGATGGCGCCGACGTAGAACGCCGGGCTGTGCAGGGCTTCGAGCAGGGCCAGGTCGTCGAGCCTGGGGTCGTGGCTGACGGCGATGACGCAGGTGCGCAGGTCGGCCCGGAAGGCGCGCACCACGTCGTCCGGCATGCCCGCGAGGTGCTCGACACCGGCCACCGCCCAGCTGGCCAGGTACTCAGGGCGCGGGTCGCACACCGTCACGCGAAAGCCGTTGAACAGGGCCATGGTCGCCAGGTATTCGGCCAGCGCGCCGGCGCCGATCAGCAGCATGCGGTAGCCGGGGCCGAGGGTGTTGCGCATGTGCTGGCCGTCGAAGCTGAACTGTGCCGGGGTGGCACTGGCCTGGAGGGTAACGCTGCCGTCTTGCAGGGCAAGGTCGCGGCGGACCAGTTGGCCGCTGTCGAGCTGATCGAGCAAATGCTGCAACAGCTGGGGTTCGGGGTTGAATTCGAGGATCAGTTCCAGCGTGCCGCCGCATGGCAGGCCGAAGCGGTGCGCCTCGTCGGCGCTGATGCCGTAGCGGAGCACCTCGGGGGCGCTGTCGGGCAGCCCGGGGCCACCATGGGCGCTGGTATAGCGCTGGATCAGGTCGTCTTCGATGCAGCCGCCGGAGACGCTGCCAACCACCCGGCCATCACCGCGCAGGGCCATCATCGAGCCCACCGGGCGCGGTGACGAGCCCCAGGTACGGGCCACAGTGGCGAGCAGCACGCGGTGATTGGCCTTGAGCCAGTCGTGGGCGGTGCGCAGGACCAGCAGGTCGATGCTTTCCATGGTGTTCGTGGCCTCGCTAACTCATGACAGGGCCTTCGCGGGGCAAGCCCGCTCCCACTCGATGACACAACGTGGGAGCGGGCTTGCCCCGCGAAGGCGGTTTCAGCGCATATGCAAAATGATCGGGCTGCTGCTGGCCGGGTCGGTATGTTCACGCAATTTGCCGACCGCCTTGGCGTCCACGGCGCCGCCCTGGTTGCCCCAGGTTGCGCGGGCAAAACTCAGCACCTCGGCAATCTCCCGGTCATTGAGCTGTTCACGAAACGCCGGCATGCGGTAGGCATCCGGCACCCCGGCGGCGACGATGCGCTGCGAGCCGTTGAGGGTGATGTTGATCGCCGAGGCGTTTTCGCTGGCCAGCATCGAGGTGGCGCCCGCCAGCGGCGGCATCCACTCGGCCTGGCCCTGGCCATCCAGGCCATGGCAGCTGGCGCAGCGGGTCACGTAGGTATGCGCGCCGGGCGCCTCCAGGCGGTCGGTGGCGGACACGGCCTGGTACTGCCAGGGCGCGCCGTCGCGCTGCGGGTCGCCCGGCAACGATTTCAGGTAGCGGGCGATGGCGGCCAGGTCATCGTCGGCCATGAACTGCGTGGAGTTATTGAATGCCTCGGTCATCGAGCCGTACACCACGGCGTGCTGGTTGCGCCCGGTCTTGAGGAACTGCACGATCTGCGCCTCGCTCCAACGGCCCAGCCCGGTGTTGGGGTCCTGGCGCAGGCTGGGCGCATACCAACCGTCGAGCAGGGCGCCGGCGAGGAAGGGCACACCGGCCTCGTCCAGCGCCTTCTCGTTGAACGCCAGGCCCCGCGGGGTGTGGCAACTGCCGCAGTGGCCGGGGCCCTGGACGATATAAGCGCCACGGTTCCACAGCGCATCCTGCCCGGGCTTCTGCGCGTAAGGCGTGTTCGGCGCAAACAGGCCGTTCCACAGGGCAATCGGCCAACGCAGGTTCAGCGGCCAGGGGATGCTGCTGGCGATGTTGGCCTGGTTGGCCGGCTGCACGCCCTGCATGAAGAAGGCATACAGCGCGCGCACGTCGTCGTCACTGAGCTTGGCGTAGGACGGGTAGGGCATGGCTGGGTACAGCCGACGCCCGCCGGGGGCGACGCCGTGGCGCACGGCGCGGTCGAAGTCGGCCAGGCTGTAGGCGCCGATGCCGTGCTCGCGATCAGGGGTGATGTTGGTGGCATGGATCGCCCCCAAGGGCGTGGCCATCTCCAGCCCGCCGGCGAACGGCGCCTGGCCGGGCAGGCTGTGGCAGGCCACGCAGTCGCTGAGGCGGGCGACGTACTCGCCACGGCTGACCAGCGCGGCGTTCACTGGCGTGTCGGCGGTGAAGGGCGAGGCAGGCTCGCGGGTGACGTACCAGGCCAGCAGGCCTGCCGCGACCAGGCACGGCAGGGCCAGCCAGCCCGCGGTTGTTGCGAAGCGACGGTTGTTCATGGGCGGTCCTGTCGAGTCAGCTGAAGCTGTAGC
Source organism: Pseudomonas sp. zfem004 (assembly GCF_032621715.1). NCBI lineage: Bacteria > Pseudomonadati > Pseudomonadota > Gammaproteobacteria > Pseudomonadales > Pseudomonadaceae > Pseudomonas > Pseudomonas sp. zfem004. The sequence continues at coordinate 31,476 of NZ_JAVYJF010000007.1, read as the reverse complement.
GGCTAAGGGGCAGGCTGCGGATGCGCTGGCCGGTCAACCGCGCCACCGCGTTGGCCACCGCAGGCGCCACCGCCGGCAGTGGGGGTTCGCCTATGCCGCCCATCTTCGCGCCGCTCTCGACAATGCGCACATGCACCCGGGCCATGCGCGAAGGCGGCAGGATCGGGTACAGGTCGTAATTGCGCGCCCTCGGCATGCCGTCGAGCCATACCGCTTCCTCCACCAGCGCCTGGGACAGCCCCAAGGCCACCGCGCCATTGACCTGGGCCTCGATGATCGCCGGGTTGACGATGCTGCCCGGGTCGATGGCCTGCCAGATGTCGTGCACCTTCACCTGGCCCCCTTCGATCGACACCTCGGCGATCACCGCCGCCTCCGAGCCGAACGGCGAGGCCATGGCCACGCCCCGGGCGCGCTTGCTGCCGTCCTCGGCGGTGAACGGCCCACGTTTCCAGCCGCCGGACAGTTCGCCCACCGCTTGCAGCAGCTGGGTCAGGCGCGGGTTGTCGCGCAGCAGGTGCAGGCGCAGCTCGAACGGGTCGTGGCCGCCCTTGTCGGCCAATTCGTCGAGGAAGGCTTCATAGAAGAAGTCGTTCAGCGAATTGCCCACCGAGCGCCAGTAACCGAGCATGGCCGGGCCTTTCACATACACCTGGGCAATGCGCTTGTTGGCGATGGCGTAGGCCTTGCCAGACAACCCTTCGAGGGCGGTGGGGTCGAGTTTCTCACCCTGCTGGCCGGCCAGGGCTTCGGTGGGGCCTTCGGTGGCGCTGACGGCCTCGATGGCAATCGGCAAGCCTTCGGCGTCCAGCCCGGCGCGGAACTTGACCGCAGCCACCGGGCGCAGCACGTCGCGCAGGAATTCTTCCTCACGGGTCCAGATCAGCTTCACCGGGCGCCCGACCGCCTTGGCCAGGGCAATGGCCTGGGGGTAGGGGTTGGCCGAGTCGTAGAGGAAGTGGCGGCCGAAGAAACCGCCCAGCAACGGCGAGTGCAGGGTGATCTGCGCAGCGTCCAGGCCGGTACGTTTGGCGATATCGTCGCGGAACATGTCCGGCGCCTGGTTGGGCAGCCACACCTCCAGGGTGCCGTCGGGGTTGAACCGCGCGGTGGCGGACGGCGGCTCGAGCTGGGCGTGGTTGAGGTACTGGTTGTGGTAACTGGCCTCGACCGTGCTCTTGGCGCTGGCCAGGGCGGCGGCCACATCGCCTTCATGTTCGTCGTCGCGGGGCGTGCCGGGCTGGCTGGCCAGGTGTTCAAGCCAGGCGGCGCTGGAAAAGTCCGCCGGCATCGGCCGCACCTTGCTGTCGGCGCCGGGCGCCTTCCAGTCCACCTGCAGGGCTTCGACCGCCCGTTTGGCGTGCCACCAGCGTTCGGCGACCACCGCCACCGCACCGGGCAGCTGATGCACCGAGTGCACGCCCTTCATGGCCTTGACCTGGTCTTCGTTGCGCAGGCTGCCCACCGTCAGCCCCAAGCGCGGCGCATGTTGCACGGCGGCGTGGAGCATGCCGTCGAGTTTTACGTCGATGCTGTAGACGGCCTTGCCGGTGGACTTGTCGTAGGCATCCAGGCGCCGCACCGGCTTGCCGATCCAGCGGAACTGGCTGGGGTCGCGCAGGGTGATGCCGGCCGGGTCAGGCACCGGCAGGTCCATGGCGCGGCTGGCCAGTTCACCGTAGGCCAGCGACCGGCCCGAGGCGGCGTGGATCACCTTGCCCGGCTCGGTGCCCAGTTCGCTCACCGGCACGCCCAACTGCTCGGCGGCGGCTTGCAGCAGCATGGCCCGGGCCAGCGCCCCTAGGCGGCGCATGGTCGGGTAGCTCATGCGCACCGACATGCTGCCACCAGTAATGCGCATGCCGTTTTCCATCACCACGTAGGCCTCGCCGGGCGGGGCGCTGTCGACCACGAAGCTGGCGGGGTCGGCGTCCAGCTCTTCGCCGACGATCTGCGCCATGGCCGTGAAGGTGCCCTGGCCGCCTTCCATGAACGGGCTGAGCAGGCGGATGGTGCCGTCCGGGCGAATTTCCAGGAACGCCGGCACCTGGGTGCCGCGCTCGGCGGTTGCCGCCGCAGCCTGTACCCGTGGCGCGCCCAGTGGCAGGCCAAAGCCGAGCACCAGGGCGCCCACGGCGGTGCCGGCGAGGAAGCGTCGGCGCGACAGGTTGACGGTTTCGCCCACGGGCAGCTTGAGCAGGTCCTCGGGGGTGTCGATGTGCGTGCTCATCAGGCGTTCTCCCCTTGGGCCAGCGCATGCACGGCAGCATGGATGGCGTTGTAGGTGCCGCAGCGGCACAGGTTGACCATCGCCGCGTCGATCTGCGCATCGCTGGGCTTGGCGGTGTGCTTGAGCAGCGCGGTGGCGGCCATCACCTGGCCGGACTGGCAGTAACCGCACTGTGCCACCTGATGCTCGACCCAGGCCGCGACCACTCGCTTGCCGATGGCGTCGGCCTCGATCGCCTCGATGGTGGTCACCTCGCGGCCCACCACCCCGGCCACTGGGGTGACGCAGGCACGCACCACGTTGCCGTCCACCAGCACCGAACAGGCGCCGCACTGGGCCAGGCCGCAGCCGTACTTGGTGCCGGTCAGGCCGAGATCGTCACGGATCACCCACAGCAACGGGGTGTCGGCTTCGGCGTCAACCTGGTAGGTCTTCTGGTTGATTCGTAGTTCCATGATGGTGGGCTCCATGGCTCATCGTGCTGATCATCGGTTGATGGCGGATCGTTATGGGCAGGGTGGCGCAGCGAGGCGCCGCCTCTGTTGGCAACAGTTGTCGAACCTCAGCGAACTTTAGTCCTGGGGTGCCGGGTTGCCCATCCATGGGCCTGCAGGTTCAGAGGATCAGGCAAGCATTCCAGCGGATTGCGCTAGTGCGTCAGGGCGATGAGGCCGGTGCATGCAGCACCTGTTCAGGACGGCTTGATCGCGGCCTCGAACGCGCGCAACAACTGCTCGGCCGAGTACGGCTTGTTCAACAGCTCCACGCCAGGCTGCGCATCGTCGGCCAGCACCTGGCTGTAGCCGCTGGTCAGTACCAGCGGGATGTCGGGCCAGCGGCGCTTGATGGTGCGCGCCAGTTCGATGCCGCTGACCCCAGGCATGACCACATCCGACAGCACCAGGTCGATGCGCGGCTGGCCGGCTTCCAGCAGCGCCAGGGCGCTGATGCTGTCGTGGGCCAGGCAGGTGGCGTAACCCATGTCGGCCAGCAGGGTGGCGGTGAATTCACGCACCTGCAGGTTGTCCTCGACCACCAGGATGCGGCCCTTGGGCTTGGCCAGGGTAGCTTCGGGCGCCGCTGCCAGGTCGGGGGCGGGGGCGGCCACCGCCGGCAACGATACGGTGAAGGTCGTGCCTTGGCCGGGGGTACTCTGCACGCTGATCGCACCGCCGGACTGATGGACGAAGCCGTACACCTGGGACAGCCCCAGCCCAGTGCCCTTGCCGACTTCCTTGGTGGTGTAGAAGGGGTCGAAGATCCGCTCCAGGTCGGCGGCGGCGATGCCATGGCCGTCGTCGGCCACGGCGATGGTGACCTGCTCATCGGTGGTTTCGATGGTGAGGGTAATGGTGCCTTGCCCCTGCATGGCATCGCGGGCATTGACCACCAGGTTGACCAGGGCGGTTTCGAACTGGTTCAGGTCCGCCTCGATGTAGCAGGGCTGGGCGGGGCCCTGCACCAGGACCTGCATGTGCGCGCCGACGATGCTGCGCAGCATTTCGGCGATCTGTTCGACCTGGTGCAGCACCGGGAACACTTCCGGGCGCAGTGCCTGGCGGCGGGCGAAGGCCAGCAGTTGACTGGTGAGCTTGGCGGCGCGGTCGGTGGTGTCGAGGATGGCGTCCAGGTAACGCTGCTGGCGCTCTGCCGGCAGTGGCTTGCGGCGCATCAGCTCAGCGGCGTTGCGGATCACCGTCAGCAGGTTGTTGAAGTCGTGGGCCACCCCGCCGGTGAGCAGGCCGATGGCTTCGAGCTTCTGCATCTGGCGCATCTGCGCTTCGGCCGCCTGCAGGTCGCGAGAGCCGGTTTGCACCTGTACTTCCAGTGCTTCGTTGAAGCTGCGCAGTTGCTGCTCGGCGCCATGGCGGTCGTGCACGTCCACCGCGGTGCCGTACCAGCGCAGCAGGGCGCCGCTCTCAGGGTCGCGGTAGGGCTGGGCGCGCACCATGAACCAGCGGTAGCTGCCATCGTGGTAGCGCAGGCGGTGCTCGCTCTCGAGCACCTGGCCGCTGGCGCGGGCCTGGGCAAAAGCTTGCTCGACGGCGGCGATGTCGTCGGGGTGCACGCAGGTTTCGGCATACCAGTGGAAGGCCTCTTGCTGGCCGGCTTCGCCGAAATAGTCGTGCCAGCGCTGGTTGAAAAATTCGAAGCGCCCGTTCTGGTCGGTCACCCAGACCAACTGCGGCACGGTGTCGGCGATGGTCTTGAACGCCGCTTCGCTCTCGCGCAAGCGGGCCATCATGTCGTGCTGCTGGGTCACGTCCACCGCAGCGCCGAACCATTCGATGATCTCGCCGTGGTCGTCGAAAATCGGCACGGCCCGCGACAGGGTCCAGCCGAAGCCGCCGTCTGGCAACCATACGCGGTGTTCCAGTTCGAAGATGGCCCGCTCGGCTATCGCCTTGGCGATGGCTGCCAGCACTTTGGGCCGGTCTTGCGGGGGGATATAGGTTTCGATCCACTGTGGGTCGGGTTGTGTGGCGTCTTGCAGAAACCCCTCGCCGTTGAGTTGATACATGGCCTGCCAGTCCGGGCTCATGCGATAGATCGCCGTGCTGCTGGCGGTCGCCAGCAAGCGCAAGCGCAACTCGCTGTCCAACAGCGCGCGGCCCAAGGTAGGGACTGCCGGGGGTTCTGGTCGGCTGTTGGGCATCTTTAAACGTCCTGAAGTCGAGTGCGTCTGGCGGGCTCCTCAGGTGTGCGCGCCCGGTGATCGAATGTTCAGATTAGTCGCTGCGCCCCGGCCTTGCCGCGCCCAGCGCAACACATACGCCTGCAACAAAAGGTGTCTGCGATATCCGATCTCCTGCTGCGGCAAAAAATTCCCTGTGGCATCACGGGGCCAGTGCCTTGGTGTTTCAACTCAGCTCGCGTGACATCAACCCGTGTTCCTCGCCCCAGGCCTCGAAGCGCTCCAGCAGGCGCCAGCCGCGCTTTTGGTAATACGCCTGCTGATCGTGGGTATGCAGGTAAAGGGTCGAGATGCCGGTTTTGCGCGCCTGTTCACAGACGCCGTCGATCAGGCGCTCGGCCAGGCCCTGGCCACGCGCCTGCGCAGTGACGAACACGCAGGCCAGCCAAGGGCCGAGTTCGGGGCGCTCGGGCAGGTCGTCAGTGGCCAGCGCAGCGCTGCCCAGCAACTGGTCGCCGTCGAGGGCGATCAGGCAGCGCCACTGGCCATTGCGCTGGCCTTCGCTGAATGCCTTTTGCCAGTCGAGCAGGGGCAGGTCGGCGAATTCGTAGTGGAACTGCTGGTGCAGCCATAGCGCCAGGGTGTCGCTGTGCTGCATGTGGTTTTCGAGCCAATCCAGGCGGAGCATGGGCATTCCTTTCATCAAGTGAGGCCTTGTTGCAGGCCAGGAGTAGCGGCGCCGGGGCGCTCGCGTATGATGGCGCACTTTTTGGCCCGGGCGCCAATCCCAGGCCTGTTACCCCACGCGAACAAGGATAGGTACATGCGCGAGCGCAAATCGGCACGACTGCTGGTCATCAACCCAGCGCGACGGGTGTTGTTGTTCAGGTTCGTGCACACCCAGGGCGCGTTGGCCGGCGACGATTACTGGGCGACACCGGGCGGCGGGCTGGAGGCGGGCGAGAGCTTCGAGGCAGCGGCCATTCGCGAGTTGCGTGAAGAAACCGGCATCGTCATCGAGGCGGTGGATGCATCCATCGCCGAGCGTCGCTTCCCGCTGGTGTTGCCCAGCGGCGAAGAAGTGCTGTCGGTGGAGCGCTATTTCATCGTACAGGTGGCACAACGCGCGCTGTCCAACGCCGAGTGGACTGCAAACGAGTGCGAAGTGATCGCTGACCATCGCTGGTGGTCGGCCGAGGAACTGCGGGCGACCACCGACACCGTATGGCCGCAATGGCTGGTTGGCAAACTGGAGGAAGAGGGCGTGTTTGCTTCGGCGCCGGAACTTATGCCAGCGCCGCAAACACCGACCCGGTAATCCGCTCGCTCAACAGCTCCAGCGCCCGCAGCCCCGCCAGCGAGTTGCCCGCGGCATTGAGCGCCGGTGACCATACGCAGATGCTGTAGCGCCCCGGCACCACCGCGACGATGCCGCCGCCCACGCCGCTCTTGCCAGGCAAACCCACCCGGTAGGCAAAGTTGCCGGCCTCGTCATACAGCCCGCTGGTGGCCATGATCGCGTTCACCTGCTGCGCCTGGCGTGCGCTCAGCACCTGCTCGCCGCTGTTGGGGCAAAGGCCGTTGTTGGCCAGGAAGGCGAAACCGCGTGCCACGTCGACGCAGCTCATCGACAGCGCGCAGTGGTGGAAGTAACTGCGCAGCACCGCGTCGACATCGTTGTGGAAGTTGCCGAAGGCCTGCATCAGGTAGGCCATGGCCGCGTTGCGCGCGCGGTGCTGGTATTCCGACTCGGCCACCACGCTGTCGCTGACGATCTTCGGGTTGGCGGCCAGGCGGCGGACGAAGTCGCGCATCGACAGGGTCGGGGTGGCGTAGCGTGACTGGTTGATGTCGCAGATCACCAGGGCGCCGGCGTTGATGAACGGGTTGCGCGGGCGGCCCTTTTCCACCTCCAGCTGCACCAGCGAATTGAACGCCTGCCCCGAGGGCTCGTAACCCAGCCGCGACCAGATGCCTTCGCCGCTGTGGTTGATCGCCTGGACCAGGCTGAACACCTTGGAGATGCTCTGGATCGAGAACGGCGTGTGCGCGTCACCCGCGCAGTGCAGCTGGCCGTCGAGGCCCTGCACGGCGATGCCCAGCTGGCGCGGTTCGACCTGGGCGAGGGCGGGGATGTATTGCGCCACCTGGCCTTGTTCGAGCAGGGGGCGGACGTGGTCAAGGATCTCTTGCAGAAGTGCTTGCATCGGGGCACCTGGGGCGAAAGGGCAGCGCTTGCGGGAAGTCCTGATAGACGCAGGCCAGAGGCGTCGGAGCACATCGATTGCATCAAACGCTGCCAGTCGCTAGAGTCTCGCCCCAGGCGTTCGCTGCGCCTGCGGTCCGCGCGAAGGGGTTGCCCAGGCACTGCACGCTTTCTTTACATTCCAGCTCCCGGCTTGTCGGCGGACCGAGCCCCACAAGGAGTTGGCATGCCCGCCATTCATGCATCCCGCCATCACGGCCTGATCGACCTGCCCGCCTTGCGCAAGCGCGCCAAGCGCCTGCTGAAAACCCTCGACGACGAAACCCGCGCCCAACTGCGCGCCCTTGGCCTGCCCGGGCCCGAGTACCGCCTGGCCGACACCCAGTGGCTGGTCGCCCGCGAAGCCGGCTTCCCCAGCTGGCCAAAGCTCAAGGCCCATGCCGATGCAGTCGATTTCGCCGCCCGTCACCCCGGTTTTGCCAGCGATGGCGAGGCCCAGGTGCAGCATTGGCGCTGCGGCAACGATATCGAGCACAGCCTGCGCATCGCCGGGTTTACTGGTGCTTTCCACATGTTCGACGACCCCATGGTCATGGGGCCGGTGCCGACGTTGCCGGAAGCGGCGTACTGGCAGATACGTACCGAGTATGTACTGCAGGCGTTCAAACTCCCGGCGCAGGACATCGAACAGCGCCAGGCCAGGCAGCGCGCTGCATTGGCGCAGTTGAACGGCGACAGCGAAATGGTGCTCTGGTGCGAAGCGGACGCCTACGACCAGTTGTTCCTGATTCGCGTACTGGCCAGCCTGCCGTGCCTGCCGCGCCGCCTGGAACTGATCGAAACCTGCCAGGTTCCCGGCGTGCAGCGTTTCATCGGTATCGGCCAACTGGCCCCTGATGTACTGGCATGGCTGTGGCCACAACGCCGTGCCCTCGGCGAGCCAGCCCTGGCCCTGGCGCGGCAGGCCTGGGCCGCCTACACCGCACCGGACCCGCGCGCCTGGGCGCAGCTCGCCAGCCGCCCGCATACGGCGCTGCCGTTGCTGCAAGGTGCGTTGGCGCGCCAGCTGCAGGAACTGCCCGGCGCCGAGGATGGCCTGAGCCTGACCGAGCGCTTGACCCTGCGCATCCTCGCGCGCCTGGGCGAGCAGCCGGCGGCGCGGGTGTTCGCCGAGCTTATGGCGCACGAGGAACCTCTGCCGTACCTGGGCGACATGATGTTCGGCGTGCTGCTGCGCCCGTTGATCGACAGCCCACGGCCGTTATTGCTCGAAGGCGAGGGCGACAGCTGGCAACAACGTCCGTTACGTCTTACCGCGCTGGGTGAGCAGGTGCTGGGCAGGCAGGCCAACTGGCTCGACCAGCAGCCGGCCGAGCGCTGGGTGGGCGGGGTGCGGATCGCTGCCAACCACGCGCCCTGGGTGGTCAGCGAGGCGGGGCAGGTGTGGCAGCGATGAGCATTTGAGTGCGCAGCGCCGCGCGTCGTCGCTTTGCAAGCGTCGACGCGCGGCAAAATGCGTCGCGAGCAGCAAACGTTTTCCCCTTGCATCGATTGTGGTTACTGCGCCGCTACGCGACTCCTTGTATCCTTGCCGGCGGCCAGGAATGCGCCTTGTGCCGTTGCCTGCAGGCAATGGCCGCCAGCTTGAGAATCCGGAATCTCCATCAGGTACTGACGTGAAGCGTGACATCCACCTCGTTGTGCTCTTGCTACTGGTAATTGGTTGTTCGCTGGCATCGCTGACCCTGTGGAAAGTCATGGCTTCCCGCGAGCGTGCGCTGGAGGAGGTGAACGTCCACGGGCTGAACCTGACCCAGGCCCTGTCGACCTATTCCGAAGGCATCGTGCGCCAGAGCTCGTTACTGTTGCTGGGCCTGGTCGAGCGCCTGGAGACCGAAGGCAGCGGCCCGGCGCAAGTCGAGCGGCTGCGAACCCTGGTGAGCCGTCAGCAGCCGCTGATGCCGCAGCTCAGCGGTGTCACCATCTACGACAAGCAGGGCCGCTGGCTGATGTCGTCCAACCGGCCGATCCCGTCAGGTGCCAACAGCAGTGACCGGGCTTATTTCATCCATCACCGCGATGATCCTTCGCGCGAGCCCTTCATCGGCCTGCCGATCCGCAGCCGCTCCAACCAGGAGTGGGTGATTACCATCAGCCGCCGTTTCAATGACGCCGATGGCGCCTTTGCCGGGGTGGTGGCCGTGACGCTCGGGGTACAGAACTTCCTGCGCCTGTTCGGCCAGATCGATGTCGGGCAGGAGGGCGCAATCGGCCTGTCCTATACCGACGGCTCGATGCTGGTGCGCTATCCCTTCCGTGAGCAGGACATGGGGCGCAACTTCGCCAAGTCGCCGATCTATGCCAAGTACCTGGTGGAGCAATCCGTCGGCACTGCATCGTTCACCTCAAGCCTCGATGGCGTCGAGCGGTTGTATGCCTTTCGCAAGAATGACCGGCTGGGGCTGGTGACCACGGTCGCGGTGGGCAAGCACGAAGTGCTGGCGGCATGGAAGCTCGAGGCGCTGGTGTCGCTGCTGGTGGTAGCCGGCCTGCTGGGCCTGACGGGCGCCATCGGCTGGATGCTGATCCGCGATATTCGCCGCAGGACCGCCGTGGAGGGCGAACTGCGGGTCACCCAGCAACAGTTGCTGGACTCCAACCAGCAGCTCGAACGCCTGGCGATGAACGATGCCCTGACCGGCCTTGCCAACCGCCGCTGTTTCGATGAAACCCTCGCGCTGGAAGTGCAGCGCGCCCAGCGCCAGGGCACCAGCCTTGCGCTGCTGATGATCGATATCGATTACTTCAAGTTGTACAACGACACCTACGGGCATGTTGCCGGCGACGCCTGCCTGCGCGAGGTCAGCCATGTGCTGCAGGCCTGCGTGCGGCGCGCTGGTGACCTGGTGGCGCGCTATGGCGGTGAGGAAATCGGCGTCATCCTGGCCAACACCGAGCGCGAGGGGGCGGCGGCGGTGGCCCGGCATGTGCTCGAGCGGTTGAGCCAGCGAAACATCGTGCACCGTACCAGTCCCTTTGGCCAAGTTACCGTGAGCATCGGCATTGCCTCGGTGCCGGGGGCGCAACTGCAAAGCGGCCAGGCCTTGATCGACGCGGCTGACCAGGCGCTGTATGGCGCCAAGGGCGCCGGGCGCAACCAGCAGGCCTGTGCCTGACGCAGGCGAGCTGGACAGCATTTTCGGTATATGGTTGTATGTTGCAACTAATTACTGGCGAGGCTGACAGATGAATATCGACCCTTCATTGGTGGAGCAGATCCGTAGCGCTTCACGCACCATGGTTCGCGAGCTGGGCTTCATGGGCAACACCCTGGCGGGCACTGCCCATTCGCCCTCGGCGGTGCATGCGCTGCTGGAGCTGGGCAACAGTGGCGCGTTGACGGCGGCGCAGTTGGTGCAGCTGCTGGGCCTGGAGAAGTCCAGCGTCAGCCGCATGGTCGCCAGGTTGATCGATGCCGACGAGGTCGAAGAAGCCGCTGGCGAAGCAGACGGCCGCACCAAACGCCTCACCCTGACCGCCAAGGGCCAGCGCACGGTCGAGGCGATCCATGCCTTTGGCCAGGCCCAGGTCAGCAGCGCGCTTGCCGCGCTTGATACAGCGCAACAGCAGGGCGTGGCGCAAGGGCTGCAAGCCTATGCCCAGGCGCTGCAGGCTCATCGCCTGGGCACCGAGACAACGCCAGCCAGCGCGATCCAGATCAGTTGCGGTTATCGCCCCGGCCTGATCGGTCGCATTGCCGAAATGCATGGGGTGTACTACGCCCGACACTCAGGCTTCGGGTCGTATTTCGAGCGCAAGGTCGCCACTGGCGCGGCCGAGTTCATCGGGCGTCTGGATGATCCGCGCAATGGTATCTGGGTGGCCAGCCAAGGCCAGCGCATCGTCGGCTCGGTGGCCATCGATGGGCAGGGCCATGGCGACAACACCGCCCACCTGCGCTGGTTCATTCTGGACGACGGCTGCCGAGGTGCTGGCGTGGGCCGGCGCTTGCTCCACGAGGCCATGACGTTCTGCGACCAGCAGGGGTTCTCGGCCATCGAGCTCTGGACATTCAAGGGACTGGACGCGGCGCGGCGCCTGTATGAGTCGTTCGGCTTCGAACTCACCCACGAGGCACCCGGCGATCAATGGGGGGCGACGGTCATCGAGCAGCAGTTCGTGCGGCGGGTGGGGTAGCGGTTACCTGCCATTGCGCTCACTTGCCGCTGACCATCCCAGTGCTCAAGCCCATGCGCACAATGCACTGGCCCGCTCTAGTACGGGGGCGAGCGTTTATCAGCAAGCTTCTGTAAGCTGCTGGCTCCCCTCCCGCAGAGTCCTTGAAAATGGATGCTCACTCGATTCTTGCCTTCACCCTGGTTGCCGCGATCGCCATTGCCAGCCCAGGCCCCGCCACGCTGATGGCGATCAACAACAGCCTGGCCCACGGGCAACGCAGCGCGGTGTGGTCGTCGCTGGGCAACGCCAGCGGACTGTTCTGCCTGTCGGCGGCGGCGATGCTGGGCCTCGGCGCATTGCTGGCCAGCTCCGAATGGCTGTTCAACGCGGTGAAGATCCTCGGTGCCGGTTACCTGTTCTACCTGGGCGCCAAGCAGTTGCTGAAGAAAAGCCCGATGCTGGTGGACGGCCTCGAGGAGGGCGCGAAGAAGGCCAGCCCCACGCCTCGCAAGCTGTTCAAGTCGGCCTTCCTCACGGCGGTGACCAACCCCAAGGCGACCATGTTCTTCACTGCGCTGTTCCCGCAGTTCATCGACCAGGGCGCCGCGCTGCTGCCGCAGTTCCTGATCCTTACCAGCATCTTCATGGCATTGTCGCTGACGTCGCTGAGCCTGTATGCCGCGCTCGCCACCCGGGCCAAGGGCGTGCTGACCCGGCCGGCGCTGTCGCGCTGGGTGAGCCGGGTGGTGGGGACGACCTTCATTGGTTTTGGTGCGGCGATCTTGACCATGCGCCGGCAGGGGGTGTGAGGCTCAGACCGGGGGCTGCGGCGCTGTATTGACGCCCTCCAGCGTGGCAAAGGAAATGTCCTTTGCCGTGAGCAGGAAATCACTCATGTAGGGCACTTCGAGCATGTCGCTGCGAACCGCCGCGTACAGCGTGGCGTGCAGGCCTTGCTCGCCCAGGCGCTTGGCAATCACGTAACCGCGCAAGGTGTACTCGTGCACCGCCCAGTTCGGCAGGCAGCAAACCCCACGGCCGCTGGCCACCAGCTGCATCATCATGATGGTCATTTCTGCGGTGCGCACCTGGGCCGGCTCCACCTCGGCCGGTTCGATGAAACGGGTGAAGATGTCCAGGCGGTTGCGCTCGATCGGGTAGGTGATCAAGGTCTGGCTGGCGATGTCGGCAGGTTCCACATAGGGCTTTTCACGCAGGGCATGATGCTTGTCGATGGCCAGCATGGCCTCGTAGCCGAACAGCGGCACGTAGGTGATGCCTGGCAGGGGTAGGGGGTCGGAGGTCACCACGAGGTCGAGGTCGCCCCGCTCCAGTGCCGGCAGTGGCGCGAACGACAACCCCGATGCCAGGTCCAGTTCGACTTCTGGCCAGGCGCTGCGGAATTCGTCCAGCGAAGGCATCAGCCATTGGTAGCAGCTGTGGCACTCGATCGCGATATGCAGCCGGTCGGCCGTGCCGCCGGCCAGTTTGCCCAGGTTGCGTTCCGTCGTGCGGATCAGCGGCAGTACCTGGTCGGCCAGTTGCAGCAGCTTGAGGCCGGCGGTGGTAAAGCGCACCGGCTTGGACTTGCGCACGAACACGGGCATGCCGAGGCGGTTTTCCAGCTCGCGGAACTGGTGCGACAGCGCCGACTGCGTGAGGTGCAGGCGCTCGGCGGCGTCGGGCAGGCTGTCCGTTTCGCGCAAGGCATGCAGTGTACGAAGGTGTCTCAAGTCGATCATGAGCAGAAGGCAAAGCCTCAAGCCGCGCCAGGCGCGGCGAGGTTGCAATAGTTTCCTTTGAAATACAGCAGGGGTTGCGTAGCCGAGGCCTCATGCAGCTTCAACGCTTTCACTTCACCGATGACGATCAGGTGATCCCCGGCCGGGTGTTCGGCGTGAATCTGGCAATCGAGCCAGTGCAGGCTGCCGGCGATGACCGGGTTGCCCAAAGGCGAAGCCTGCCATTGCACGCCATGCCACTTGTCCGTGCCTTTGCGGGCGAACTGGTTGGAAATCCCGACCTGCTCACCCGACAGAATGTTCACCGCGAAGCGGCCCGCCTGGCGAATACCGGGATAACTGGCCGAACTGGCCATCACGCTGAATGACACCAGCGGCGGGCTCATCGACACGCTGTAGAACGACTGGCAGGTGAAGCCGAGCGGCTCGCCATCGCTGAGTGAGGTGATGACCGTGATACCGGAGGCGTAGTGCCCGAGCGCTTCGCGAAAGCGCGAAGGCTCGATGGCTGTGGTGGAAAGTGACATGGTATGACCTGACGTTCACCTGCCCTCAGTTGGCCAGGAGTTCTCTGCGGACGATTTCTGCACCTGCGCTCAAGGCACTCAGCTTACCGCGGGCGACCTGGCGAGGCAGGGGGGCCATGCCACAGTTGGTGCACGGATAGAGCTTGTCGGCATCGACGAACTGAAGTGCCTTGCGCAGGGTATCGGCCACTTCCTCGGGTGTTTCGATGGCGTGGTTCGCCACGTCGATGGCGCCTACCATCACTTTCTTGCCGCGGATGAGCTCGATCAGGTCCATGGGGACATGCGAGTTGTGGCATTCCAGCGAGACGATATCGATGCTGGATTTTTGCAGTTTGGGGAAGGCCTCTTCATATTGCCGCCACTCCGACCCCAGGGTCTTTTTCCAGTCGGTGTTGGCCTTGATGCCATAGCCGTAGCAGATGTGCACGGCGGTTTCACATTTAAGGCCTTCAATGGCCCTTTCCAGGGTGGCGACCCCCCAGTCATTCACTTCGTCGAAGAACACATTGAATGCCGGTTCATCGAACTGGATGATGTCGACACCGGCAGCTTCCAGCTCCCTGGCTTCCTGGTTGAGAATCTTGGCGAATTCCCAGGCCAGTTTTTCGCGGCTTTTATAGTGGTTGTCGTACAGCGTATCGATCATGGTCATGGGCCCTGGCAGCGCCCATTTGATCGGCTGCCCGGTTTGCTGGCGCAAGAACCTGGCATCTTCGACAAACACTGGCTTTTGCCGAGCAACGGCACCCACCACCGTAGGTACGCTCGCGTCATAGCGATCACGGATGCGCACGGTTTCACGCTTCTCGAAATCGACGCCGCTCAGGTGCTCGATGAAGGTGGTTACAAAGTGCTGGCGGGTTTGTTCGCCGTCACTGACGATATCGATGTCGGCGTGCTGCTGCTCTTGCAATGACAAGCGCAAGGCATCCTGTTTGCCTTCGATCAATGCCTGATCTTGCAGTTTCCAGGGTGACCAGAGTGTCTCGGGTTGTGCCAGCCAGGAGGGCTTGGGCAAACTACCTGCCGTCGAGGTGGGTAACAGCTTTTTCATGAAGGATGACCTTGTATTTCCAATGCGTCAGGCAGCGTAGTTGGCGGACCACTGCTCGAGTATCGAGTGGTAGGGTTTGATGAAGTGTTCCTCGACAAAGCGTCCCTGTTCGATAGCCAGCCGGCTACGTTCCTCGCGGTCGTAGACAATGCGCGTCAGCGAATAGTCTTCATGCTTCAGGCTGGGTTGGTAGGATTTCCCTGCCGCAGAATTGGCATTGTAGATTTCGGGGCGGTAGATCTTCTGGAAGGTATCCATCGTGCTGATGGTGCTGATCAGCTCAAGGTTGCTGTAGTCACCGAGCAAGTCGCCTGAGAAGTAGAAAGCCAAAGGCGCCACACTGTTCGGCGGCATGAAGTAACGCACCTTCATGCCCATTTTGGCGAAGTACTCATCGGTCAAGGAGTATTCATCTTGCTGATATTCAGAACCCAGTACCGGGTGCTGGTTTTCAGTGCGATGGTAAGTCTTGCTGCTGGAAACGCTCAGGCAGATGACCGGCTGCTTGGCAAAGTGCTCTTTATAAGTTGTTGAGCTGACGAAGTGCTTGAACAACTTCCCGTGCAGTTCGCCAAAGTGCTCTGGCGTGCTGAACGCCGGCTGGTTTTTATTGTGCCCCAAGAGCAGCACGCTAAAATCGTAGTCGCGCACGTAAGACGAGAAGTTGTTCCCGACCATGCCGGCCATGCGCTCGCCGGTCTTTCGGTCGATTATCTGTGTTTTCAACAGTTCGATCAGCGGCAGGCCGTTCTCGGCGCTTTCAGCATCGATGGTCATTTCGACGGAAATGATTTCAAGCTCGACGCTGTAACGATCCCCATATGGATTGTCCCAGTGCGCCAAGGCGTTGAAGCGGTTGTCAATCATCCGCAGGGTGTTGCGCAAGTTCTGCTGACGACTCGCACCTCTCGCCAAGTTGGCGAAATTGGTCGTGATACGGGTGTTTTCGGAGGGCTGATAATTTTCGTCGAAGCGAATGCGCTTGATGGAAAATTCAAAGTCCGCGGTTACCATGATCGGGGTCCCACTCAAATATTCATAAATACTGCAATTGATAGGTATTTTATGTGGCGGTACTAAGCGAGTGGAACTGAATTGATTTCACAAGCCCTTTAGTCATGCTCATGACCGCTGTGCTGCTCAATGCGACCGCAGCATGGGGCGATGGAATGAAAGGCGGCTTTGGGGCGATAACGCAGCTTGGAGTGGCCTTCTGGCGCCAGGGGTCGATACTTCTCTGTACAGACGTGCGCGCTGCGGGTTCCGCGCACTGCGGGAGGTGGTAGATGAACAAGTTATCGATTGTAGGTGCCGGCATGGTGGGCGAGGCGGCGGCCCAGGTCATTGCCCGGGCAGAATTGTGCCGCGAGTTGATGTTGATCGATGTGCAGGGCGAGCTGGCACAGGGCAAGGCGCTGGATGTCTGGCAGGCGGCCATCGAGTCAGGGTCCGATACCCGAGTGCTTGGCGGGTCCGATGCCCAGATGCTGCAAGGTTCCGACCTGGTGGTGATTACCGCGGGCGTGCCGCGCAAGCCAGGCCAATCGCGTCAGGATGTGCTGAGCATCAATTTGCCCATTCTCGACAGTATCCTGCTGGATATCCGGCGCCACGCACCGGCGGCGACCTTGCTGGTGGTGTCGAACCCGGTCGATGTGCTGACCTATCGAGCCTGGTCGCGCAGTGGGCTGGGGCGCGACAAGGTGTTCGGGCAGGCGGGAGTGCTGGATACCGCGCGCATGAAGTGTTTCATTGCCGAGGAAACCGGGTTTTGTGCTCGCGACATCACGGCGCTGGTGCTCGGCGGCCATGGCGATAGCATGGTGCCGTTGATGCGCTACTGCGCGGTCGGTTCGGTGCCTTTGTCGCAGTTCCTGTCAGCCGAGCAGATCGAGCGGATCGTGCAGCGCACCCGCCAGGGCGGCGGCGAGATTCTGGGCTTGAAGAAGCTGGGCAGCGCCTGCGATGCACCCGGTGTGGCCATCGCGCAGATGGTCGATGCCATCGCCCATGGGCGTAACCGCATTTTGCCGACGGTGGCGATCCTCGACGGCGAGTACGGTCGAAAGGATATCGCGATGGGTGTGCCCTGTGTGCTGGCAGAAGCAGGGATCAAGCGCGTAATCGAGCTGCCCCTGGATGCGCAGGAGCAGGCGATGTTCGATCATTCTGCCGACCAGGTGGCGCGTGACATCGCAGAAATGAAAGCGATGTAGGCAGGTGAACGCATCGCCGCCCGGTCAGGCGCCTCCCTTGGCCTGCTGCTCCAGGTGCAACTGCAAGGTCGGATCGAGTTGCAGTGCGCTGGCCAGCTCGTCGAGGTAGGCCCGCTCTGCGTCCTGCTGGTCATCCACCAGCATCACGCTGGCCAGGTACATCTCTGCAGCCATGGCCGGGTCCCGAGCGGATTGAGCCACCTGCACGGCATCGAGCGGCCTGCTGACTTCTTCATCCAGCCATTGCTGAAGTTGCGGGTCGCTGGTCTGACGTTTGATTTCGGCGTAGATCAACTGTTCTTCCTGTTCGTCTATGCGACCGTCAGCCTTGGCGGCGGCAATCAGTGCGCGCAGGATGGCATGGCTGTGATCCTCGACCTCGGGGCCGGACAATTGATCGACGGTACGCAGCGCCTGTTGCGGGGCTGCCGCCTGGCTGCGCTGCCAGCTTTGATAAGCCTGGTACGCCATCATGCCCAACGACGCCAGGGCCGCGTAATTGGGGCCACCTGCGGAGCGCCCCTGGCCAGCGCTGCCGCCGCCACCCAACAGACCGCCCAGCAAACCACCAAGGCCGCCGCCGGCCGAACTGCCACCGCCGCCAAGCAGGCCGCCAAGCAAGCCACCCAAGCCACCCAGGCTGTCTTGCGATGAAGTGCCGCCGCTTCGTTGTTGCGCTTGCGAGCTTTGCCCGGCCCGGAGTAACTGTTCGAGCAGATCACTGGTGTTCATGGCGCCGGCCTCGGTTGGTAGTCGTTACCCAGAAAGCAACGATAGCCCTCTCAAGGCGATCTGCCATGACCGCCTGACCGATGGGAAACCCGGGGCAATGAAGGGCGTGGTGCAGGCAATCAGGATAACGGGCAAGTCGCTTGGCGCGCGGGTCAAGTGTTGCTGTTGCGCTGACGTGAACGTTGATAGCGGCTAAAGGCGATCTGTATCACTGCCGCCACCACACACAGCAGGCCAATTTTCAGCGTCGGGTCCATGGCGTAGTGTTCGCACACTTTGCCCACGGCAATCACGCTGACGAAAATGGCGATCGGTAACAACAGCTTTTGCATCCCATACTCCTGGCATCAAGCCTTCAAGACTTCTGTGTGGCGGGCGAGGGTAGCGCGTTGCCGACAAACAAGCAGCACTGCCGTCGCCGACGGTGCCCTGGGCCAGGTATGATGGCGTCTGCGTAATCAGCCCGAAACACCCGGACCCGCCAATGAACCGCCAGAAAAAGATCAAGCAACTCCTCAAAGCTCACGCGAAAAAAGCCAGTGCCAAGCTGGCGCCGCGCAAGCCCAAATACATCTGCAAGGCCGACCGGGCGAAGCTGGCTGCCGAAGCCGGTGCCGTGGCAGATGCCAGCGTCGAAAGCTGACTCGGTTTAGCGCACCCCATCGCGGGGCAAGCCCGCTCCCACGCTCACGCCTCAGAGCTCCATCACCATCTCGTGCCAGGCCATGCCGCCATGGTCGGAAGCCGAAGGCTTGACGTAGCGGTAGCCCATGCGCGCATACAGCTCGACATGGCGCTCCTTGCACATCAGGTGAATGGTGCGCTTGCCCATCCCCTGCATGCGCTCGACGAAGGTGCGCATCATCAGGCTGGCGTAGCCTTTGCCCTGGTGCGCCGGGTCGATCACCACCGACATGATCACGGCGTTGGGTGCCGCGCTGTCATGGCCGACCAGTTCCTTGAACGCCTCGTCGGACATCACCACTTCATGGGCGCAGCCACAGTTGATGAAACCGATCACTTCACCTGCCAGTTCCATGATCAGGAAGCCTTGCGGGTACTGGGCGATGCGCGTGGCGATCTTCTCGTGCGTCGCGGCTTCGTCGCCTTCATAGGCGCTGATTTCGATCTCGAAGCAACGGTCGACGTCGGCAGGGGTGGCGGTGCGGAAGGCGGGGAGGGGCATGGCGATCTCAGGTAAAGAGTTGGAGGCCGCCATGATAGAAAATGCAGCGGGAGGGTGCTGCATTGTTTTTTCAGCCATTACGGGTATGCAGCGCCTGCGCCTGGCCCAGACGGTACTGGTTGTCGCCGCTGCGTTTGGCTTCGTACATCGCCAGGTCGGCAACATGGATCAGTTGGTCGCGGGTCTGCCCATGATCGGGGAAGAGGGCGATGCCCAGGCTGACGCCGACCCGCTGCAAGCTGTCGCCCAGGCGGATAGGGGCGTCCAGCGGCGACAGCAACCTCTGTGCGATCACTCGAGCCTCGTCCTCGGGGGCGCGCTCGGCCGACAGGCCTTCCAGCACAGTGACGAACTCGTCGCCACCCAGGCGCGCCACGCTGTCCGAGTTGCGCAGCGCTTCGTGCAGGCGAGCTGCGGTGGCCTGTAGTACCTGATCGCCTGCCGCGTGGCCAAGGCTGTCGTTGATTGCCTTGAAACCGTTGAGGTCGATGAACACCAGCGCAACACGGCTGTGGGTGCGTCGGGCCAAGGCCAGGGCGCCCTCCAGGCGCTCCTCGAACACCAGGCGGTTGGGCAGGCCGGTCAGCGGGTCATGGTGTGCCAGGCGGTGCAATTGGTTGGCCCAGGCCTTCTCCTCGGTGATATCACGCACCACGCCCATCATCTTGATGGGCGTGCCAAGCTCGTCCTTGATCACGTTGCCGGTCTCGCGCAGCCAGTGCAGCGTACCGTCCGGCCAGACCACCCGATACTCCTCGTCGTGGTTCTCGCCGGTTTCGATGCAGCGCAATTCGCCGGCGCGCACATGGGCGCGATCGTCCGGATGAACCGCGTTGCAGAACAGTTCGTAGCTCGGTTTCACTTCGTCGACCGAATAGCCGAACATGCCGTAGATGGCATCGGACCAGTACAGGCGGTTGGTGTCGATGTCCCAGTCCCAGGTACCGATACGGGCGAAATACTGGCTGCGCTGGAAACGTTCGGCCTCGGCCAGGATCGGACGGATCAGCAGCCATTGACTGGCATTGGCCGTGCCTTGCTGGCTGATGTAAAGCGCGCGCTGTTGGCCATCGTCGCCCGTGACCTGCACCGAGCCGGCTGGCGTGGCCAATTGCGGTAGACGTTCTTGCAGGCGCAGGCCCAGTAGCGGCGTGCTGGAACAGCCAAGCAGTTCGGCCGCGGCGGGGTTGTGCCAGCGCACCCGGCCATCACGGGCCAGCTGCACCATGCCCACGTCCAACTCCGTCAGCAGGGTGCGGTGCTGCTGGCGCTGGCGGTGCAGCACCCACAGCAGCGCCAGGCTGGGCAGGGTGGCGAGCAGGATGACGAACAGGGTAATCATCGGGCAGCGGCTGATCCAAGAGGCTAAAAAATAGCTGCATTATGCCCATCTGATGATGGCAGTTCGCCAACAAATGTCATGAACCCTGTTTTCGCCGCTTGCCACGGATGCTCCAGAAGGCGAGCCAAGCCGAGTGCTCGCTTCTGCAAATATCCAGCTACCCCGCATTGCCCGTCGGAAGTTGCGCTGCATCGATACTGCACATCGCATCGCGCAACTTCCCGATCAATGACTGCCGCTGCAACGGTTCCCATTGCGCAATATCGTTCTTGCGTGCCACTTCATGCCCCTGGGCAAAGGGCTGGGAGAAATATACCCGGCCGAACTGCGCCATTTCGTCCCGCTCGCAGTTGATCACCCGGGTCGCCCGCGAACTGCGGATTACTGGAGGTTTATCGCTGGGGGCAGGTGCGAGGTAGTTGTTGATCAGGTAGAACTGGCGCAAATTCCGATTGCCCTTGTACAGGGCGATGGAATCGGCGTCGAAGTAGGTTGCCAGTTCGGCGTCCGCCAGCAGTTTGAACATGCCTTTCGGGGGCGTGGCCGGTGCTTCGGTCACGGCTTTCTGCGGCACGGTGCTGTGGGAGCATCCGCCCAGCAGCAATACGGCGGCCAGGCATGGCAGGCGCTTCATCGTGCAGTGCCTTGCGCCATATCCGGGCGTTCCTGCTGCAACAGGCGCTGATCGACGCTGCCCTGCAACGAACAGAGCAGGCGGGTCTTGCCGTCCTCGACGCTGAGCATCAGGAGCTTTTCTGCAGAGCCTGCCGCCGGAGCGATGCCCTCGGCAGCGGAGGTATTGTCCTGCCAGGCGGAATTGGCGTTCAGCTTGATCCGTGGTCTGGAAATGAAGTACTCACCAGCCTCCTGCCAGTTGGCCTGCGGCAACTTGGCCATGACTTGCTCGCGGCTGGCATCGATTTCGAAACCCCAGAAGTAGTAAGTGCCTTGCTCGCCCAGGTCCATGACCCGGTCGTAGTAGCTGGTCAGGCGCAGGCCCTGGTCGTCGACAGCAGGGGTGAAGTGCTGGAACGCGGTGTCGAAGTCGCGGCGGTCCGACACCGGCAGCCAGGCCACGCCGCGCTGATCGTCTCGGGTCAGCTTGACGGTCTTGCCCAGGTCGGCACGCTGGGAATACAGCTGTTTGAAGAATGACGGCTCACACGAGAGCAGGCTTTCGCTGAGGCCGCTGGCCAGTGCATTAGCAGAACACACTGCGAGGAAAAGGGGCAGGACCGCTTTGCTGCAGGAGAAGGATAGAAGGCGACGCATGTCCATTGCTGGGAGATTCCTGGTGAGGTTAAAGGACGCGATTTTAATAGCGTCAGGGCGTTGTTACAAATTCGAAGGAGTGGGAAAGGAGGCAGAGGTAAAGGGTGTTTACGCACAATCAGCCTTGGTTATCGAAGCTACCAGCCTTACGCATGCGGCTCTGGCCCCGCCAATGCCGGAAACAGCGGCAGCACCTCTTCGGCCAGCCTGCATGGGCGCCTTAGTCAGTCTGGGCCAGTGCGACACAGCGCCGTGCGAGTACATCGGTAGGGTCGACCAAGGCCACACGGGTGGTACCGATCAGGTAGTCATCGGCCTGCGCAAGCATCAGCGGCAACTCTGTGCAGCCGAGGATCAATACCCTGGCACCTCGCTGCACAAGGTGCGCCGCGGCCATGAGCAAATCGTCCTTGCACTGGCCGCTGGTGTACCCGGCTTTGACGCCCTGCGTGCCGTAGATCGAGCGCATCACCAGCGCCTGCGCAGGCTCATCAGGCACCATCAGGTCCAGGCCGGCCCGCCCTGCCGCGGCGTGGTACACCCGGCTTTGCAGGGTGCCGGAAGTCGCCAGCAGGCCGACTTGCCTGGAGGTCCCGTACGCCTGCTGAATGAACGTGATGGTTTCCGTCAGCATGTTGATGATCGGGATCTGCAGATGCCCCTGGATACGTTCGACATAGGCATGCGCGGTGTTGCAGGGAATGGCGATGGCCTTGGCGCCTTCGCATTCCAGGCGCTTGCAGGTCGCGTACATGGCCACTGTCGGGTCCGTTTCCTGATGCAGCAGGTTGGCCGTTCGGTCGGGTATCTGGGGGTTCTGCTCGACCACCATCTTGATGTGCTCCTGGTCCCTGCTGGCCTTCGTGTTCTTGACCACCTTGGCCATGAAGTCCACGGTCGCCGCCGGGCCGACCCCGCCGACAATGCCCAGTTTGAACGCCAGGGTGGCGCGTGCCGATTCGCTGGACGTCGCGTAGTCGGCATACACCTGGTTTACATCGATACAGCGCAGGCCGCGCCGGTGCAGGTCAGCCACCACCAGGGAAATTTCAGTCATGCCCGGCAGCAGCAGGTGTGCCCCTTGGTTGTTCAGGTCCAGGCAGGCCTGGTGAAGCCGCTCCAGCGCAACCCCATCGAAGTGACCGGCCTTGATGCCGGCGGGGCCGTATACAGCCTCCATCAGCGCTGCCTGGTTAGCCGGCGATGGATACACCAGCTCGAAGTCAGCACCGAAGTGCTGCTCGAACAAGCCCGCAGCGCGGACGTAGTCCGAGGCCAGCACACCGAGGCGGGCGCCCGGTTCAGCCACCTGGGCCACGTGCTGCTTCAGTGCAGTCATCAGGTCGACGATCGGGATGTCCAGTTCCGCTTTCAGCTCATCCATGAACGTCTGGCTGGCGAAGCACGGAACCAGTACTGCATCCGCCTCGCTGTCGGTAAAGCCCTGACAGGCCTGGAACACGTACAGCTTGCGCGAGGTCATGTTGGCGTCAGTGCACAGGGGCAGCGACAGGTCCTTGAAGGGGTGTTGTTCGAACAGCAAGTGATAGCGGCCCTGATCGGCAAGCACAGGCGCACTTTTGAGCAACTTGAGAAACAAGTCCCCTCCCGCCAGCGAACCCAGGCCGCCAATGATGCCAAGCGTACGAGCGGATTGATGTTTTCTTGAAGGTTTCATGTTCAGTTCAACCAGGCAGTGAATGGGAGCGGGGATGGATCAGGCGTTCTGTGGGCGGATGTCGGCGGTGTGTGCTTGAGGGGTGTCGCCGTGCTTGCTCTCCAGGTTGGCAATCACTGCCGTGGCAATGCTGTTACCCACAACGTTGGTGGCGGTGCGGCCCATGTCCAGGAACTGATCGATCGCCAGGATCAACAGCAGCCCAGCTTCCGGCAGGTGGAACATGGGCAGGGTAGCCGCGACCACCACGACCGAAGCACGGGCAACGCCGGCCATGCCTTTGCTGGTGATCATCAGGGTCAGCAGGATGAGCAGTTGCTGGGTAAACGACAGCTCGACGTTGTAGGCCTGGGCGATGAACATGATCGCGAAGGCCTGATACATCATCGAACCGTCCAGGTTGAAGGAATAACCCAGCGGCAGGACGAAGCTTGAGACGCGCTTGGGTGCGCCGAATTTCTCCAGCGCATCGATGGTCTTGGGGTAGGCCGACTCACTGCTGGCCGTGGAAAACGCCAGCAATACCGGTTCACGGATCAGCTTGCCGAGCTTGAACACCGGGCGGCCGAGGAAGCTGTAGCCGACCGCGAACAGCGCAAGCCAGAGCAGCAGGATGCCGATGTAGAACTGGCCGATCAGCTTGCCGTAATCGAACAGCAGGCCAATGCCTTGGGTGGTGACCGCGGCGGCGAGGGCGGCGAATACACCGACAGGGGCAAACATCATTACGTAGTCGGTGATGCGGAACATCACCTTGGCCAGGTCGTCGACCAGATCGCCGATTTTCTCGTTGCCCTGTTTTTTCACGTAGGCCAGTGCCAGGCCGAAGAACAGCGAGAACACCACGATCTGAAGGATCTCGTTGTTGGCCATGGCTTCGGCAATGCTGCGCGGGAAGACATGGCTGATGAAGGTCTTGAGGCTGAAATCACCGGCGTTGACGGTCACCGCGCTGGCCGCCTGGGCCTGCGGGATACTCAGGTTGAGGTCAGCTCCGGGCTGGAAAACATTCACCAGCAACATGCCCAGGGCCAGCGAGAACAGCGAGGCACAGACGAACCAGATCATCGAACGCAGGCCGATGCGGCCTACCGAGCCGGAGTTGCCCAGGCTGCTGATGCCGGCAACCAGGGTGGCGAACACCAAGGGTGCGATGATCATCTTGATCATGCGCAGGAAGATGTCGGTGACCAGGCTGAAGTAGCCGGCGATCTCTTTGGCCGAATCCGGGCTGGCCGCAAATCTGTTGCAACCCCAACCGACGACGATGCCCAGCAGGATTGCCACGGCGATGTATTTGGGTAGTTTCTTGTTGTTCATCTCGACCTCATTGTTATTGGGCGCGTCGAAGTTCGTCCGGCGCTGTAGCTACGGCGCCGGGCCAGGTGTCGGGTGAGTCAGCGATTGGCTATCGGGCAGGCTTTGACGGCGGACAGCGGATACTGAAACCGACAAT
The DNA here is from genome assembly GCF_032621715.1 of Pseudomonas sp. zfem004. Lineage (NCBI taxonomy): Bacteria > Pseudomonadati > Pseudomonadota > Gammaproteobacteria > Pseudomonadales > Pseudomonadaceae > Pseudomonas > Pseudomonas sp. zfem004. The sequence goes on along the minus strand of NZ_JAVYJF010000007.1, from coordinate 7,018 downwards.
CCAAAGGGCTGCGAAGGGTGTTCATGGCTGCTTGGTTGCAGCCAACGCATTCAGATTACGCCCAGTGCCTTGATGAGTTGATGAGGAAGCGCGATAGTTTGATGCGTTAATTTCATAGTTGTTGAAATGCGGTCAATGTCGTCTAAAACATTGCATCAGGCAGTCAAGATTCTTTATTTCCAGGGTTGGTTTTGGCTCGCTATTTAAAGCTGGCCTGGAGTGGTGCTCTGAACAGTGCAAAGCTTTCAGGGAAATGCTGTTGCCGATCGAGTCAACGTCGAACATTTGCCCGAGCCTGCCATGCAAACCAAGTGGATAGATGACCTGCTAGCGGTCGCCGAAACCAAGAACTTCTCCCGTGCCGCCGAGATCCGCTGCATCACCCAGTCAGCGTTGTCACGGCGGATCAAATCGCTCGAGGAGTGGGTGGGTGTCGACCTCGTCGATCGCGGTACCTATCCGGTGCAGTTGACCAAGGCCGGCCAGATCTTCTGCAGCGAAGGGCGCGAAGCCCTGTCGGCCTTCATGGACCTGCGCTCCTCCTTGCGCCGCGGCGAGCGCATGCCTGGGCGCTCGATCCAGGTGATCGCCGGCCATACGCTGTCGATGACCTTCGTGCCGAAATGGTTCGCCGGGTTTCAGCGGCGCTATGGCTATTTCAATGCCCGGGTGCTGGCGGCCAACGTGCAGGAAGCGGTGATTGCCCTGGCGGAGGGTGGCTGCGACCTGATGATCGGCTACAGCCACCCGCGCGCGCCGATCGTGCTCGATCCGGACAAGTTCATCGGCTTGCGCCTGGGCCTTGATGCGTTCTTTCCGGTCTCTGCCCCCGACGCCCAAGGCCGGCCGTTGTTCGAGCTGCCAGGTAATCCCGAGCAACCCATTCCCTATCTTGCATACACCGCAACGTCGTTCCTCGGGCGTGTGGTCGACGTGATCATCCAGGCTGAACAACGCCAGCCCGGGCTCAACCGTTTTTACGAAGCCGACATGGCCATGCACTTGTTGCGCATGGCGCGCGAGGGCTACGGCATCACCTGGGTCCCCGAATCGGCGGTGGAAGAGGAGCTTGCCGCGGGCAGGCTGGTGCGCGCAGGCGGGCCTGAGTGGTCTGCGCAGCTGGAGATCTGGTCGTTTCGCGCCATCGGCAATACCAACCAGACGATGCTGGACTTGTGGAAGTCGCTGGAGATGGACACGCGCTGAAGGCCCGGCGCATGGGGCGCTGTATGAAACAAATGCAGCCGGTCTGTATCTATCGATGTGTGCTGCGCAGCGGTAAGTTCGAGGCCCTCATCAAAAGGAGTCGAACATGCAACTGACCGCCATCCCCTTCGGCACTACCGACTGGTCGCAGATCGAGCCTGTCGCGCATCCCGGCGAGGTGGGCACTGCGTACTGGCGTACCTGCCAGTTCGGCAGCATCCGTGTGCGAGTGGTGGAGTACAGCGCCGGCTACATCGCCGATCATTGGTGCAGCAAGGGCCATATCCTGCTGTGCCTGGAGGGCCAGCTGGACACCGAACTGGACGATGGCCGGCGCTTCACGCTGAAGGCCGGCATGAGCTATCAGGTCGGCGACAATGCCGAGGCGCATCGCTCATCCACCTTGTTCGGGGCCAAGTTGTTCATCGTGGATTGAAGGGTTGTTGACTGTTGGTGCGCCAGTATCATTGACGCCGGAATGCGCCGGATTCAGGGAAACCATGTTCGACCACTATTTGCAGCACTGGGATCTGACCGTCGATGGCGAGGCGTTTGCCTCGCTGAATGGCCAGCTCCTGCCGGTTCGCCAGCGCGGTGTTCCCGCCATGTTGAAAATCTCGCAGGAGCCCGAGGAACAGGCCGGCAGCCAGCTCATGGCCTGGTGGGGCGGGGCAGGGGCGGCGCCAGTGCTGGCCCATGATGGAGAAGCCTTGCTGATGGTGCGTGCGCAGGGCTCGGCCTCGTTGCTGCAGATGGTCGTGGGCGGCCAGGACGACGAGGCCACGCGCATCCTCTGTGCGGTGGCTGGCCGACTGCATGCGCCCCGAGCCAGGCCGAGCCCGGCGCTGGTACCGCTGGCGCAATGGTTCGAGGCGTTGTTGAGCGGGGCGGCCAGCCAAGGTGGCATTTTTGAACACTGCGCAAGCACCGCGCGGGAACTGCTGTCGGCGCCGCGCGATGTCAGGGTGCTGCACGGCGATCTCCACCATGGCAACGTGCTGGATTTCGGCTCGCTCGGTTGGCTCGCCATCGACCCCAAGGGGCTGTATGGCGAGCGTGGCTTCGATTACGCGAACCTGTTCTGCAACCCCGATGGTGACAGAGCCCTGGCGCCCGGGCGGTTTGCGCGTCGGGTCGAGATCGTTGTACAGGCTGCCGGTATCGAGCGGCGCAGGCTCCTGCAATGGGTGCTTGCGTGGGCAGGGTTGTCGGCTATCTGGATGCTTGAAGATGGTATTGAGCCGGGCAGTAGGCTTGAGGTGGCGAAACTGGCGGCTTTGGCATTGGGTAGAGGGGAGTAGGGCTTGCGTTCAGCGATCCGCGAGCTACTGAGTCCTACATGAATGAATCTGAATTTCCCTATATCAGGTAGTCCATTTCCGAAGCACCCTTAGCCCGCTTTTGCACCATCGCACTGGCGACTAGGCTCGCCCGGTCGTTGCAAATTCAACGACCGGGTCTGCAAGCCTGCGCGGTATTACGATGGTGCTCACCATGAGCTTCGGCGCTTCGCCGTGGGTCTCGTTTTATGGTGGCTACGTGCGGGTGACCTTTGGTCAGCCGGGTTTTCGCCTCGTAATGCCCCGGTCTTGCAGGCCCGTACGTAGCTGCCACCCTTTACCTGCAAGTGAAGGGCAGGCGGCCTGACTTCCGCATTACGAGGTGTTTATGCTCAAGATCGTCCCCGATCCACCCCAAACCACCGATTCCTCTCACGCTCTCGAAGATACCCTGGTCAACGCCACTGAGTACCTGATGTGCGCCCTGGCCGTCGCCCTCCATGCCTTCAGCACACTGCCCAAATCACCCGCCACGATGATGCTGTTGACCGTGGTGCACGAGCTCGATGCTACCCGGACACTGCTGGAGTCGGCGTTGGCGCAGGTGCAGATGAGGGCGCGAGCACAGGCGGACACGCGGTACTAGGCGCTAGGCTTTGCGATCTGCATTAGTAATGCAGCCTTAGGGGGCTATCCGCTCCCGGAGGCCCGTGCCGAATTCGAACATTGCCTGATGATTCTGGCTGCTGGTTTGTCGGCGACCAGAAGTGAAGCACCTCTAGAGGATTCCACATGGACAACGAACCCCCCGAAGGCCTTGGAAGATTCGGCCGGATGCTTGGTTCGGCCACTTGCCTGTACGGCGCAGTCGCCGGCTAACGGCTGTTCCAGGTCGATAGCGGCCAGTGGTAATTGGCTGCTTCGGATCCAAAGCTGTCCTTCATCGAAGACAATGATTGAATAGAGCCGGCAATCACAATACCTCAGCGCAAACTGGGAGTTTCACGCAAAAGGTTACTTATCCATCAACTGCTGCCTTGGCGAGCATAGTCACGACTGGTAAGCACCTGTGCTTCCCGAGGGGCGTCCCCGGTAGCTTGCCAAGCGATTCGAAATGCTTATATGGTTAGAAGCCTGTAGTGGCGCCCATGAACTTCCAAAGCGCACCAACTACCTTTACTTTGACCAAGCTTACAGGGATGCGGGGATGAAAATTAAGTCTTTGTCAATCGAAAATTTTCGAGGGATAAGCAAGGTTGATATTGATAATCTTGGTGATACCATAATTATCGCAGGTCAAAACGGATCAGGAAAATCTTGTATATTTGATGCAATAAGACTTCTAAAAAGCTGCTATGGGGGGTATCAGCAGAATGAGTGGCAGCATTTTTTTGGAGAGTTTGCCATTCAGCTTCATGGAGGGTCAGGAAATCTTAATGGGTTGTTTAATGATGCATCTAAGCCTTTAAAGATAAAGTGTGAATTTATTCTCAGGGATAATGAAAAGGTGTTCATATCCAATAATGCTGCCACTCTTTTAGAACAAACGATATGGCAAACATTATTGCCAGAGGCCTTTCAGTACGGCGGCCACCACAAAGCGCTTTTTTCCACTCAATTCAGAGAGCGGCAGCCTGAAGTCAATAGCAGAGTCTCCCAGGAACTACCTCCGCTAATGGAGGCGTTATCAAAAAATAGTACATTTGGGACTGTGACAGTTGATCCTCAAGGTAATATTTTCGTAGAGGATTCTCGCCTCCTTACGGTTGTGTTTACCAATTACAAGCCTAGGGATATTGGTGTTATAGACTTTCATGGTGCGCAGAGGCATTATGGTCGAGAGACAGTTCAAGGAATCAATCTCAACCTAGAACAAACCAATCAGCAATACAGTCAGCATACGCTCTATAACTATAATAATAAGTACAGCAATGTAAAGGGTGAAATGGCTGGAAATTACATCAAGGAGCTTCTTGCTGAGAAGGCATCACCCTCCGGAAATGAAAAGCCTTCGTCCTTGACTTCCACACTTCAAGAGCTTTTCGAGTCCTTTTTTCCAGACAAAAAGTTTCTTGGGCCGCAGCCTACGCCAGAAGGCAGCCTTTCTTTTCCGGTAGTCACCCCCAACGGAACCGTACATGACTTAGATGAGCTAAGTTCCGGAGAAAAAGAAATCCTATACGGCTATCTTCGCATTAGAAGCTCTGCGCCACGCGACTCGATTATCCTTCTAGATGAACCTGAGCTACACCTAAACCCCAGACTCATTAGAGGGTTGCCTGAATTTTATAGAAAGCACCTAGGCGAGGCACTTAAAAATCAACTGTGGCTGGTAACGCATTCAGATGCTTTGATTAGAGAAGCCGTAGGGAAACCGGGCTTTAATGTTTTCCACATGAGTCCATGTGGCTCTGAGCATTCCGGAACATCTCAGCTTAAAGCCTTAACCGTCGGCAAAGATCTCGAGATGGCCACTGCGGATTTAGTGGGGGACTTAGCAGCATACAGGCCAGGCGGGAAGGGGTTGATTTTTGAAGGCGGAGGCGACTCTGATTTTGACAAGTCTATCGCCGCCTCTCTGTTTCCCGAAGAGCTAAGAGGAATAAACCTGATTTCAGGGACCAACAAAAATAGAGTCAAGGCGTTACATGAAATTCTTGCTCGCGCATACGAGCACGGCCATCAGCCCACTAAATATTACGCAATAGTGGATCGCGACTCAGAGGTAAGTATAGATTCAAGCGCAGGGGTAAATCGCTTTGAGTGGGATGTTTATCATATCGAAAACTATTTGCTGCACCCAGAGATTATTGCTGAAGTCATAAATAATCTTAACTTGGGTGGGAGGCGCTGCAGCAACGATTCCGTGCGAGACAAGTTGAATCAAGCTGCTCGCAGAGTAGTGCCGCAAATGATAATACGGAAAATGCGTTCGCACGCTAACTCAAAGATTGTACAGTCCATAGACCTGGGTTTTTCTCCAGAGACACAAAATGTCGCCGAGGATCTACACAAGGCCATAACCCGCTCAATGGATAGAATCAAAAAACAAGCCAGTACATCGCTTCTTGAGTCTGAGCTAAAAACCTTAGAAGATTGCACTCGTGCAGAAATTGACGAGAGCTTTATTAATGGGACTTGGCTGCAAACTATTCCGGGGCGGGATATTTTGAAGCAGTATGTAAATATAGAAAACATTTCCATAAGCTACGAGATTTTTAGGAATCTAATCGTCGCTAAAATGGTAGAGAAAAATCATAAGCCTGAAGGGATGAGTCGAATAATAAATAGAATAGTGAATGACTGACGCACAAAGATAAACCATAAAATCCCGGGTCGTTCTACTGTATTTGGTGCGAGGGGAAGGGCGCCTGTTTTTTGGAATGTGCGCCGCTAACATAAGCCCACGATTTGTTTTGGGGGAGTTTTCCGTTAGGGCAGATATCTGCTTGACTTTTCCGGACGCTATGGGTCGAAAGAGGTCAATCACGACCGACGGCTTTCGACCCATATCGGTCACTGGGAGCATCAATATCAAAGCCTGCCGCGAAACCTGTGGGAGCGGGTTCACCCTGGCGGCTTCGGCTTCGGCTTCGGCTTCGGCGTTGGGTAGAGGGGAGTAGGGCTTGCGTTCAGCGATCCGCGAGCTACTGAGTCCTACATGAATGAATCTGAATTTCCCTATTTCGAGTAGTCCATTTCCGAAGCATCCTTAGCCTGCTTTTGCACCATGGCAGTGGCGACTACTCTCGCCGGGCCGTTGCCAAATCAACGGCCGGACCTGCAAGTCCGTCAGCAAATTTGAACCACTGCCGATAGATCAGCCTGTGCTGAACGATGCGTTATGGCGGCTGCGTACGGGAGGCCTCAGGGTCTGCCGGTTTTCTCTTTTGCACCGGTCTTGCAGACCCGTACGTAGCCGCCACCCCATTCACTGCGAGGGTGGCGTGGTGGCTTAAATCCGATGCAAAAGAGGATTCACCATGCTCAAGATCGTCCCCGATCCACCCCATACCACCGATTCCCCTCACGCCCTCGAAGACACCCTGGTCAACGCCACCGAGTACCTCATGTGCGCCCTGGCCGTCGCCCTCCATGCCTTCAGCACACTGCCCAAGTCACCCGCCACGATGATGCTGCTGACCGTGGTGCACGAGCTCGATGCTACTCGGACACTGCTGGAGTCGGCGTTGGCGCAGGTGCAGATAAGTGCGCGAGCACAGGTGGACACGCGGCACTAGGCGCAAGGCTTTGAGATCCGTTGTCCTTGAGCCCAAAAGCAATCTTTGTGGGAGCGGGTTTATCGAGGCGTCGAACCGCCGCGAACACCGGCACAGCCGGTGCCATCCACCGCGGCGCCTGCTTCGCGGGTAAACCCGCTCCCACAGAATGGACTGCCCCCAAGAAGTTGGACACCAATCCAACCCTTGGGGGATTTATGGGCAAGTACACCGAGCGCTTCAAGCTCATAGCCATCAGCGCCTACCTAGAAGGCAACAATGGCTTCAGGAAGGTAGCGCAGCATTTTGGTA
>NZ_JAVYJF010000006.1:48695-256734 GCF_032621715.1 Pseudomonas sp. zfem004 | reverse complement strand
GATCGTGAGACCGAAACGCTTCCGGAGCTTTCGAATCGCTTAACTCATTGAATTTCAAGGAGTTTTGCGTTCCGCTGTCGCTGGAAGTGGGGCGCATTATAAGGGGATCTGAAACCCCGTCAACCTTTAATTTCAAGAAAGTGTCATCAGCCTGAAAACAAAGCGGGGACGCTGGAAGTGGGGCGCATTATAAGGGGATCTGAAACCCCGTCAACCTTTAATTTCAAGAAAGTGTCATCAGCCTGAAAACAAAGCGGGGAGGCCTGTCGGCCTCCCCGCTTCTATATAGCTATGCCGCCAAGTGATCACTCAGCCTTGAGGGTAACCCGGCCAAAGGCTTTCTTGCCCGCCTGGCACACGTGAGTAGCGCCCAGAACAAACATGAAATCACGCTCAACCACTGCGCCATCAACCTTAACGGCGCCAGCACTGAGCAGATCCCTCGCCTGAGCCGAGTTTTTCACCAGGCCAGCCCGGTTCAACACGGCAGCAATCGGCAAGTCCTCAGCCGCAGCGACTTCGATCTCCGGCAGATCTTCAGGCAGCTCGCCTTCCTTCATCCGGTTACCCGCCGCACGGTGAGCATTGGCAGCAGCTTCCTCACCATGGAAGCGCGCAACAATTTCTTCCGCCAGCTTGATCTTGATGTCGCGCGGATTCGCGCCCTGCGCCACATCCGCACGGAACTGGTCGATCTCCTCCATGGAGCGGAAGCTGAGCAGCTCGAAGTAACGCCACATCAAGGTATCCGGAATCGACACGAGCTTGCTGAACATCACGCCCGGCGCTTCCTGGATACCGACATAGTTACCCAGCGACTTGGACATCTTCTTCACGCCGTCGAGCCCTTCGAGCAGCGGCATGGTGACAATGTTCTGCGCCTCCTGGCCATACGAGCGCTGCAGCTCACGCCCCATCAGCAGGTTGAATTTCTGGTCCGTGCCACCCAGCTCGACGTCCGCCTTCAGCGCCACCGAGTCATAGCCCTGCACCAGCGGATAAAGGAACTCATGGATCGCGATCGGCTGATTGCTGCTGTAGCGCTTGTCGAAGTCATCACGCTCGAGCATGCGCGCGACCGTGTACTGCGAGGCCAGACGGATGAAATCGGCCGGCGTGAGCTTATCCATCCAGGTGGAGTTGAAGGCGACCTCGGTCTTGGCCGGGTCAAGGATCTTGAACACCTGCTGCTTATAAGTCTCGGCGTTATCCAGCACCTGCTCGCGTGTCAGCGGCGGGCGAGTGGCACTCTTGCCGCTCGGGTCGCCGATCATGCCGGTGAAGTCACCAATCAGGAAGATGACCTGATGGCCCAGATCCTGGAACTGGCGCAGCTTGTTGATCAGCACCGTGTGGCCCAGGTGCAGGTCCGGCGCGGTAGGGTCGAAGCCCGCTTTGATACGCAGCGGTTGGCCGCGCTTGAGCTTCTCCACCAGTTCCGACTCGACCAATACCTCTTCCGCACCGCGCTTGATTAGCGCCAGCTGCTCTTCAACAGACTTCATAGACAGACCCGCAAGGCTCAGATTCAAGGGGAGCCAACCATACAAGATCGGCCATCAAATACAAGTTTCGCAACGGAATGTGACCCGAACAGCGCAACGCAACGTCTACGCGCCCTTGCGCGAGAATGGATTTGGTTATATTTTATACAGTTATTTCATCTTCATCATGTCATTCATCTTTTCCATTTCATCATTTTTCAAAGTCACCTCACCTATGACCAACGAAACGCCTAAAGCGCCCCCGCTTTATCCGAAAAGCCATCTGTTGGCCGCCAGCGGCATCGCTGCTCTCCTCAGCCTGGCCTTGCTGGTATTCCCTTCCAGCGAAGTTGAAGCCAAGAAAACCACGCTCAGCCTGGAGCTGGAGAGCCCGGCCGAGCAGCTGAAGGAAGAATCCCGCGCCGCGCCACTGGTGCAATCCGAACAAAACACCGACTCGCCCTTCGCCCAGATCGAAGGCGAAGAAGCGGACACCGCCCAGGCCAAGCCCGAGAGCAAGCCGGAACCCGCCGCTGTTGCCAAACAGGAAGACAAGGCCCCCGGCCACCGCGAGGTAGTCGTGGCGCGCGGCGATACGCTGTCCACACTGTTCAACAAGGTCGGCCTGCCGGCCAACGCCGTCCACGACCTGCTGGCGAGCAACAAGCAAGCCAAGCAGTTCAGCCAGCTCAAGCATGGCCAGGTGCTGCAGTTCGAACTGGACAAGAACGGCCAACTGACCAGCCTGCACAGCAAGGTCAGCAACCTCGAAACCATCCGCCTGACCCGTACCGACAAGGGCTTCAGCTTCGATCGCGAAGTCAGCAAACCGGTCGTGCGCACCGCCTACGCCCATGGCGTGATCAAGAGCTCGCTTTCGGCCTCGGCACAACGCGCGGGTCTGTCCCACAGCATGACCATGGACATGGCACGCATCCTCGGTTACGACATCGACTTCGCTCAGGACATCCGCCCGGGCGACGAATTCGACGTGGTCTACGAGCAGAAGATGATGGACGGCAAGGTGGTCGGTACCGGCAACATCCTGTCGGCCCGCTTCACCAACCGCGGCAAGACCTACACCGCCGTGCGCTACACCAACAAGCAAGGCAACACCAACTACTACACCGCCGACGGCAACAGCCTGCGCAAGGCGTTCATCCGCACGCCGGTGGACTTCGCCCGCATCAGCTCGCGTTTTTCCGCCGGCCGCAAACACCCGATCCTGAACAAGATCCGCGCCCACAAGGGTGTCGATTACGCCGCCCCACGCGGCACACCAATCAAGGCCGCTGGCGATGGCCGTATCGAGCTGGCCGGGCGCCGTGGCGGCTATGGCAACACCGTGATCATTGCCCACGGCAACTCGTACAAGACGCTGTATGGCCATATGCAGGGCTTCGCCAAGGGCATCAAGACCGGCAGCAACGTCAAACAAGGCCAGGTCATCGGCTACATCGGCACTACCGGCCTGTCGACCGGCCCACACCTGCACTACGAGTTCCAGGTCAACGGCGTGCACGTCGACCCGCTGAGCCAGAAGGTGCCGATGGCCGACCCGATCGCCAAGGCTGAGCGCGCGCGCTTCAACCAGCAGAGCCAACCCTTGATCGCCCGTATGGATCAGGAAAAGGCCACCCTGCTCGCCGCCAACAAGCGCTGACCACATGGCGCTCTATCTTGGCGTGATGTCCGGGACCAGCCTCGATGGCCTGGACATCGCCCTGATCGAACAACGCGAGCAGCTTCGGCTGCTCGCCACCCACTACATCCCCATGCCCACCGACCTGCGCCAGCAGCTGCTTGGCCTCTGCGCCAGCGGCCCCGACGAGATCGCCCGCGCGGCACTGGCGGAGAACCACTGGGCTACCCTTGCCGCCGAAGGGATCAACTACCTGCTGCGCGAGCAAGGCCTGCAGCCCGATGCCATTGCCGCCATCGGCAGCCATGGGCAGACCATTCGCCACGAACCCGCCCGCGGCTTCACGGTACAGATCGGCAACCCGGCGTTGCTCGCCGAGCTGACCGGTATCTGTGTGGTAGGTGATTTCAGGCGCCGCGACGTGGCGGCAGGCGGCCAGGGCGCGCCGCTGGTACCGGCCTTCCATGAAGCGCTGTTCGGCCACCTAGGCCAGCGCCTGGCGATCCTCAATGTGGGCGGCTTCAGCAACCTCAGCCTGATCGAGCAGGACAAACCAGTGCATGGTTTCGACTGCGGGCCGGGCAATGTGCTGCTGGACGCCTGGATCGAGCGCAAGCGCGGCCAGGTATTTGATGCTGACGGAGCCTGGGCGGCCAGCGGGGCAGTGCAACCGGACTTGCTCCATACACTGCTGAGCGACCCGTTCTTCGCCGGCAGCGGCCCGAAAAGCACCGGCCGCGAAGTCTTCAACCTGCCTTGGCTCGACGGCCATCTCGCCCGACTGCCCAGCTACCGCGACGAAGATGTACAGGCCACACTGCTGGAACTGACTGCACGCAGCATCATCGACTCGCTGGGCCAGGCTCAACAAGGCACCGAAGCCTTGCTGGTGTGCGGCGGAGGCGCCCGCAACGGCGCGCTGATGGCACGCCTGGCGCAACTGCTGCCGGGCGCCCAGGTGTCCAGCACCGCAGCGCATGGCGTCGATCCGGACTGGGTCGAAGCCATGGCCTTTGCCTGGCTGGCCCATTGCTGCCTGCAGCGCATCCCCGCCAACCGGCCCAGCGTCACCGCCGCCAGGGGCCTGCGCGTCCTCGGCGCCATCTACCCCGCCTAACCCGCCTGCACAATGCAAAACGCCGCGCAAATGCGCGGCGTTTTCATGTCAGCCCATGGATCAGATCGAGAACGACGAACCACAGCCACAGGTGGTGCTGGCATTCGGGTTCTTGATCACGAAGCGCGAACCTTCCAGGCCTTCCTGGTAGTCCACTTCGGCGCCCGCCAGGTACTGGAAGCTCATCGGGTCGACCACCAGCGCGACACCTTCACGCTCGACGATAGTGTCATCCTCGGCCACGTCTTCATCGAAGGTGAAGCCGTACTGGAAGCCCGAGCACCCACCGCCCGTCACGAAAACGCGCAGCTTCAGACGCTCGTTGCCCTCTTCGCTGACCAGGGTCTTCACCTTGTGTGCAGCCCCTGGGGTGAACTCCAAAGCCGTGGGGGTGAAGGTTTCGACGCTCATGCTGATTCTCCCGGCGCAGTGCCGCCATAAAACTCGATGGCGCGTATTATCCGCTTGTCCGAGAAAATCGGTCAACAATTGTGCTGCTTTAGTCGCCCCCATGAAAAAGGCCCGCACACGGCGGGCCCTTTGCAACAGTGCAGGCTTACGGCAACAGGCCGGCGTGGGACAGGCCCATGCGCTCGTCCAGGCCGAACAGGATGTTCAGGTTCTGCACCGCCTGGCCGGACGCGCCCTTGACCAGGTTGTCGATCACCGACAGCACCACCACCAGGTCGCCGCCCTGTGGCCGGTGCACGGCGATACGGCACACGTTGGCGCCGCGCACGCTACGGGTCTCCGGGTGGCTGCCGGCCGGCATCACGTCGACGAACGGTTCGTTGGCGTAGCGCTTTTCGAACAGCGCCTGCAGATCGACCGAGGTATCGACGACGTTTGCATAGAGGGTGGCGTGAATGCCGCGGATCATCGGGGTCAGGTGAGGCACGAAGGTCAGGCCGATGTCCTTGCCTGCGGCCAGGCGCAGGCCCTGGCTGATTTCCGGCAGATGGCGATGCCCTTTGACCGCATAGGCCTTCATGCTTTCGCCGGCCTCACAGAACAGCGAACCTACAGCGGCACCACGGCCTGCACCACTGACGCCGGACTTGCAGTCGGCGATCAGCCGCGAAGGGTCGGCCAGGCCAGCCTCCAGCAATGGCAGGAAGCCCAGCTGGGTAGCGGTCGGGTAGCAGCCGGGCACAGCGATCAGGCGCGCCTGGCGGATCTTCTCGCGGTTCACTTCAGGCAGGCCGTAGACCGCGTCCTTGAGCAGTTCAGGCGCGCCGTGCGGTTGCCCGTACCACTTGCCCCACTCGACGGCGTCCTGCAGGCGGAAGTCGGCGGACAGGTCGATGACCTTGGTGCCCGCCGCCAGCAGCTCGCCGGCCAGGGCGTGGGCGACACCGTGCGGGGTAGCGAAGAACACCACATCACAGGCGCCCAGAGCCTTGCTGTCCGGCACGCTGAAACACAGCCCGTCGTAGTGGCCGCGCAGGTTGGGATACATGTCGGCAACCGCCACGCCCGCTTCCGAGCGCGAAGTGATGACCGCCACTTCGGCCTGAGGATGCTGCGCCAGCAGACGCAGCAGTTCGACACCGGTGTAACCCGTGCCGCCGACGATACCGACCTTGATCATAACGCTTGCCCCTTATCAACGAGCCCACTGGAAAGCGCACGATAATAGGGGCCCGGCAGGCCTGTAACAACTATTCCCATGACCCTTCGGCGCTTGCCCACTACTATTCGCACGACCGTGAAAACCTGAAGGAACCGCACATGCTCTATCTATGGATCAAGGCGCTGCACATCGTCAGCGTGGTTTGCTGGTTCGCCGGCCTGTTCTACCTGCCACGCCTGTTCGTCTACCACGCCCAGAGCCAGGACAGCATCAGCCTCGAGCGCTTCATCACCATGGAGCGCAAGCTGTACCGGGGCATCATGAACCCGGCAATGATCGCCACCTACGTGTTCGGCGGCTGGATGCTCTACCTCAACCCCGGCTGGCTGAGCCAGGGCTGGCTGCACGCCAAGTTGACCCTGGTGGTGCTGCTGACCGCCTACCATCATATCTGCGGTGCCCAGCGCAAGCGCTTCGCCGCCGGCACCAATACCCGCAGCCACGTGTACTACCGCTGGTTCAACGAGGCGCCGGTCCTGATCCTGCTGGGGATCGTAATTCTGGTGGTGGTCAAACCGTTCTGACGATAACCCGCCCTGCACAGGAGTTTCGCCATGTCCCTGCCCGCCTCGCTGCAACAGCGGCTGCGCCTGCCACTGGTGGCCGCTCCGATGTTCCTGATTTCCAACCCGCAACTGGTGCTGGCCTGTTGCGCCAGCGGCGTGGTGGGCAGTTTCCCTGCGCTCAACCAGCGCGACAGCGCAGGCTTCAAGGCCTGGCTGGAGGAAATCGAGGCAGGCCTGGCCCAGATGCAGGCACCAGCCCCTTATGCCGTCAACCTGATCGTTCATGCGAGCAATCCACGCCTGCAGGCCGACCTGGCCCTGTGCGTCGAGCATCGCGTGCCCATCGTCATCACCAGCCTCGGCGCAGTGAAGGAAGTGGTGGATGCCGTGCACAGCTACGGCGGCCTGGTGTTCCATGACGTGACCACCCGGCGCCATGCGCAGAAAGCGGCAGAGGCCGGTGTCGATGGGCTGATCGCCGTGGCGGCCGGCGCCGGTGGCCATGCAGGGACCTGGAGCCCGTTCGCCCTGATCGCCGAGATCCGCCAGTTCTTCGACAAGACCCTGCTGCTGGCGGGCTGCCTCAACCACGGCCACGAATTGCTCGCGGCGCAAATGCTGGGGGCAGACCTGGGCTACATGGGCACACGCTTCATCGCCACCCGTGAGAGCCAGGCCCAGGACGCCTATAAACAGATGATCCTCGGCGCAACAGCCGCCGATATCATCCACACGCCTGCAGTATCCGGCATTCCTGCCAGCTTTCTGCGGCAAAGCCTGGACCAGGCCGGTTACGACCTGGCGGCGCTCACCAGCAGCCATGAGGCCGCCAAGCTCAAGCCCCTGGACGAGGAAGCCAAGGCCTGGAAGACCGTCTGGTCCGCAGGCCAGGGCGTCGGCGAGATCAATGACCTGCCCGGCGCCGCAACTCTGATCGAACGCCTGCACAGCGAATACCGAGGCGCCCTGGACCGCGCCCAACAGCTACGCAGCAACGCCTTGTAGCAAACCAACCAGGCTGTACACTAGGCGCCCCTTACGCCCCAGGAGCCTTGCATGACCCGTTACGCCATGATTACCGGCGCTTCCACCGGCCTGGGCCTGGCCCTGGCGGAGGCCCTGGCGCGGCGCGGGCGCAACCTGATCCTGGTGGCACGCCAGCGCGAGACGCTGGAGCCGGTGGCCATCGAACTGACCCAGCGTTTTGGCGTGGAGGTGCTGTTCCGCGCCTGCGACCTCAGCCAGCCCCTGCGCCTGTCGGGGTTCGTGCTTGAGCTGGAGGAAGGCGAGCGGCGCATCGACCTGCTGGTCAACTGCGCAGGCCAACGCACCTACGGGCCCTTCCTTGCCCATGAGTGGGCTGACGAGCAGGACCTGCTGGAGGTCAATATCCTGGCCCTGAGCCGCCTGTGCCATGCCATCGGCAACCTGATGGCCGTGCAGGGTGGCGGGCAGATCCTCAATGTCGCGGGCCTGGCCGGGGTCGCGCCCGGCCCCTGGATGGCCGCCTACGCCGCCAGCAAGGCCTATGTGCTCAGCTTCAGCGAAGCCTTGCGCGAAGAGCTCGGGCGCACCGGGATCAAAGTTTCGGTGCTGTGCCCCGGGCCGGTTCGTTCGTCGCGCCGGCGCATTCCCCGCCTCGACGACAGCAGCCCAAGCCCCGAGGAGATCGCGCTGTACACCGTACGCGCGCTGGACAAGAACCGCGCGCGGATCATCCCCGGCCGGCGCAACCGCTGGCTGGCCTTTGCCCCGCGCCTGTTGCCGCGCTGGTTGACGCGCAAGCTGGCCGGCGTGATCCACCGCCGTTACTGCCCGGTCGGCATGGAATAAGCACTGGGCGAGTGGCAGCGGGCTCAGTACACTCGGCCCGGACACTCACCATGGAGCAAGTGCTGTGGACGATCTATTCCTCAAAATCATCAACCGGGAAATCCCGGCGGATATCATCTACGAAGATGACCAGATTCTGGCCTTCAAGGATATCGCCCCCGCGGCGCCGGTCCATTTCCTGGTCATCCCGAAGAAACACATCCGCACCCTCAACGACCTGACCGAAGAAGACAAGGCCCTGGCTGGGCACATCCTCTTCACCGCCCAGCGCCTGGCCATTGAGCAAGGCTGCGAGGAAGGCTTCCGCGTCGTCATGAACTGCAACCCCAAAGGCGGCCAGACCGTCTACCACATCCATATGCACGTGCTTGGCCAGCGCCAGATGCACTGGCCACCGGGCTGATCCAGGGCAAGCCCCCTCCAGCCGATTGCGGTAAACTGTCGGGCACACTCTAGTGGAGGTGCCCGATGGCTACCGAACGTCACTACTCGCCGCTCGACCGCTTGTTGCTGCAGGCCGATACCGCCATGCGCACCCTGCTCCCCTTCAGCGGCCAACCTTCGCGCCCGTCACCGGCGATCATCCAGCCCGACGCCGAACTCGACGAACAGCAAAGCCGCCACGTCGCCGGCCTGATGCGCATCAACCACACCGGCGAAGTCTGCGCCCAGGCGCTCTACCAGGGCCAGGCCCTGACCGCCAAGCTGCCCCAGGTACGCAAGGCCATGGAGCATGCGGCCGAAGAAGAAATCGACCACCTGGCCTGGTGCGAACAGCGCATTCGCCAGCTCAACAGCCACCCCAGCGTGCTCAACCCGCTGTTCTACGGCATGTCCTTCGGCATCGGCGCACTCGCCGGCCTGGTCAGCGACAAGGTCAGCCTGGGTTTCGTCGCCGCCACCGAGCATCAGGTGTGCAAACACCTGGACGAGCACCTTGAGCAGATCCCCGAAAGCGATGGCAAATCCCGCGCCATCCTCGAACAGATGCGCGTCGACGAAGAGCACCACGCCGAATCCGCGCTGGAAGCCGGCGGCTATCGCTTCCCGGCGCCCATCCGGTTCGGCATGAGCCTGATGGCCAAGGTCATGACCAAGAGCACCTACCGCATCTGAGGCACAGCGCATGGAACGCTTCGACGCCAAGGACCTGGCACGCGCGGTAGACGCCGGTGTACTGCAACCGGGCCAGGACCGCGCACTGCTGGACTTCCTGCGCCAGCAACCGCAAAACCGCGGCAGCTTCCAGCTGGCCCACGTCGCCTTCTACTTCGGCGCCCTGTTGATCATGGGGGCGATGGGCTGGTTGCTCACCGAAGCCTGGATGCGCATCGGCGACAGTGCACTGCTGGCCATCGCCCTGCTCTACATCGCCACGCTCACCCTGTTCGCCCTGTCACTGCAACGCCGCGGGCAGCCGATCGCCGCCGGCGTGCTGGCGGCGGTCGCGGTGAGTATCGTGCCGCTGGCGGTTTTCGCCGTGGAACGGCTGGTGGGCTGGTGGCCGCTGGACGATGCCCAGGGTGACTATCACCAGTACTACACCTATGTGCAGGGCGGCTGGCTGGCCATGGAGGCCGCAACCGTGGTCGCCGGCCTGCTGATGCTGCGCCTGGTGCCCTTCCCGTTCATCGTCATGCCGATCGCCTTGGCGCTGTGGTTCATGTCCATGGACCTGACCGAGTGGGTGTATGGCGATGTGTTCAGCTGGGACCAGCGACGTACGGTCTCGGTGTGGTTCGGCCTGGCCGTGCTGGTGGTGTTCGTCGGCTTCGATGGCCGCACCCGCCAGGACTACGCTGGCTGGGGCTACCTGGCCGGCCTGCTGGCATTCTGGGGCGGGCTGACGTCGATGGACAGCGCCAGCGAACTGGGCAAGGCCCTGTATTGCCTGATCAACCTGGGGCTTATGGGGCTGGCCGTGTTGTTGCGCCGGCCGGTGTTCATGGTGTTCGGGGCTATGGGTGTGGCGGCCTACCTCGGCTATCTGTCCTACGAGGTATTTGCCGACTCGCTGCTGTTCCCGCTGGTGCTCACCCTGATCGGCCTTGGCGTTATCGGCCTGGGCCTGCTGTACCAGAAACGCCGGGAAGCCTTGAGTGCACAGCTACGGGCCAGACTACCCGAGCGCCTGTTGCGCTTGCTGCCGGCGTTGCGCCGTTGAAGGCTCGACTGATCACGGCTCGGTTGCTGCAAAGTCTCGGGCTGATACCGGTTGCCTATGCGTTTGTCTGCCTGATGACCGCTACCATCAGGCAAACCGCCTTCAGCCTGCAACTGCCCGACCTCGGCGAGCCCGACAGCAACAGCGTGGTCGAGATGCTGCGGTTCACAGTGCCCGGGCTGCTGCTGTTCCTGCTGCTGGCTTGCAACTGCCGCAAGCGTCGCACGCTCATCGCCCTGTTCGGGTTGGCCGCCATGGTCACGGCACTGCTGCAGTGCATGCTGTTTGCCCAAAGTTTCGGCAACACCTGGAGCACCAGCGAAATACTTGGGCTACTGCTGTTCAACATCCCGATGCTGCTGCTCGCGTTCGCCCCGGGTGTCGCCTGGCTACTGGCCGCTGAGCGGCTGAACCTGCAAAGCGCCTGATTGCCAGGCGCCATTACCGGTCACGCGAGTTCGACAATCTCGTAACCGTGGGTGATTTCCACCCCAGCACGCTCGAGCATGATCGATGCCGAGCAGTATTTCTCGGCCGACAGCTCCACCGCGCGCTTGACCTGCGCCTCTTTCAGCCCACGCCCTTTGACCACGAAGTTCATATGGATCTTGGTGAACACCTTGGGGTCCTCACTGGCGCGCTCGGCTTCCAGGAAGGCTTCGCAGCTCTCCACCGCCTGGCGCGACTTCTTGAGGATGCTGACCACGTCGAAGCTGCTGCAGCCGCCCAGCCCCAACAGCAGCATTTCCATCGGGCGCACGCCAAGGTTGCGGCCGCCGGCTTCGGGCGGGCCGTCCATGACCACCACATGGCCACTCCCCGACTCGCCGAGGAACATTGCTTCACCCGCCCACTGGATGCGTGCCTTCATCTATCCGGACTCCCGATCTCGTAAAAAGGGTGCCAGCTTAGACCTTGTGACGCTGTCGGAAAAGCTCAAGGCGCAGCGCTTTAATGCCGATACATGGGGACGTGTCTGATAAGCTGGCGCCAAATGACTGGCACATCACGCCAGGCAGCCTCAATAAAAAGCCAACGCCTCACATCGAACAGGATTTCGTGATGGTTTCTTCAGCCCTTGCGCCCAAGATCAAGAACATCGAAAAGCTGCTGGTGCACTGCCAGCGCCGTCGCTATGCCGCCAAAAGCAACATCATCTGCGCGGGCGACCGGGCCGAGACCCTCTCGTTCATCATCAAAGGTTCGGTGACCATCCTGATCGAGGACGACGATGGCCACGAAATGATCATCGCCTACCTCAACAACGGCGACTTCTTTGGTGAGCTTGGCCTGTTCGAGCCCGTCGGCCAGGAGCATCAGCGCAGCGCCTGGGTGCGGGCCAAGACCGAATGCGAAGTGGCCGAGATCAGCTACGACAAGTTCCGCGAACTGGGCCGCCAGGACCCGGAGATTCTCTACGCCCTCGGCGCGCAAATGGCCCAGCGGCTACGCAACACCACCCGCAAGGTCGGCGACCTGGCCTTCTTCGACGTGACCGGCCGAGTTGCCCGCTGCCTGCTCGAACTGTGCAAGCAGCCAGACGCCATGACCCACCCCGACGGCATGCAGATCAAGATCACCCGCCAGGAGATCGGGCGCATCGTCGGCTGTTCACGGGAAATGGTCGGCCGCGTCCTCAAGGATCTCGAGGAGCGCAGCCTGGTACAGGTGAAGGGCAAGACCATGGTGGTCTACGGCACCCGTTAGTCTTTCGGCAGCCCGGCAATGACCTCGGCATAGGCCAGGGAAAGGCGCTCGAACCAGGGCGCCTGTGGCGCCACTTCATGCAGAGCGATATGGCTGTCGGCCCGGCAACGCTGTTCAAGTTCGCAGCATTCATTGAAACGATTGACCGCCGCCACCATCGATTCACGCTCGTTATCCAGCAGCAGTGCACCATGCACCAGCACCACCGGGCGCTTGCCACCCAGGCCCTGGCGCCAGCGCTGGGCAGTGCCGACCAGTTTGCGGCCGTTCAGGTTGACGTTGTAGCGGCCATCGCAAAAGGCGCCGTCGATTTCTCCCACCGACGCCACCCCACCCCACTCGCGCAGTACATCGCAAAGCGGCAGGCACAGGCGCTCGTAGGCATTCTCGATGCGCCCGTGATCGCCTTCACTGCGCGGGGCAACGTAGACCAGCGCCACGTTCACGGTCGAATGCGACTGCGGCACAGGCTCACCACCGGTTTCGCGCAGCAATACCGGCCAGCCGGCGATCGCCAACTCGGCGCAGGCGGCTTCGAAGTTATCCAGACGACTCATCCGGCGTGGCATCACCAGCGCATGATCGGTGGGGCGCCAGAACAGCACGCCAGCGTCACGCTCGCCACGGCACACGGCGGCCAGCAATTCCTGCTCGGCGTGCAGGCCTTGCTCGACGGTCAGGGCCAGGGGTTGATCGGTCATTGATCCACCTTTGATGAAAGCTCTACCGGCCTCATCGCGGGGCAAGCCCGCTCCTACGTTGTCACCCGTGGGAGCGGGCTTGCCCCGCGATCAGGCCCTCGAATACAGACACAAAAAAGCCGGCAACAAACGCCGGCTTCGGTTCAATCAGTCCAGTGGCTGAACGGTCTTCTTCACCTGGTCAGGGAAGAACAGCCGCTGCAACTCGAGCCCCGGCTGTTCGGCGCGCATGAACGCCTCGCCGACCAGGAACGAATACACCTCGTTGATAGCCATCAACTCGACATCGGCCCGATTGAGGATGCCACTCTCGGTGATGGCCAGGCGATCGCGGGGGATGCGTGGCAGCAGGTCGAGGGTGGTCTCCAGGCTGACCTCGAAGGTGTGCAGGTTACGGTTGTTGACACCGACCAGCGGGGTATCGAGGGTTTTCAGCGCGCGCTCCAGCTCATCTCCGTCGTGCACTTCGACCAACACGTCGAGGCCGACATCCTTGGCCGTGGCGGCAAGCTCGGCCATCTTCACGTCATCCAGCGCCGATACGATCAGCAGTACGCAGTCGGCACCCAAGGCGCGGGCTTCAACGATCTGGTAGGGGTCGACCATGAAGTCCTTGCGGATCACCGGCAGCGACACTGCGGCGCGGGCCTGCTGCAGGTATTCGTCGGCGCCCTGGAAGTAATCCACGTCGGTCAGCACCGACAGGCAGGTCGCCCCACCCTTTTCATAGCTGACCGCGATCTCGGCCGGTACGAAGTTTTCGCGAATCACGCCCTTGCTTGGCGAAGCCTTCTTGATCTCGGCGATCACCGCCGGCTGCTTGCGCTTGGCCTGCTCGATCAGGGCATTGGCGAAGCCACGCGGGGCGTCGGCCGCCTTGGCCAGGCGCTCCAGTTCGGCGAGGCTGACCCGCGCACTGCGCTCGGCCACTTCCTGGAACTTGCGGGCGATGATCCTTTCCAGCACCGTCGGCACGCTCATGCTTCGTTCTCCACTTTGAATACCGCGGTAAAGGCGCCCAGCTCCTGCAGCTTTTCCCAGGCCAGCCCGGTGTGCAGCACGTCGTGGGCCAGTTCCACGCCCTGGGCCAGGGTCATGGCGTGGTCGGCGGCGTACAGCGCCGCACCGGCATTGAGCACGATCATTTCGGCGGCCTTCTGGCCGTTCTCGGTCTTGCGCCGGCCCAATGCGTCACGGATCAGGTCCAGCGACGCCTGCGGCCCATCGACCGCCAGGCCGTGCAGGCTCTGGCTCTTCATGCCGAGGTCTTCGGGCTCGACCCAATACTCGGTGATCTGGTCATTCTTCAGTTCGGCAACGAAGGTCGGCGCCGCCAGGCTGAACTCGTCCAGGCCGTCCTTGGAGTGCACCACCAGCACATGCTTGCTGCCCAGGCGCTGCAGCACTTCGGCCAGCGGGCGGCACAGCGCCTGGTTGAACACACCGACCACCTGATGCTTCACCCCGGCCGGATTCGTAAGCGGGCCGAGCATGTTGAACAGGGTGCGCAGCCCCAGCTCGCGACGCGGGCCGGCGGCATACTTCATGGCCTTGTGATGGCTCTGGGCGAACATGAAGCCGATCCCCAGGCTGTCGATGCAGCGGGCGACCTGCACCGGGGTGAGGTTCAGGTAGATACCGGCGGCTTCCAGCAGGTCGGCGCTGCCGCTCTTGCCGGATACCGCGCGGTTGCCGTGCTTGGCCACCGGGCAGCCGGCGGCCGCGAGGACGAACGACGACGCGGTGGAAACGTTGAAGATGTTGGCGCCATCGCCGCCGGTGCCGACGATGTCGACCACGCCGTCGAGGCTCTTGAGCTCGACCTTGTCGGCCAGCTCGCGCATCACCGACACCGCGCCGACGATCTCGTCGATACTTTCGCTCTTCATGCGCATGCCCATCAGGAAGGCGCCGATCTGCGCCTCGCTGCACTGGCCGGTCATGATCTGGCGCATGACCTCGCGCATTTCATCGGTGCTCAGGTCCAGGTGGCCGACGATACGGCTCAATGCAATCTTGATATCCATGCTCGATCCTTAGCGGCGGCCGCCGGTCTGCTTGAGGAAATTGGCGAACAGCTCGTGGCCCTGCTCGGTCAGGATGGACTCGGGGTGGAACTGCACCCCTTCGATATTCAGTGTCTTGTGGCGCAGGCCCATGATCTCGTCGACCGAGCCATCGGCGTGGGCGGTCCAGGCGGTCACTTCCAGGCAGTCCGGCAGCGTCTCGCGCTTGACCACCAACGAGTGGTAACGGGTAACGGTCAGCGGGTTGTTGAGGCCGGCGAACACGCCCAGGTCACGGTGCACCACCGGGCTGGTCTTGCCATGCATCACCTGGCGGGCGCGCACCACGTCACCGCCGAAGGCCTGGCCGATCGACTGATGGCCAAGGCAGACGCCCAGAATCGGCAGTTTGCCGGCAAAGTGCAGGATGGCCTCGATGGACACACCGGCTTCGCTCGGGGTGCAGGGGCCTGGGGAAACCACGATGCGCTCGGGATTGAGGGCTTCGATCTGGGCGATGGTCATCTCGTCATTGCGGATGACCTTGACCTCGGCACCCAGCTCGCCGAGGTACTGCACGACGTTGTAGGTGAAGGAGTCGTAGTTGTCGATCATCAGTAGCATCTGGAACGAACCTCTTGAATACGGGGGACTCCGGGGGCGCGTGGCGGCCCGCCGGGCTCATGGACCACGGCCGGCTCAGCGTTTGCTGGTCTGCTCGGCGAGGGCCACCGCGCGGAACATCGCCCGACGCTTGTTGATGGTTTCTTCCCACTCCAGTGCCGGCACAGAGTCGGCGACGATGCCGCCGCCGGCCTGCACATGCAGCTCGCCGTCCTTGATCACCGCAGTGCGGATGGCGATGGCGGTATCCATGTTGCCGTTCCAGGCGAAGTAGCCCACCGCACCGCCGTAGACGCCGCGCTTGACCGGTTCCAGCTCATCGATGATCTCCATGGCGCGGATCTTCGGCGCCCCCGACAGGGTGCCCGCCGGCAGGATCGCCCGCAGCGCATCCATTGCAGTCAGCCCCTCGGCCAGTTGGCCGGTGACGTTGGAGACAATGTGCATCACGTTCGAATAGCGCTCGATCACCATCTTCTCGGTCAGGCGCACGCTGCCGGTGGCCGACACACGGCCCACGTCGTTGCGGCCCAGGTCGATCAGCATCAGGTGTTCGGCGATTTCCTTGTCATCCGACAGCAGGTCGTCTTCCAGGGCGCGATCGGCCTCTTCGGTGGCGCCGCGCGGGCGGGTACCGGCGATCGGGCGCACCGTGACCAGATTGTCCTCGACCCGCACCAGCACTTCCGGCGAACTGCCCACGACGTGGAAGTCGCCGAAGTTGAAGAAGTACATGTAGGGCGTCGGGTTGAAGCAGCGCAGGGCGCGGTAGAGGTCGATCGGCGCGGCCGCAAAATCGATGGACATGCGCTGCGACGGCACCACCTGCATGCAATCACCGGCGAGGATGTACTCCTTGACGGTGTCCACCGCGCGCTCGTAGTCACCCTGGGTGAAACTGGAGCGGAAGGCCGGCTCGGCCGCCATCGGGCCATCGAGGTCGAGGCCGCGACGTGGAGTGATCGGCTGGCGGAGTTTCTCCAGCAGGCCTTCCAGACGGGCCTGGCCTTGCTCGAAGGCCTGCTCGTCGCTGGGGTCGACCAGCACGATGGCGTGCATCTTGCCCGCCAGGTTGTCGAACACCACCACCGCGTCGGAAACCATCAGCAGGATGTCCGGCACCCCCAGCGGGTCCGGGTTCGGGCAGGCGCCCAGGCGTTTTTCCACATAGCGCACGCAGTCGTAGCCGAAGTAGCCGACCAGGCCGCCGTTGAAGCGCGGCAGGCCCGGAATGTCGGCGACCTTGTAGCGATCCTTGAAGGTTTCGACGAAGGCCAGCGGGTCTTCGACGTCATGGCTTTCCACTTCCACGCCATCGTGCAGGATGCTCACGTGGTAGCCATGCACACGCATGACGGTGCGCGACGGCAGGCCGATCATCGAGTAGCGGCCCCACTTCTCGCCGCCCTGCACGGACTCGAGCAGGTACGAGTTGGCCTGGTCGGCCAGCTTGAGGTAGATCGACAGGGGGGTATCGAAGTCGGCCAGGGTTTCGCGGGCCAGGGGGATGCGGTTATAGCCGGCAGCGGCCAGGCGCAGGAATTCTTCGCGGGTCATGTGTAGCCTCGTGGCAAGCAGCAATGGGGTCAGGCAAGCGGACGGGCCGGCAGGCGCCGGCGGGCATAAGTCAGGCGCGCCAGCGCCAGCGGGCCAGGGCCTTGATGACTTTCATCCAGAATTTGCCAGTAACCACCACGTCGTTGTCTCTGCTGTGCGGGGCTTGAAGGTCCGCCAACGTTATCCCAGTGTCGGTGACTAAGCAACCAGGCAGCAGCAGGCGCAGGTCGCTGATCACCAGGCTGGGAGACTCCTCGTCGATGGGGCGGCCATGGTTGTAGCCATAGCTCAGGCCGACGCACTGCACCCCGGCCGCTTTCGCCGCCAGCACGTCGCTGCGCGAATCGCCGACGAACAGCGACTGCGCAGGCTCGACACCGGCCATCTTCATCACGAACAACAGCGCCGCCGGGTCGGGCTTTTTCTGTGGCAGGGTGTCGCCGCCGATGATCCAGCGGAAGTAGCGCCCGATCTTCATCTGGTCGAGCAAGGGGGCAACGAAGCGCTCGGGCTTGTTGGTGATCAGCGCCATCTCCACGCCCTGCTTGCTCAGCCAGCGCAGGGTGTCGCGCACACCGGGGTAGACGACGGTCAGCTCATGGCTGTCGGCGTAGGCCTCCATGAACAGCGCCAGCGCGCGCTCGGCCAAGGCGTCGTCCACGCCTTCGTGGTCCAGGCCACCGGCCAGCGCCCGGCGCACCAGCACCTGGGCGCCGTTGCCTACCCAATGACGCACGGCGTCGAGCCCGGCGGGCTCGCGCCCGAGTTCGAGCAGCATGCGGTCGACGGCTGCGGCCAGGTCGGGGACCGAGTCGATCAGGGTGCCATCCAGATCGAACATCACCAGCCTGGGCAGCGTCCCCGGGAACAGCTGCTCGAAGCCGCTCATGCGCGTGCCAGCGCCATTTCGGCACGCATCTTGGCGATCACTTCCTGATAGTCCGGGGCGTTGAAGATCGCCGAACCGGCAACGAAGGTGTCGGCGCCGGCTGCGGCGATTTCGCGGATGTTGTTGACGTTGACGCCGCCGTCGATCTCCAGGCGGATATCACGGCCGCTGGCGTCGATCAGTGCACGGGCCTCACGCAGCTTGTCGAGGGTACCGGGGATGAACTTCTGCCCACCGAAGCCTGGATTGACGCTCATCAGCAGGACCATGTCGACCTTGTCCATCACGTACTTCAGCGCATCCAGGCCGGTGGCCGGGTTGAACACCAGGCCGGCCTTGCAGCCGCCGTCGCGGATCAGTTGCAGCGAACGGTCGATGTGCTGGGAGGCTTCCGGGTGGAAGGTGATGTAGGTGGCGCCGGCTTCGATGAAGTCGCCGATGATTCGATCGACCGGGCTCACCATCAGGTGCACGTCGATCGGCGCGGTCACGCCGTACTTGCGCAGCGCGGTGCAGACCATCGGGCCGATGGTCAGGTTGGGTACGTAGTGGTTGTCCATGACATCGAAGTGGACGATGTCGGCCCCGGCGGCCAGAACCTTGTCGACGTCCTCGCCCAGACGGGCGAAATCGGCGGAAAGAATGGAGGGGGCAATAGCGTAGGGCTGCATGGCGCACCTGTTGGGCAGAATCACGGTGGCGCGCATTGTAACCCAGGGAAGCGGATCGGGGCTGATTGGTGTCAATCCTGTGCTGGCCCTTCGCGGGTAAACCCGCTCCCACAGGGATCGCGCAGATCTCGAGAGCCGCACATCACCTGTGGGAGCGGGTTTACCCGCGAAGAGGCCGCTACAGGCATCCGAAAATCAGCCCGGCTGCTGGGTCCTCAGCTTCTCGCTCCGCCCACGCAACCACTCCAGGGTCAGCAGCAATACCACCGAAAACGCGATCAACAGGGTCGCCGCCGCCGCGATGGTCGGGCTCAGGTTCTCGCGGATGCCGCTGAACATCTGCCGCGGCAGGGTGGCCTGCTCGGGCCCGGCAAGGAACAGGGTCACCACCACTTCATCGAACGAGGTGGCGAAGGCGAACAGCGCCCCGGAAATGACACCCGGCGCAATCAGCGGCAAGGTCACCCGACGGAAGGTCAGCAGCGGCGATGCGCCAAGGCTGGCTGCCGCACGCACCAGGTTGTAGTTGAAGCCCTGCAACGTGGCCGACACGGTGATGATCACGAAGGGCACACCCAGCACCGCATGCACCAGGATCAGAGAAATGAAGCTGTTGCCCATCCCCAGCGGGGCAAAGAACAGATAACTCGCCACACCAATGATCACCACCGGCACCACCATCGGCGAGATCACCAGCGCCATCACCAGCGACTTGCCGGGGAAATCGCCGCGGGTCAGGCCGATCGAGGCCAGGGTGCCGAACACCATGGCCAGCACTGTCGCTGCGGGGGCGACGATGATGCTGTTCTTCAGCGAGCGCATCCACTCGGCCGAGGCGAAGAAGTCCTGGTACCAGTGCAGCGAGAAGCCCTGCAGCGGGTACACCAGGAAACTCCCGCTGTTGAACGACAGCGGCACGATCACCAGCACCGGCAGCACCAGGAACAGCAGCACCAGCCCGCAGAGAATGCGCAAGGTGTAGAACCACACCCGCTCCACGGGCGACATGTAGGGGCTCAGCATGACAAGGCTCCTCAGCTCAGGCGCAGGCGGCTGGCGCCGACCAGCCAGCTATAGATCAGGTACAGCACCACGGTAGCCAGCAGCAGCAACCCGCCCAGCGCGGTGGCCATGCCCCAGTTGATGCTGGTGTTGGTGTAGAAGGCGACGAAGTAGCTGACCATCTGGTCGTTCGGGCTGCCCAGCAGTGCCGGGGTGATGTAGTAGCCGATCGAGATGATGAACACCAGCAGGCAACCGGCACCAACGCCGGCGTAGGTCTGCGGGAAGTACACCCGCCAGAAGCTGGCGAACGGGTGGCAGCCCAGGGAGATCGCCGCACGCATGTAGCTGGGCGAGATACCCTTCATCACGCTGTACAGCGGCAGGATCATGAACGGCAGCAGGATGTGCACCATCGAGATGTACACGCCGGTGCGGTTGAACACCAGCTCCAGCGGCTGGTCGATGATGCCCATGGCCATCAGCGCGCTGTTGATCAGCCCGCCCGACTGCAGCAGCACGATCCACGCCGCCACCCGCACCAGGATCGAGGTCCAGAACGGCAGCAGCACCAGGATCATCAGCAGGTTGCTCTGCCGGGTGGGCAGGTTGGCCAGCAGGTAGGCCAGAGGATAGGCCAGCACCAGGCAGATGGCGGTGATCACCACCCCCATCCACAGGGTGCGGGCAAAGATGTCGAGGTAGATGGCCTGGTCCGGCGTGGCCTTGGCCAGCTCACCGAGATCATCGATACGGTGATCGAGCGCCGCCAGCAGGTAGAACGGCGTGACGCTGCTGGTGTTACGGCGGATCGCCTGCCAGTAGGCCGGATCACCCCAGCGCTCGTCCAGCGTCTGCATGGCATCTTTATAGGAAGCAGGCTCGGCCTTGAACGGCAGCGCCCGCGCAGTCTTGGCCAGCAGGCTGCGGTAGCCGGCCAGCTCCATGTTCAGGCGCTTGGATAGATCGCCCAGTGTCTGGTTCTTGCGTGATTCGGCCAGGTCCTGGCTCAAGGCCTTGTAGGCCTCCTCGCCGGGCAGGCTCTTGCCGTCCCACTGCGCCACGGCCTCGACGGTGCGCGGCAGGCCGGCGACCACCTCGGGGTTGCCGACGCTCTTGTATAAAAGCGCGGCGATCGGCACCAGGAACACCAGCAGGAGGAACAGCGCCAGCGGCGCGATCAACGCCTGGGCCTTCCAGCGGTTGACCCGCTCGGCATGCTTGAGGCGCTGTTTGAGGCTTGGACCTGCGCCTTCGTTGAGGGGCACTGCAATAGCCATGGCGAACTCCGCGATACAGGCTGAAATTGGGGCTGCTGCGCAGCCCATCGCCGGCAAGCCGGCTCCCACAAGTACTGCACTGGCTTCAGGGAGTGTGCGATCCCTGTGGGAGCCGGCTTGCCGGCGATGAGCCGCGCAGCGGCTCCAGGTGGTTTACTTCTTCGCCGCCCAGGCGTTGAAGCGTTGCTCCAGCTGCTCGCTGTTGTCGGCCCAGAAGGCCACGTCGATCTGCACCTGGTTGGCGATGTTCTCAGGCGTGGTCGGCATGTCTTTCTTCACCTCGTCCGACAGCAGGCTCACGGCCTTGCTGTTGGCCGGGCCGTAGGCGATGTTCTCGGAGTAGGTTTTCTGCTGTTCGGGCTGGACGCTATAGGCGATGAATTTCTTCGCCTCTTCGGCATCCTTGGCGCCTTTCGGAATGGCCCAGGCGTCGAAGTCGTAGATGCCGCCGTTCCATACCACCTTGAGGTTGCTCTCTTTCTGCACGGCGGCGATGCGGCCGTTGTAGGCCGAGCTCATGACCACGTCACCCGAGGCCAGGTACTGCGGCGGTTGGGCACCGGCTTCCCACCACTGGATGCTTGGCTTGAGTTCATCGAGTTTCTTGAAGGCGCGGTCCTGGCCCTCTTTGGTGGCCAGCACTTTGTAGACTTCCTTCGGCGCGACACCGTCGGCCATCAGGGCGAATTCGAGGGTGTACTTGGCGCCCTTGCGCAGGCCGCGCTTGCCTGGGAATTTCTTCGTATCCCAGAAATCAGCCCAGCTGGTGGGGGCGGTCTTGAGCTTGTCGGCGTTGTAGGCCATGACCGTGGACCAGACGAAGAAGCCCACGCCGCATGGCTGGATGGCGCCCGGCACATAATCGCCTTCATTGCCGAACAACGCCGGGTCGAGCTCCTCGAACATGCCCTCGTCGCAACCGCGGGCCAGCTCTGGCGACTCCACCTCCACCAGGTTCCAGCTCACACTCTTGGTGTCGACCATGGCCTTGATCTTGGCCATCTCGCCGTTGTACTCACCGGCGACGATCTTGCCCTTGCCCGCCTTCTCCCATGGCTCGTAGAACGCCTTGGTCTGGGCGGCCTTGTTGGCGCCCCCGAAAGAAATCACGGTGAGGCCGGCCGCCATGGCCTGGCCGGCGGCGAACAACCCCAGGGCCAGGGCGGTCAGTTTCAACTGCTTGCGCATTATTATTCTCTCCACAGTACAGGGTTGGTGAAGCAATCCATCAGTGGGCTTGTGCAATCGGATCGAGCGCGCGGGCGTGCTCCACCTCCCAGCCCAGCGGTACCACATCGCCCACGGCCAGGGCCGGGTCGAGTTCGGCAATCGGCTGCTTCACGAAGAAGTCGGCCTTGCCGCAGACTTCCAGGCGCACCCGCACGTGGTCGCCCAGGTAGATGAACTCGGCCACCCGGCCAGAGAAGCGATTGACGCAGCTCTCGCTGTGGCCGTTGAGGCGCACGCGCTCGGGGCGAATCGACAGGGTGACCGGCTCGCCGGCCTGGCCGACGTTGACCGCCAGTGCCTCGACCCGCTCGCCACGGCCCAGCTGCACCTGGCAACGCTTGCCATCGCTGGCCAGCAGGGTGCCGTTGATACGGTTGTTCTCACCGATGAAGTTGGCGACGAAGGTGTTGCAGGGTTCTTCGTAGAGGGTGCGCGGGTCGGCGATCTGCTGGATCTCGCCCTGGTGGAACACCGCCACCCGGTCGGACATGGTCAGCGCCTCGCCCTGGTCGTGGGTCACGTAGACCACGGTCACGCCCAGGCGCTGGTGGATGTGCTTGATTTCCATCTGCATGTGTTCGCGCAGTTGCTTGTCCAGGGCGCCGAGCGGTTCGTCCATCAGCACCAGCTGGGGTTCGAACACCAATGCCCGGGCCAGTGCCACGCGCTGCTGCTGGCCGCCGGACAACTGCCCCGGGTAGCGCTTGGCGAAGGCATCGAGCTGGACCATGTTGAGCACGCGCTTGACCCGCTCGCTGACGTCGGTCTTGCTCAGGTTGCGCACGGTCAGCGGGAAGGCCAGGTTCTCGGCCACGGTCATGTGCGGGAACAGCGCGTAGTTCTGGAACACCATGCCGATATCGCGCTTGTGCGGCGGCACGTTGTTGATCGAGCGCCCGGCCAGCTGGATCTCGCCGGCGGTAGGGGTTTCGAAGCCGGCCAGCATCATCAGGCTGGTGGTCTTGCCCGAGCCGGAGGGGCCGAGCAGGGTCAGGAACTCACCCTTGCGAATGTCCAGGTTGAGGTCTTTGACGATCAGCGATTCGCCGTCGTAGCTCTTCTGCACACCACGGAAGCTGACCAGCGTCTCGTTTGAATTCGCCTCGCTCATGCCCTGCACCTTCTTGTTGGAATGACTGCGTAGGCAAAAGAGTAGAAGAGGCGCAAACGCCCGAAAATCGGGGGCGCTGAGAGAATGCCATCATCCGGATGGAAGACTTGCTGTAGGGATCGCCCTACAAGGATGACGCGTTTGGAATACCAAACAGGGTCCATGCCGAGCCTGTGGGAGCGGGTTTACCCGCGAAGAGGCCGGTGCAGCCACCGAGATCAGCAGGTCAGGCCCATTCGCGGGTAAACCCGCTCCCACAGGGATATACGCCAGGCCGCTGCTGTGCCTGTCGCAACCAGAACACTCACACCAACTTGTGCTCCATGGCGTACTTCACCAGCTCCGCCAGCGAGTTGACCTTGAGCTTCTGCATCAGCCGCGCCTTGTGGGTGCTGATGGTCTTGCTCGACAGCGCCAGCTGCAGGGCGATGTCGTTGACGTTGGCACCTTGGGCCAAGCGCTCGAACACCGAGAACTCGCGCTCCGACAGCAGTGTGTGCAACGGCCGGGTTTCGGTCAGGCCCACCTCGAACACCATGCGGTCGGCCAGGGCCGGGTCGATGTAGCGCCCGCCCCCCGCCACCCGGCGGATGGCCGTGAGCAGCAGAGCCGGGTCGCTGTCCTTGGTCGCATAGCCCGCCGCACCGGCCTTGAGCGCCCGCGCCGCCATCTGCGCTTCGTCGTGCATCGACAGCATCAGGATCGCCGGCGGGTTGTTCAGCGCGCGGATCCGCGGGATCGCCTCCAGGCCGTTCACCCCAGGCATGGAGATATCCAGCAGCACCACCTCGCAGGGCGTGTGGCGCAGGGTCTCGAGCAACTGCTCGCCATTGCCCGCCTCGCCCGCCACCTGCATGTCCTTGGCCAGGCCGATCAATTGCTTGATGCCTTCCCGGACGATGGTGTGGTCTTCGGCCACCAGCACTCGAATCACGATTGTTTCTCCTGCTTCAAAGGAATCGCCACGCTCAGGCTGGTGCCCTCGCCCGGCTCGCTGTCCAGGCTCATGCTGCCACCGAGCATCAACACCCGTTCACGCACACCCACCAGGCCGAACGACGTCGGCCGCGCTGCTTCCATGGCAAACCCCACGCCGTCGTCGATCACGGTCATGCGCAACTGCCCGGCCTCGTGCACCAGTTCGATCTGCACCGTGTGCGCCTGGGCATGGCGCATGACGTTGGTCAGCGCCTCCTGCAGGATACGAAACAGGCCGATGGCCTTGGCATCACTCAAGGGTGGCAGATTGTCCGGTACCTGCACCAGACAGGGTATCTGCGTGCGCGCTTCGAAACGCCGCGCCTGCCACTCGATGGCCGAGGCAATGCCGGCGTCGAGGATCGGTGGGCGCAGGGCCGTGGCCACGTCGCGCACCAGCTGGAACAACTGGGCGATCAGGCGCTTCATGCTGGCCAGGCGCTCGTTAAGGGCGGGGTCCAGCTCGGCGAACGCCAGCTCGCACATCGACACTTCAAGCTTGAGCACCGTGAGCATCTGCCCCAGTTCGTCGTGCACCTCACGGGCAATCCGCGCCTTCTCCTCTTCGCGCACGCTCTCCAGGTGCGCCGACAACTCGCGCAGTTGCTCCTGGGACCCGGCCAGCGCCAACTCGGCCTGCTTGCCCTGGGTGATGTCCCAGACCACGCCGTCCCACACCACGCGGCCATCGGCCAGGCGCCGGGTGGTGGCCTTGATGTCGGCCCAGCGCTGCTCGCCCTGGCGGGTGAGGATGCGGCCTTGCCACGACCAGTCCTGGTCAGTGGCCAGGGCCATGTCCTGGACCCGGTGATAATCGGCGCGGTCCTGCGGGTGCACCAGGTTGCGCAACCCCATGTCAGGGTGCTGGATCGCCGCCGGGGTGTAACCGACCAGCGCTTCGCTGCCTTCGCTGATATAGGGGAACTCCAACTCGCCTTCGGCGGCGTCGCGCTCCAGGCGGAACACCAGCCCTGGCACGTTGCCAGCAATGCCCTTGAGCCGCGCCTCGCTTTCGCGCAGGGCGGCCAATGCCCGGCGGCGTTCGGTGACATCGGTGAGAAACACCACCAGGTATTCGGCATCGCGAAAGCGCAGGAACGACAGCGACAGATCGACCGGCAGCAAGCTGCCGTCGGCGCAGCGGCACTGGCTCTCGAACTGCAACTCGCCTTCACCGCCGCGCGCGCGTTTCCACAGCGCAAGCCAGCGGTCCATGGCCAGGGTGGGCTCGATGTCGATCAGCGGGCGCTCAAGCAAGGCGCTTTCGGCGAAACCGAGCATACGTTCGGCAGCGTGGTTGGCGTAGCGCACGTGACTGTCCCAGTTGACCCACAGAATCCCGACGGTGCTCTGGTCGATGGAGAACTGGCTCAGGCGCAGCGCCTGCTCGCGGGTCTGGCGCTCGGCCAGGCTCTCGCGTGCCGCCAGCAAGCCGCGCTCCAGCCCCCGCTGCTGGCGACGCTGCCACACCAGCGTGGCCAAGGCGCACAACAGCAACAGGCCGAACAGCAAGGCAAGGTTCTGCCAGAAGCCAGGCGATTCAGAGAACCGCGGGTATTTCGGTTGTAGCCAGCGCTGGTGGATCTGCTCGAGGTCCTTGGCCGGCATGGCCTGCAGCCCACGTTCAAGGACGTCGGCCAACAGCGGCCAATCGCGCCGCGACCCCACCCGCAGCAATTGCGGCAGGCCGATGTCACCGACCACGGCCAGCTCGCCGAACTCGCTCTCGCGGGACAGGCGGCTGAGCTGCGCCTCGTCCAGCACGGCAAAACCGGCCTGGCCACCCAGCACCAGTTGCAGGGCCTCACGCTCGTTGGGCACGCCCTGCAGGTTGAGGTTGCCATAGTTGCCGCGCAGGTAGTCGGCGAGCCTGGACGGCATGCGCACGGCCACTCGGTCATTGGCGCCGAGCTTTTCCAGGTCCACCGCCACCGCACCGCTGCGCAAGCCCACCACCAGTTGCGGCACGCGCATGTACGGGTCGCTGAACAACCAGTTGCGCAGGCTGGCGGGGGTCTGGGTCAGACCCGGGGCGAAATCGATCTCGCCAGCTTGCAACGCGTGCTCCAGGGCCGCTTCATCGGTGAAACCGCGCCAGGTCAGGTCGAGCCTGAGGGCCTGGGCCAGCGCACCGACCAGCTCGACGTTGGCCCCGTAGAACTGCTGCAGACGCCGGTCGAACTGGGCATAGGGCGCTTGCAGCACCAGGCCGACCCGCAGGCTGCGATGCGCCTCGAGCCAGTGTTGCTGGCTGGGCTCCAGCACTACCGAAGGCGGCGTCTCCGGGCGCGCCAGCGCGATCAAGGGTAGACACAACCAGCCGATAACCCACAGGCAACGCACTCGCTTCATCTCTACGCTCATCTTGGCAAGGACGGCCACCTGACGTGGCCGTCGCGGACAAATACTATTAGGCTGCCGGTAACTTTATGGCCTTGGACCGATCCATGTTCACACTCTATCGCACGACGCTGGCCATGTTCTGCCTGGCTTCGCTCCTGCCCCTCGGTGCGCAAGCAGCCGATGCCGAAAAAACCGAGGCTGCCGCCGAGGCAGCCCCTGCCCCCGCAGTACGCCCGGCGCTGGCCGAACGCAGCCAGGACGATGCCCTCGCCCTCGAGCGCCAGGTACCCAAGGCCGAGCAGCAGACCCTGCAGGCCAACGGTGAACCCTTCCTGGCGCTGTGGAAGCCGGCCAACGACAGCGACCCGAAAGGTGCGGTGATCATCGTCCCCGGTGCCGGCGAAAACGCCGACTGGCCGACCACGGTCGGGCCGTTGCGTCGCGGCTTCCCCGATGTCGGCTGGCACACCTTGAGCGTGAGCCTTCCAGACCTGCTGGCCGAACGCCCGCAGGCGCGCGTCGAGGCCAAGCCTGCCGCAGAACCGGTCAAGGAAGCGGGTGAAACCGCGCCAACCAAGGACACGCCCGCAGACGCCAACGCCAACGTTGCCCAAGCCACGGCCGCCGAGGCGGACGCCGCCGAAAGCACCGACGCCGCCAAGGCCGACGAACACACCGACCAGGCCGACGCCGAGCGCATTTTCGCCCGCCTGGATGCTGCCGTGGCCTATGCGCAACAGCAGCAGGCACGCAGCATCGTACTGCTGGGCAACGGCAGCGGCGCCTACTGGGCGGCGCGCTACCTCAGCGAGAAGCAGCCGCCAGAGGTACAGAAACTGGTGATGGTCGCGGCGCAGACGCCGGCGCGGGTCGAGCACGATCTGCTGAGCCTGACCCCAACCCTGAAAGTGCCGACCGCCGACCTCTACTACACCACGCGCCCCCAGGACCGCCAGGCCGCCGAGCAGCGCCTGCAGGCCAGCAAGCGGCAGAAGGACAGCGCGTACCGCCAGCTTTCGCTGATGGCCATGCCGGGCAACAAGGCAGCGGAGCAAGAGCAGTTGCTGCGCCGGGTTCGCGGCTGGCTGAGCCCGCAGGAACAGTGACGATCAGCGCGGGGCACGTCGCATCGTCGCCCCGCGATAGCTTTGCTAGAAGCCCCGGCGCTTGCGGACCAGGGCATAGGCCTGGTGCAGTTCGCGCGTGTGTTCGGTTGCCTCGCGCACCTTGGCCTCACTGGCACCACTGCCCACCAGCTTGTCCGGATGGTGCCGGCTGAGCAGTCGCCGATAGGCCTGCTTGACCTTGTCGGCCTCGGTGTCCGGCTCCACCCCAAGCAGCCGCAGCGCGGCGGCATAGGTCATCACACCGCCTTCGACGGACGAGCGCCGTGGCTCGTACTCCTTGGCCAGGGCCTGCACCTGCTGACGGCTGAGCCCCAGCTGCTCGCCCCAGCGCAGCAGCAGATCGTGCTCATGCCGACCGGCCTTGCCATCCGCCCAGACCATTCGCCAGCAGGCGCGCAAGGTGCCCTCGGCGGCATGCGGCTGCAACTTGATTCGGCGCAGGTAATGGCCCAGCCGGCCCTTGCCCGACTTACCTCGGTTGAACGCAGCAATCGCCCGCAGCCGCGCGGGTTCCGCCAGGTCCAGCCGGGTCATTTCCTGGCGCGCCTGCTGGATGTGCCCCTCGGCAACCCGACCATCGCTCTTGGCCAGTCGCCCGAGCAGCACGAACAGCAACTCTTCGTCGCGCAGCGCCGGGCGCCCGCCCAGGCGCTCGCGCATGTCGTCCCATCCCTGCAGACGCAGGCGCCGATCCATGGCCTGGCCCAGCAGCGCCCCGAGCAAAGCCCCGGGGATGCTGGCCATGGCGAAACCGGCCCCGGCACCAATCACTGTGCTTGGCCACCACATGTCAGGCGCGCTCGCCGATCAGGCGTTCGACATCGGCCAGGCGTTCGAGGGTGCCGACATCGACCCAGTGACCCTGGTAGTGCTCGCCACTCACCTGGCCTGCAGCCATGGCCTTGCGCAACAGCGGTGCGAGCTTGAAGGCGCCGGGCTGGCAGCCCTCGAACAGCGCCGGGTCGAGCACCGAGATACCGCTGAACGTCAGCGTCCCGGGCGCGTCGTCACCATCGGTTACCTGCTCGCCCTGCAGACGGAAGTCGCCGCGCCCGTGGTGCCCGGGGTTGTCTACCAGCACCAGATGAGCGAGCCCCTGCAGCGGCGCCTGCAATGCGCTGAAGTCGTAGTCGGTCCAGATATCGCCGTTGACTAGCACGAACGGCGCATCACCCAACAGCGGCAAAGCCTTGAAGATGCCGCCGCCGGTCTCCAGCGGTTCGCCTTCCGGCGAGTAGCGCAGGCGCAGGCCGAAACGGCCGCCATCGCCCAGGTGATCCTCGATCTGCTGGCCGAGCCAGGCATGGTTGATGACCACCTCGTTAAAGCCGGCGCGGGCCAGCGCCTCCAGGTGGTACTCGATCAACGGCTTGCCGGCGGCCGGCACCAGCGGTTTTGGGGTGTGCAGGGTCAGTGGGCGCATGCGCTCGCCCTTGCCCGCCGCGAGGATCATTGCCTTCATGAATGGGCCCCGGCCTTGAGTTCGCTGATCAGCGCGCCCAGCTCGGCTAACTCCGGGCGACGACCAATCACTTCATCTATATAGGCGAAGAAACGCGGTACGTCAGTGAGGTAGCGCGGTTTGCCGTCACGGTGGCAGATGCGGGCGAAAATACCGATCACCTTGAGGTGGCGCTGCACCCCCATCAGGTCACTGGCGCGGTGGAAGTCCTCGAATGCCGGCTGTACTGGAATGCCGGCAGCCCGGGCCTTTTGCCAGTAATCGCCAAGCCACCCCTCCACACGGGCCTGGGGCCAGCTGAGGAAAGCGTCCTTGAACAGGCAGGTGATGTCGTAGGTGACCGGGCCGTATACCGCGTCCTGGAAGTCCAGCACGCCAGGGTTCGGCGTGCTTTGCATCAGGTTGCGCGGCATGTAGTCGCGGTGCACCAGCACGTTAGGTTGCGCCAGGGCGCTGTCGATCAACAGCTGGCTGACCCGCTGCCAACTGGCCTGCTGGGCCTCGGTCAGCTTCACGCCCAGCTCGCGGCCGACGTACCACTCCGGGAACAATTCGACTTCGCGGCGCAACAGCGCATCGTCGTAGCTGGGCAACGGGGCGTCCATCGGCAGGCGCTGGAACGCCAGCAAGGCTTCGATGGCGTCCTTGAACAGGGCGTCGGCGTTGTCGGCGTCGATGACGTCCAGGTAAGTCTGGCGCCCCATATCGCCCAGCAGCAGGAAGCCGCGCTCAAGGTCCTGGGCATGGATCTGCGGCACATGCACGCCCGCGCTGGCCAGCAAGTGGTCGATGGCAACGAACGGGCGGCAGTTTTCCTGGGGCGGTGGCGCATCCATGACCACGAAGCTGTGGCCGGCGCCCTCCCAGCGGAAGTAGCGACGGAAACTCGCATCGCTGCTGGCGGCGGTCAGGCTGCCGGCGGGCACCTCACCCCAGCCGTTGGTGCGAAATAGAATCTCGAGCTGCTCGGCGAGCCAGGCAGTCAGTTGTTGCAGACGTACATCGTGGTCGGGCATTACAAGGGTCTCCGACGGCGCTAGCCGTCAAGCGGGTCATGCTTTATTATCCAGCATCTTTTTCAGACCATCGAGAGGCGTGCGGCCCCCACACGCGGGCAGATGGCACGCAGGAAGCCCGGACTAATAAGATGGCATTGAAATCCCCCGCGTTTCGTAGAAAGTTTCCATTGCTGGTCACTGGCGGTCTGCTGGCCCTGCAACCTTTGGCCATGCCGCATGCGTTAGCAGCCGAGCAGTTCGACTGCCAAGTGTCCGCTTCCGGTGGCTGGGACTGCAAGCCCAAGGCAGCCAGTAACCTGCCGCCTCGCCCGGTTCATCCGGGTGCCGCTGCCGCCAGTTCCGGTGATGAAACACCGGAGCAAGTAGCCCAGGAACAGGCCGACAAGCCGGTGCTGGTCACCGAGAGCAAGGGCCGCGCCCTGAAATCGCGCAGCGAAGACTACAGCCACCTCGACTGGGTACCCCGCGAGAAGCTCACTGCCGCGCAGCTGGCCGAGACCGGCCCGTACTGCGGTGGCGCCTATATCGAGCCAATCCGCCCGGGCATGGATGACACCACGCCCAAGGACGAGGCCCCGACCTACATCAACGCCAAGGTCTCCAAGTACCAGCAGGAGCAGCAGATCGCCACCCTCGCCGGTGACGTGGTCATGCGCCAGGGCAGCATGCAGGCCGAAGCGGACGAAGCCAACCTGTACCAGGCCGAGAACCGTGGCGAGCTCAAGGGCAACGTCAAGATCCGTGACAACGGCTCGCTGGTGGTCGGCGACGAGGCACAGATTCAGCTCGACACCGGTGAAGCCCGGGTCGACAACGCCGAATACGTGATGCACAAATCGCACATCCGCGGCAATGCGCTGTACGCCAAGCGCGCGGAAAACGCGATCATCCGCCTCAAGGACGGTACCTACACCACCTGTGAGCCGGGCAGCAACGCTTGGCAGCTCAAGGGCAACAACATCACCCTCAACCCGGCCACCGGCTTTGGTACTGCCACCAACGTCACGCTGCGGGTCAAGGACTTCCCGGTCTTCTATACGCCGTACATCTACTTCCCGATCGATGATCGTCGGCAGTCCGGCTTCCTGCCGCCATCGTTCAGCAGCAGCAGCGATACCGGCTTCATGCTGGTCACCCCGTACTACTTCAACCTGGCGCCGAACTACGACGCCACGTTGTACCCGCGCTACATGGCCAAGCGCGGCATGCTCATGGAAGGCGAATTCCGCTACCTGACCAAATCCAGCGAAGGTCAGTTCGGTGGCGCCTACCTGAGCGATCAGGACGACGACCGCAAGCTGCAAACGGACTACAAGAAAGAACGCTGGATGATCAACTGGCAGCACAAAGGCGGCCTGGATGATCGCCTGATGGGCGAGGTGGACTACACCGACATCAGCGACCCGTTCTACTTCCAGGACCTGGAATCGGACCAGATCGGCGTCAACAGCCAGGACTACGTCAACCAGCGCGGCACGCTCAACTACCGTGGCGACGACTACACCGCTCGGTTGAACGTGCATGCCTACGAAATGGCGACCATTTCGCAGATCACTCCTTACGACAAGCTTCCACAGCTTTCGATTACCGGCCTGCTGCCGTACCACCCCGAAGGGCTCGACCTCAGCTACGAAGCCGAGGCCGTTCGCTTCGAACGTGACCTGAAGAACGATCTGGTGTTCGACAAGGATGGCCAGCCTGACGATTCGCTCGGCCTCGTGACCGATGCCAACGGCAATGTCCTGGGCGGCCGCCGCCTTGACGAGAGTGTCACCGGCATCGCCCGTGCCAACGGTACCCGCCTGCACGCGGCACCGGCCATCAGCCTGCCGATGGAAGCAAGCTACGGCTACATCAAGCCGAAGCTCAAGTACGCCGTCACTCGCTACGACCTCGACCTGGACAGCCAGGGCAAGGCCCAGGCGATCACGCAGTCGGGCCTTCCGGGCTATGGCAGCTACAACAGCTCGCTGAGCCGCGACGTCCCGATCTTCAGCGTCGACAGCGGCCTGTACTTCGACCGCAACACCCAGATGTTCGGCACCAATTACCGCCAGACCCTCGAGCCGCGACTGTTCTACCTCTACGTCCCGTACGAGGACCAGAAGGACATTCCGATCTTCGATACCGGCGAGCGCCTGTTCGACTACGGTTCGCTGTTCCGCGACAACCGCTTCAGCGGCACCGATCGCATCGGCGACGAAAACAAGCTGTCGCTGGGTGTGACCTCCCGCTGGATCGAGGACAACGGTTTCCAGCGTCAGCGCTTCAGCATTGGCCAGGCCCTGTACTTCAAGGATCGCAAGGTCCAATTGCCGGGCATCGACTACAGCACCCGCAAGGACAGCCTGTCGGATGTTTCACCGTATGCCCTGGAATACGAGTACGCCTTCAACCGCGACTGGCGCTTCAACTCGGACTTCAACTGGGACCCGGACAGCCGCAGCACCCGCTCGGGTAGCGCCATGTTCCACTACCAGCCTGAAGACAATCCGAACAAGATCGTCAACCTCGGCTACCGCTATCGCAACGACCTGATCACCTATGACCAGTTGACCGGTCTGTGGAAAGTCGGTGGCGGTGACTACGGCACGCCGGGCCAACCTGGCTACATCAAGGATTACTACAAGATCCAGCAGCACGACTTCTCGGTCATCTGGCCGATCGTGCCGCAGTGGAGCGTGATCGCGCGCTGGCAGCATGACTACAACCGTAACCGCACCCTGGAAGCCATGGGTGGTTTCGAGTACGACAACTGCTGCTGGAAGCTGCGCCTGATCAACCGCTACTGGATCGACTACGACGATTTCAGCCAGGCGATCCCGGACAACGAGAAGGGCGACCACGGTATCTTCCTGCAAGTCGTGCTCAAGGGCCTCGGCGGTGTAGTGGGCAACAAGGTTGAGTCGTTCCTGGACAAAGGCATTCAAGGTTATCGTGAACGTGAAGACCAAGCTTATTGATCGTCTGCGCCCGCTGATGCTGGGCGCCGTTTTACTCAGTGGCGCGGCGCATGCCGCACCGCAGTCCCTGGACCGCGTGGTGGCCATCGTCGACAACGACGTGGTCATGCAGAGCCAACTGGACCAGCGCGTGCGTGAAGTCCAGCAGACCATCGCCAAGCGCGGTGGCGGCGTGCCGCCGGCCGGCGCGCTGGAGCAGCAGGTACTGGAACGACTGATCGTCGAGAACCTGCAACTGCAGATCGGCGAGCGCTCGGGCATCCGCATCACCGACGAGGAGCTGAACCAGGCCGTCGCCACCATTGCCCAGCGCAATGGCATGTCGCCCGAGCAGTTCCGTGCCGCCCTGGCCCATGATGGCCTGTCGTTCGACGACGCCCGCGAACAGATCAAGCGCGAGATGATCATCAGCCGCGTGCGTCAGCGTCGTGTCGCCGAACGTATCCAGGTGTCCGAGCAGGAAGTGAAGAACTTCCTCAACTCCGACCTCGGCAAGATGCAGATGTCGGAAGAGTTCCGCCTGGCCAACATCCTCATCCCGACCCCGGAAAGCGCCAACTCCACGGCC
This sequence comes from Pseudomonas sp. zfem004, assembly GCF_032621715.1. Lineage (NCBI taxonomy): Bacteria > Pseudomonadati > Pseudomonadota > Gammaproteobacteria > Pseudomonadales > Pseudomonadaceae > Pseudomonas > Pseudomonas sp. zfem004. The sequence continues at coordinate 223,117 of NZ_JAVYJF010000006.1, read as the reverse complement.
ATCCAGGCAGCAGCCCAGCAGGCCGGCCAGGTCTATCAGCAGCTCAAGCAAGGCGCCGACTTCGGCAAGCTGGCCATCGAACGCTCGGCCAGCGAAAACGCCCTGGAAGGCGGCGAGATGGGCTGGCGTAAAGCCGGCCAGTTGCCACCGGACTTCGCCAAGATGCTCAGCAGCATGACCGTCGGCGACGTCACCCAGCCTATTCGCATCCCCAACGGTTTCATCATCCTCAAGCTCGAGGAAAAACGTGGCGGCAGCGAGAACGTGCTGCGCGACGAAGTGCATGTGCGTCACATCCTGATCAAGCCAAGCGAGATCCGCAGCGAAGCCGCCACCAAGGAGCTCGCCGAAAGACTGTACGACCGGATCACCAGCGGCGAAGACTTCGCCACCTTGGCCAAGAGTTTCTCGGAAGATCCAGGCTCGGCACTCAACGGTGGCGACCTCAACTGGGTCGACCCGGCCAGCCTGGTCCCTGAATTCCAAGAGCAGATGGCCAACGCCCAACAAGGCGTGGTGACCAAGCCGTTCCGTACCCAGTACGGCTGGCATGTGCTGGAAGTGCTGGGCCGCCGCGCCACCGACAGCACCGAAAAAGCCCGTGAACAGCAGGCCATGAGCGTACTGCGCAACCGCAAGTACGACGAAGAGCTGCAGACCTGGCTGCGCCAGATCCGCGACGAGGCCTACGTTGAAGTCAAGCTGCCTGGCGCTGACCAGGCCACCCAGTGAAGCCCCTGCGCTTTGCCGTTACACCCGGCGAACCAGCCGGCATAGGCCCCGACCTGTGCCTGCTGCTCGCCGCCGAGGCCCAGCCCCATCCCCTGATCGCCATCACCAGCCGTGACCTGCTCGCCGAGCGGGCCACGCAGCTGGGCCTGGCCGTCAGCCTGCTGGTCGTCACTCCGGACAACTTGCCCGATCAGCCTGCCCCTGCCGGCAGCCTGTATGTCTGGGACACACCCCTGGCCGCGCCAGTGGCCGCCGGGCAGCTGAACAAGGCCAACGCCGCATTCGTGCTGGAAACGCTGACACGCGCCGGGCAAGGCTGCCTTGACGGGCACTTTGCCGGGATGATCACCGCCCCGGTACACAAGGGCGTGATCAACGAGAGCGGTATCGCGTTCTCCGGGCATACCGAGTTCCTCGCCGAGCTCACCCACACCGCACAGGTGGTCATGATGCTGGCCACCCACGGCCTGCGCGTGGCCCTGGTGACCACGCACCTGCCACTGCGCGACATTGCCGACGCCATCACCGCCGAGCGCCTGGAGCGCGTGACCCGCATCCTGCATGCGGACATGCGTGACAAGTTCGGCATCGGCAAACCACGCATCCTGGTCTGCGGGCTCAACCCGCATGCCGGCGAAGGCGGCCACCTTGGCCGCGAAGAAATCGACATCATCGAGCCCGTACTGGAGCGCCTGCGTACCGAAGGCATGGACCTGCGCGGACCGCTACCGGCCGATACCCTGTTTACCCCCAAATATCTGGAGCACTGCGACGCGGTGCTGGCGATGTACCACGACCAAGGCCTGCCCGTACTCAAGTACAAAGGCTTCGGCGCCGCGGTCAACGTGACGCTGGGCCTGCCGATCATCCGTACTTCGGTCGACCACGGCACCGCCCTGGACCTGGCCGGCACCGGCAAGATCGACACCGGCAGCCTGCGCGTCGCCCTGGAAACCGCCTACCAGATGGCCGAGAACCGACCATGACCGAGCATTACCAACACCGGGCGCGCAAGCGCTTCGGCCAGAACTTCCTGCATGACGCCGGAATCATCGACCGCATCCTGCGGGCGATCCATGCCAAGGCCGGCGAAAACCTGCTGGAAATCGGCCCTGGCCAGGGCGCCCTCACCGAGGGCCTGCTGAACAGCGGCGCACAACTGGACGTGGTGGAGCTGGACAAGGACCTGGTGCCGATCCTGCAACACAAGTTCGCCGGGCGTGACAATTTCCGCCTGCACCAGGGCGACGCCCTGAAGTTCGACTTCAATCAGCTGGGTGTACCGCAACGCAGCCTGAAAGTGGTGGGCAACCTGCCCTACAACATCTCCACGCCGCTGATCTTCCACCTGCTGGCACACGCCAACCTGATCCGCGACATGCACTTCATGCTGCAGAAGGAAGTGGTCGAGCGCATGGCCGCAGGGCCTGGCGGTGGTGACTGGGGACGGTTGTCGATCATGGTGCAGTACCACTGCCGCGTGGAACACCTGTTCAACGTAGGCCCCGGCGCCTTCAACCCGCCACCGAAGGTCGACTCGGCTATCGTGCGCCTGGTGCCCCATGAAGTGCTGCCATACCCGGCCAAGGACCCGCTGCTGCTGGAGCGTGTCGTACGCGAAGCGTTCAACCAGCGCCGCAAGACCCTGCGCAACACGCTCAAGGGCCTGCTCGACAGCCAGGCCATCGAGGCCGCCGGCGTCGACGGCAGCCTGCGCCCCGAGCAGCTCGACCTGGCCGCGTTCGTGCGCCTGGCCGACAAGCTGGCCGAGCAGCAAGGCTAACCCCTCCTCGCAACACAGGCTCGCTCCCGTGGGAGCGGGCTTGCCCCGCGATCAGCCATGACTGGCCCTCCCCCCCGCCAATGGCCTAGACTGCGTTATTGCGTCAGTTCGCCCAAGGCCCTTGCATGTCCGACCCCCGCTACCAGATCGACGTCAGCGTCGTGACCCGCTACCTCAAAGAACAATCCGACCCCGAAAACAGTCGCTTCGCTTTCGCCTACACCATCACCGTGCAGAACAACGGCACGGTCAAGGCCAAACTGATGTCGCGTCACTGGATGATCACCAATGGCGATGGCGAAGTCGAGGAAGTGCGCGGCGCCGGCGTGATCGGCCAACAACCGCTGATCGACCCAGGCCAGAGCCACACCTACAGCAGCGGGGCGGTCATCACCACCCGCGTCGGCACCATGCAGGGTAGCTATCAGATGTTCGCCGAAGACGGTAAACGCTTCGACGCCGAGATCGCACCGTTCCGCCTGGCCGTTCCCGGGGCCCTGCACTGATGGCCACTTACGCGGTCGGTGACCTGCAAGGTTGCCTGCAGCCGCTCAAGTGCCTGCTCGAACGCGTACGCTTCGATCCTGCCGTCGATCGACTGTGGCTGGTGGGCGACCTGGTCAACCGCGGCCCCGAGTCACTCGAGACACTGCGCTACCTGTACTCCATTCGCCACGCCCTGGTGTGCGTGCTGGGTAACCACGACCTGCACCTGCTGGCGGCCTGGCATAACGTCGAGCGCCTGAAGAAGAGCGACACCCTGCGCGAAATCATCGAAGCGCCGGACGCCGACCAATTGTTCGACTGGCTGCGCCAGCAGAAGCTGCTGCACTACGACGAGCCCCGTGGCATCGCCATGGTTCATGCCGGGATCCCGCCGCAATGGACCCTGGGCAGAGCGCTGGAGCTGGCTGGCGAAGTCGAGGAAGTGCTGCGCGACGACAATCGCCTCAAGCTCTACCTGGACGGCATGTACGGCAACGAACCGAACAAGTGGAGCAAGGACCTTACCGGCGTCGAGCGCCTGAGGGTGATCACCAACTACTTCACCCGCATGCGCTTCTGTACCGCCGCCGGCAAGCTCGACCTCAAGAGCAAGGAAGGCCTGGACAGCGCGCCGAAAGGCTACAAGCCATGGTTCGACCACCCCGACCGTCGCGCACGCCATGTGAAGATCATCTTCGGCCACTGGGCCGCCCTTGAAGGCCGCGCCGATGCGCCGGGCGTCATCGCCCTGGACACCGGCTGCGTCTGGGGTGGCGCCATGACCCTGTACAACGTCGACAGCGGCGAGTACCACCGCTGCGACTGCACCCGCGAGGGCACCCCTCGCCTGCCGGCAGCACCGGCCGCCCCCACCGATCAGCCCTGAAGGAACCGCCCCATGAGCGAATTCAAGCGCATCACCCCCGAACAGGCCCTCGCCCTGCGCGCAGAAGGCGCGGTCGTGGTCGACATTCGCGACCCACAAGCCTATGCCGCCGGCCACATCAGCGGCGCCACTCATCTGGATAACCACTCGGTTGCCGACTTCATCCGCAACGCCGACCTCGACGCACCTACACTGGTAGTCTGCTACCACGGCAATTCCAGCCAGAGCGCCGCCGCCTACCTCGTCGGCCAGGGCTTCTCCAACGTCTACAGCATCGACGGAGGCTTCGAGCTGTGGCGCACCACCTACCCGGGAGAAACCGCCCAGGGCAGCGCTGAATAATTTTTTCATTTTTCCTGCAGCCCGCGCTCCGTGCGGGCTTGCGACCGACCTGACGAACGGTCGCAGTCGTCTTCTTCGCCCCCCGCCCTTGACCTCTCGTATAACCAACTATCCTTAAGCCCAGGCCATCCAAAAAAGGGGAGAGCCGGTACACCGGCGTGCGGGTCATCGGTAGCGTTTCAGGGTGTTCTGGGGGGTATACAGCAACCGGCAAAAACCGGTTGCATGCCAGCATCGGCTGACTGATCCGGCGTCGTCTCCACGTATCGAGCGAGGTGACGTCATGAGCATTTTTAGCCACTTCCAACAACGTTTCGAGTCCACCCGCCAGGAAGAACTCACGCTGCAGGAATACCTCGAGCTGTGCAAAGAGGATCGCAGTGCCTATGCCTCGGCGGCCGAGCGGCTGTTGCTGGCCATCGGCGACCCAGAGCTGATCGACACCTCAAGCAACTCCAGGCTGTCGCGGATCTTCTCCAACAAGGTGATCCGCCGCTATCCGGCCTTTGCCGACTTCCATGGGATGGAAGAATGCATCGACCAGATCGTCTCCTACTTCCGCCATGCCGCCCAAGGCCTGGAAGAGAAGAAGCAGATCCTCTACCTGCTGGGCCCGGTGGGCGGCGGTAAATCGTCGCTGGCCGAGAAACTCAAGCAGCTGATGGAGAAAGTACCGTTCTATGCCATCAAGGGCTCGCCGGTATTCGAGTCACCGCTGGGGTTGTTCAACGCCACCGAAGATGGCGCGATTCTCGAAGAAGAGTTCGGCATCAACCGCCGTTACCTCAACACCATCATGTCGCCCTGGGCCACCAAACGCCTGCAGGAGTTCGGCGGCGATATCAGCAAGTTCAAGGTGGTCAAGCTCTACCCCTCGATCCTCAACCAGATCGCCATCGCCAAGACCGAACCCGGTGACGAGAACAACCAGGACATCTCTGCCCTGGTCGGCAAGGTGGATATCCGCAAGCTCGAGGAATTCCCGCAGAACGACGCCGACGCCTACAGCTATTCGGGCGCGCTGTGCCGGGCCAACCAGGGCCTGATGGAATTCGTCGAGATGTTCAAGGCACCGATCAAGGTCCTGCACCCCTTGCTCACCGCCACCCAGGAAGGCAACTACAACAGTACCGAAGGCCTCGGGGCCATCCCCTACACCGGTATCCTGCTGGCCCACTCCAACGAATCGGAGTGGCACACCTTCCGCAACAACAAGAACAACGAAGCCTTCATCGACCGTATCTACATCGTCAAGGTGCCCTACTGCCTGCGGGTCAGCGACGAGATCAAGATCTACGACAAGCTGTTGGTCAACAGCTCGCTGGCCAAGGCCCACTGCGCACCCGACACCCTCAAGATGCTGGCCCAGTTCACCGTGCTGTCGCGGCTCAAGGAGCCGGAAAACTCCAACATCTACTCGAAGATGCGGGTCTATGACGGTGAAAATCTCAAGGACACCGACCCCAAGGCCAAATCGATTCAGGAGTACCGCGACGCGGCAGGCGTCGACGAGGGCATGAACGGCCTGTCGACCCGCTTCGCCTTCAAGATCCTGTCCAAGGTGTTCAACTTCGACCCGCACGAAATCGCCGCCAACCCGGTGCACCTGCTGTATGTGCTGGAGCAGCAGATCGAGCAGGAGCAATTCCCGGCCGAAGTGCGCGAACGCTACCTGCGCTACCTCAAGGAATACCTGGCGCCGCGCTACATCGAGTTCATCGGTAAGGAAATCCAGACCGCCTACCTCGAGTCCTACAGCGAGTACGGCCAGAACATCTTCGACCGCTACGTGCTGTACGCAGACTTCTGGATTCAGGACCAGGAGTACCGCGACCCGGAAACCGGCGAAATCCTCAACCGCATCGCCCTCAACGAAGAGCTGGAGAAGATCGAGAAACCGGCCGGCATCAGCAATCCGAAGGACTTCCGCAACGAAATCGTCAACTTCGTGCTGCGCGCCCGGGCCAACAACAATGGCAAGAACCCCAGCTGGCTCAGCTACGAGAAGCTGCGGGTGGTCATCGAGAAGAAAATGTTCTCCAACACCGAGGACCTGCTGCCGGTCATCAGCTTCAATGCCAAGGCCAGCAAGGAGGATCAACAGAAGCACAACGACTTCGTCACCCGAATGGTCGAGCGCGGCTACACCGACAAGCAGGTGCGCCTGCTGTCCGAGTGGTACCTGCGGGTCCGCAAATCGCAATAAAGCGGCAAGTGACAAGCCGCAAGCTGCAAGCCGTACAGCGCCAGGGCGAGCTCTGGCGCTACGGCTTTCAGCAGCGGTGGCTGCTCCATCTTGCAGCTTGAGAGTGGTAGCTGCATCCAGTCACCGGAGGGATCATGAGCTACGTAATCGACCGACGCCTGAACGGCAAGAACAAGAGCACGGTCAACCGCCAGCGTTTTTTGCGGCGCTACCGTGAGCACATCAAGAAAGCCGTCGAAGAGGCCGTTAGCCGCCGCTCCATCATGGACATGGAGCATGGCGAGCAGATCAGCATCCCGGGCCGGGACATCGACGAACCGGTGCTGCACCACGGTCGCGGCGGCAAGCAGACTGTCGTCCACCCTGGCAACAAAGAGTTCACTGCAGGCGAGCATATCGCTCGACCACAAGGCGGCGGCGGGGGTGGCGGGCGCGGCAAGGCCGGCAACTCCGGCGAGGGCATGGACGATTTCGTCTTCCAGATCACCCAGGAAGAGTTTCTCGAATTCATGTTCGAGGACCTCGAGCTGCCCAACCTGGTCAAACGCCACCTGACCGGTGCCGACACCTTCAAGACCGTGCGCGCCGGGATCGCCAACGAAGGCAACCCCTCGCGCATCAACATCGTGCGCACCCTGCGTTCGGCCCATGCCCGGCGCATCGCGCTGACGGGCAGCAGCCGCGCACTGTTGCGCGAGGCACAAAAGGAGCTGGATCGGCTGAAAGTCGAGGAGCCCGACAATTTCACCGACATCCAGGAAACCGAGGCCGAGATCGAGCGACTCAAGGCACGCATCAACCGCCTGCCGTTCCTCGATACCTTCGACCTCAAGTACAACCTGCTGGTCAAGCAGCCCAACCCCAGCTCCAAGGCGGTGATGTTCTGCCTGATGGACGTTTCCGGCTCCATGACCCAGGCCACCAAGGACATCGCCAAACGCTTCTTCATCCTCCTGTACCTGTTCCTCAAGCGGAACTATGACCGCATCGAAGTGGTGTTCATCCGGCACCACACCAGTGCCCGCGAAGTCGACGAGGAAGAATTCTTCTACTCCCGCGAAACCGGCGGCACCATCGTTTCCAGTGCGCTCAAGCTGATGCAGGAAATCATGGCCGAGCGCTACCCGGCCAGCGACTGGAACATCTACGCCGCCCAGGCGTCCGACGGTGACAACTGGAACGACGACTCGCCAATCTGCCGCGACATCCTGTCCAAGCAGATCATGCCGCACGTGCAGTACTACACTTACGTCGAAATCACCCCACGCGAGCATCAGGCGCTGTGGTACGAATACGAGCGCATCGGCGAGGGCTTCCCCGACACCTTTGCCCAGCAACAGTTGGTATCGGCCGGCGACATCTACCCGGTCTTCCGTGAACTCTTCCAGCGCAGGTTAGCCACATGACCGCCAGAGAGCAGAGACGCCAACCCATTTCCACCGGCTCCGAATGGACATTCGAGCTGATCCAGACCTACGACCGCGAAATCAGTCGCCTGGCCGCGCGTTACGCGCTGGATACCTACCCCAACCAGATCGAAGTGATCACCGCCGAGCAGATGATGGACGCCTACGCGTCCGTGGGCATGCCGTTGGGTTATCACCACTGGTCCTATGGCAAGCAATTCCTCAGTACCGAGAAATCCTACAGCCGTGGGCAGATGGGCCTGGCCTACGAGATCGTGATCAATTCCGACCCGTGCATCGCCTACCTGATGGAAGAGAACACCATGTGCATGCAGGCACTGGTGATCGCCCATGCCTGCTATGGCCACAACAGCTTCTTCAAAGGTAACTACCTGTTCCGCACCTGGACAGACGCAAGTTCGATCATCGACTACCTGGTATTCGCCAAGCAGTACATCGCCCAGTGCGAGGAACGCCACGGCATCGATGCCGTCGAGGACCTGATCGACTCCTGCCACGCCCTGATGAACTATGGCGTCGACCGCTACAAACGCCCCTACCCGATCTCGGCCGAAGAGGAGCGCCGCCGGCAGAAGGAGCGTGAAGAGCACCTGCAGCGGCAGATCAACGACCTGTGGCGCACCATCCCCAAAGGCACCGAAAAGGGCGGCGAGCGCGACGATGCGCGCTTCCCTGCCGAACCTCAGGAAAACATCCTGTATTTCATCGAAAAACACGCGCCGTTGCTCGAACCCTGGCAACGTGAGGTAGTGCGCATCGTGCGCAAGATTGCGCAGTACTTCTACCCGCAGCGACAAACCCAGGTGATGAACGAGGGTTGGGCGACCTTCTGGCACTACACCCTGATGAACGACCTGTACGACGAAGGGCTGATCACCGAAGGCTTCATGATGGAGTTCCTGCAGTCGCACACCAGCGTGGTGTTCCAGCCGGGCTTCGACAGCCCCTATTACAGCGGCATCAACCCCTACGCCCTGGGGTTTGCCATGTACACCGACATCCGCCGTATCTGCGAAAACCCGACGGAAGAAGATCGCCGCTGGTTCCCGGACATCGCCGGCAGCGACTGGCTTTCCACCCTCAAATTTGCCATGAGCAGCTTCAAGGACGAGAGTTTCATCCTGCAGTACCTGTCACCCAAAGTGATCCGCGATCTCAAGCTGTTCAGCATTCTCGACGACGATCAGCGCGACGATCTGCTGGTGCCGGCAATCCATGACGAAGATGGCTATCGCACCATCCGTGAACAGTTGGCCGCCCAGTACAACCTGGGTAACCGTGAACCCAACGTGCAGATCTGGAGCATCGACCGCCGCGGCGACCGCTCCCTGACCCTGCGCCACCAGCAGCACAACCGTAAACCACTGGGTGACTCCACCGACGAAGTACTCAAGCACCTGCACCGCCTGTGGGGCTTCGACATCCACCTCGAGACCGTCCAGGGCGACCAGGTGATGAAAACCCACCACATGCCGCCGCGCAGTGAACACGGCGAGGCAGGTGACTACGGGCGCATGGATCTGGCCGTGGTGCACCACCTCTAGCGCAACACCCCCTCCATTGCTGTCGACAAGGTATCCTGTCGCCAGTAATGGAGGTTCCACATGCAGATCTACAAGGTTGGCGGCGCCGTGCGCGACCGCCTGCTCGGCCGCCCGGTCAGCGACATAGACTGGTTGGTGGTCGGCGCCACCGTCGAACAGATGCAGGCCCAGGGCTTTCGCCCCGTCGGTGCCGATTTTCCGGTGTTCCTGCACCCGAAGACGGGCGAGGAATACGCCTTGGCCCGCACCGAGCGCAAAAGCGGCCGTGGCTATGGCGGCTTCACCTTTCACGCAAGCCCGGATGTCACCCTCGAAGAAGACCTGATCCGTCGTGACCTGACCATCAACGCCATGGCCGAGGACGAACAGGGCACGCTGTACGATCCCTACCGCGGCAAACGCGACCTGGATGAACGCATCCTTCGCCATGTTTCCCCGGCGTTCGCCGAAGATCCCTTGCGGGTACTTCGTGTTGCCCGTTTTGCTGCCCGTTACGCGCCGTTGGGTTTCAAGGTCGCCGAAGAAACCTTGGGGCTGATGCGCCAGATTGCCGAGTCGGGCGAACTGCAGGCGCTGACCGCAGAGCGCAGCTGGAAAGAGATCGAGCGTGCGCTGATGGAGCGCGAGCCCCAGGTGTTCATCGAAGTGCTGCGTAGCTGTGGCGGGCTGACGGAACTGATGCCCGAGCTTGCGCACGGCGCTGAAACCTTGCCGGCGCTGCACCAGGCGGCAAGCCGTCAGCAGCCGCTGCCAGTGCGCTGGGCGTGCCTGCTGCGAGGGCTGCCGCTTGCCGCGATCAAGGCGCTCAACCAGCGCCTCAAAGCCCCGCGTGAATGCCAGGAACTGGCGGCGCTGGTGGGGGAGTTTGCCGAGCGGGCGGACCATGCCCTGGAGCTGGAGCCTGCAAGCCTGCTGGAAATGCTGCAAAAGTTCGACGTGTATCGGCGGCCGCAGCGCTTCGAGGACTTCATCGCCGCCTGCGAGATGGCGACGCTGGGCTCAGTTTATCCACAAGGCGAGTACTTGCGCGGGGCCGCAGAAGCAGCGCGTGCCGTGGATGTGAAGCCGTTGCTGGAAACCGGGCTGACCGGCCAGGGCCTGGGTGAAGCGCTCAAAGCCGAGCGCCTGAAGGCGCTCGAAGCTTACAGGTCCGCTTGATCTGCCCGGCCTCATCGCTGGCAAGCCAGCTCCCACAGGTACGATGCTTGCCCCGAGGTTAACGCGATCCATGTGGGAGCGGGTTCACCCGCGAAGAGGGCGGCGCAGGCTCACGCTGGGGTCAACTGCAACCCACGCCATTCGAACGGCACCGGCAACAGCACCTGTTCGATGCTCGCCTCCTGCCACAGCTGCGCCATGCTTTTCCCGGCGCCCGGATGCATCAGCGCCGGCGCCAGCAGCGATAGCGGCCAGAGCACAAAGGCATTTTTCAGGATTTCCGCACGCGGCAGCACCAAGCCATCGAAGGTGCCGTGCAGATCGCCGTACATCAGCACATCGATATCCAGCGGCAAACCCTTGCGGTCCGGCGCATACCGGCCATTTTCCGCCTCGATGAACTTGAGCCGGCGATCGAACTCCAGCAGCGGCAGCTCGGTCTGCCCACGCACCACCAGGTTGTAGAACGGGCCGCTCTTGATGCCCACCGCCTGGCTCTCGAACACTGCCGAACACTGCATGCCGCTGAGCATGCCAGCCAACGCATCGAGCCCCGCGCACAAGTGCCGCTCGCGGTCGATGTTGCTGCCCAGGCCCAGGTAAACCGTGTTCAGAGACATCCGCGCTCGATCTCCACGCCAACGCCGCCGCGAGCCGCTGGCACTGCGCCCGGCTTGGTGAGCTTGAGGCGCACCCAGGGGATGTTGAACTCGGCCATCAGTACCGCCACCAGGCGCTCGGCGAAGGTCTCGACCAGCTCGAAGCGAGCCTGCTCGGCAAACGCCTGGACCCGCGCCGAAACGCTGGCATAGTCCAGTGCCAGCGACAGGTCATCACCGGCGGCGGCCGGGCGGTTGTCCCAGGCGAAACTCAGGTCCAGGCGCAGGCACTGGCGAATATCCCGCTCCCAGTCGTAGGCGCCGATCACGGTATCGACTTCCAGGCCTTCGATGAACACTCTGTCCAAGCACTTCTCTCCACAGCACGACAAGGGCGACGGGCGCCGTTAGAATCAGGGCGTCCTCGCCCGGAATAGTTAGCATGTTTTGGTCACTGGCGCTGCTTGCCTACCTGCTCGGCTCTCTGTCCTTTGCCATCGTCCTGAGCCGCCTCAGCGGCAGCCCCGACCCGCGTTCCAGCGGCTCGGGCAATGCCGGCGCCACCAACATGCTGCGCCTGGCCGGGCGCAAGCTGGCGATCCTGACGCTGCTGGGCGACCTGTGCAAGGGCATGCTGCCGGTGCTGCTGGCACGCCTGGCCGGGCTGGACCTGCAAGAGCAGGCCTGGGTCGGTATCTGCGCGGTAGTCGGCCATCTGTTCCCGATCTACTTCCGCTTCCGGGGCGGCAAGGGCGTGGCCACTGCCGCTGGCATGCTCATGGCCCTGTACCTGCCGGCCGCCCTGCTGGCCATCAGCGCCTGGCTGCTTACCTTCTACCTCACCCGCACCAGCTCGTTGGCCGCGTTGATCGCCACGCCCCTCACCCTGCCACTGCTGGCCTGGCGCGAGCCGGCAGCCTTGCTGCCGATGACCGTGCTCACGGTGATGATCGTCTGGCGCCATCGCAACAATCTGCGTGACTTGTTTGCCGGGCGCGAACGGCACTTCTGAAACGCTCGCCCGAACCCAGCCCTTTGTTACAGTGCCGGCAACTGCTCCATCGGCCAGCGCGGCTGCACGCTGATCGCCAGGTCCTGCTGCTGCCCGGCCATCAAGCGCTGGCAGCCAGCATAGGCGATCATCGCGCCATTGTCGGTGCAGAAGCGCGGGCGCGCGTAATAGACATTACCCTTGAGGCCGGCCAGCATCGTCTCCAGTGACGTGCGCAGGGCGGTGTTGGCACTCACACCACCGGCGATCACCAGGCGCTTCAGGCCGGTCTGCTTGAGCGCCCGCTTGCACTTGAAGGTCAGAGTCTCCACCACCGCCTGCTGGAACGCCAGCGACACGTCGCAACGGGTTTGCTCGTTGTCGTCCCCGGCATCGCGGCATTTTTGCCAAGTGTTCAGGGCGAACGTCTTGAGGCCGCTGAAGCTGAACTGCAGGCCTGGGCGGTCGCACATCGGCCGCGGGAACACGAAGCGCCCCGGGGTGCCTTGCTCGGCCAGGCGAGCGATTTCAGGCCCACCTGGATAATTGAGGCCGATCAGCTTGGCCGTCTTGTCGAACGCCTCGCCAGCTGCATCGTCCAGGCTCTCGCCGAGCAGTTCGTATTGGCCGATGCCATCGACCCGTACCAACTGGGTATGGCCGCCCGACACCAACAAAGCGACGAACGGAAACTCCGGCGGCTGCTCTTCGAGCATCGGCGCGAGCAAGTGCCCTTCCATATGGTGCACACCGATCGCCGGGATATCCCAGGCAAACGCCAGGGCCTGGGCGCAGGAAGCGCCCACCAGCAACGCGCCGACCAGGCCAGGACCCGCGGTGTAGGCGATGGCGTCGATCTCGGTGGCGACGCAGTCGGCCTCCTCCAGCACCTGCCGGATCAGCGGCAGCATGCGCTTGACGTGGTCGCGCGAGGCAAGCTCGGGCACCACACCACCATAAGCGCGATGCAGGTCGATCTGGCTGAACAGCGCGTCGGCCAACAAGCCGCGTTCGCTGTCGTATAATGCGACGCCAGTTTCGTCGCAGGATGTTTCCAATCCCAGTACTAGCATGGGTTCGTGCCCTGTCGAGGCTGAATTCGAAGGCGCGCATGATAGTCCCCGCACCCTGTGCCGACCAGCGGTTTTCGATCAGAGGCTTTGCATTCCTGCCAGCTAAGGGTTAACATCCGCAACCCTTGAAAACCGACGTACTCCAGCACACCTTATGTTTTGCCAGGAGCACGTCTACCCCGGTAATGAATTAAGGTAGCCCTGGATGCCAGCCGTCAAAGTTAAAGAGAACGAACCCTTCGACGTAGCTCTGCGTCGTTTCAAGCGCTCCTGCGAAAAAGCCGGTGTACTGGCTGAAGTTCGTAGCCGCGAGTTTTACGAGAAGCCGACCGCCGAGCGTAAGCGCAAAGCCGCTGCCGCTGTAAAGCGTCACGCGAAGAAAGTTCAGCGCGAACAGCGCCGCGCAGTTCGTCTGTACTAATACAGCCGTTCTACGTAAAGCTTCTGCCCCGCCCGGCCTCGTGCCGGGCTGATGGCAGCGGTCGCTTCAAACCCTTGGCCATGCGCCTGGGGTGCCCCGGCAAAAGCCATGGGCAACCTGCAATAACACGTCAGACCTGGCCATTGGCCAGACGTGCACGTCCTTTCTGACGAGCCCTCACAGGCTGGTGACGAGCACATACCCCTTCGCAACACCCCACGCCAAACCCGAGCACAAGCGTTTAGACTTGCCAGTTGCCAGATGACGAGGCTGCCATGGCCGGGCTGATTCCCCAGAGTTTCATCGATGACCTCCTGAACCGCACCGACATCGTCGACGTGGTGAGTTCGCGCGTCCAGCTGAAGAAGACCGGCAAGAATCTTTCCGCCTGCTGCCCGTTCCACAAGGAGAAGTCTCCCTCCTTCACCGTCAGCCCCGACAAGCAGTTCTACTACTGCTTTGGCTGCGGCGCCGGCGGCAACGCGCTGGGCTTCATCATGGACCACGACAACCTGGACTTCCCCCAGGCGGTCGAGGAACTGGCCCGTGCAGCCGGCATGGAAGTGCCACGCGAAGAGGGCCGTCGAGGGCAGAAGCCGCGCCAGCCAACCGACTCCCCCCTGTACCCGCTGCTCGAAGCGGCCAGCGAATTCTATCGCCAGGCCCTGCGCAGCCACCCGACCCGCAAGGCGGCGGTGGACTACCTCAAGGGCCGCGGCCTGTCCGGCGAGATCGCCCGCGATTTCAGCCTGGGCTTCGCCCCGCCAGGCTGGGACAACCTGCTCAAGCACCTGGGCGCCGACACGCTGCAGCAGAAGGTCATGATCGATGCTGGCCTGCTGATCGAGAACGCCGAGAGCGGCAAGCGTTACGACCGTTTTCGCGACCGCGTGATGTTCCCGATTCGCGACAGCCGTGGCCGGGTCATTGCCTTCGGCGGCCGGGTGCTGGGCGACGACAAGCCCAAGTACCTGAACTCCCCGGAAACCCCGGTATTCCATAAAGGCCAGGAGCTGTACGGCCTGTACGAGGCACGCAAGAACAACCGCAACCTCGACGAAATCATCGTCGTCGAAGGCTACATGGACGTCATCGCCCTGGCCCAGCAGGGGCTGCGCAACGCCGTGGCGACACTGGGCACGGCTACCAGCGAAGAACACCTCAAGCGCCTGTTCCGCGTGGTGCCCAGCGTGCTGTTCTGCTTCGACGGCGACCAGGCAGGGCGCAAGGCCGCCTGGCGCGCACTGGAGTCGACCCTGCCGAGCCTGCAGGATGGCCGCCGCGCACGCTTCCTGTTCCTGCCCGAGGGCGAAGACCCGGACAGCCTGGTCCGCGCGGAAGGCACCGACGCCTTCCATGCCCGCATCAACCAGCACGCCCAGCCGCTGGCCGACTATTTCTTCGAGCAGTTGAGCAACGAGGCCGATCCGCGCTCGCTGGAAGGCAAGGCGCACATGGTCACGCTGGCCGCCCCGCTGATCGAAAAGGTCCCAGGAGCGAACCTGCGCCAACTGATGCGCAACCGCCTGAAGGAGATCACCGGCCTCGACCCGCAGCAGCTGGAGCAACTGGCGCAGAGTGCGCCGGCCGCCAGCAGCGTGCCGGATTACGACCCGGGCTTCGACTACGACGCCATGGCCAGCTACACCCCGGACTATGGCGACCTGCAGCACCAGCCCGACTACGCCCCGGCGCAACAGGAGCAACGCCCCTGGACACCGAACAAGGGCGGCAAGAAACAATGGGATGGAAAGCCCTGGGACAAGAAAGGCGGCAAGCCCTGGCAGCGCGATGGCCAACGTGGCGAGGCGCCACCGCGGGTACCGGCGCCGGTGGAACCACCGTCGTTATCGGCGCTGCGCACGCTGTTGCACCACCCGTTGCTGGCCGGCAAGGTCGAAGATGCCGGCCACTTCGCCGACGAGCAGCAACTCTACAGCCAACTGCTGGTGGCCCTGATCGAGGCTGCGCAGAAGAATCCTAAGCTAAGCTCTATGCAGTTGATCGCACGCTGGCATGGCACCGAACAAGGCCGCTTGCTGCGCGCCCTGGCGGAAAAGGAATGGTTGATCGATGCCGACAACCTTGAACAACAGTTTTTCGACACTATAACTAGTTTGTCCGCCCGCCAACGCGAGCGCAGCCTGGAACATTTGATCAGCAAATCTCGTCTAACAGGCTTGGACGAGGACGAAACTGCCAAGCTTCGTGACTTGCTCCGCCGCAATGTTCCCGCACAAAACCCGACCTCATCTGGCGCGTGAGGTCCATGCTCGGGTATAATCCTCGGCTTGTTTTTTGCCCGCCAAGACCTTCAGTGGATAGGGTGTTATGTCCGGAAAAGCGCAACAGCAATCTCGCATCAAAGAGTTGATCACCCGCGGTCGTGAGCAGGGCTACCTGACTTACGCGGAGGTCAACGACCACCTGCCCGAGGATATTTCAGATCCGGAGCAGGTGGAAGACATCATCCGCATGATCAACGACATGGGGATCAACGTATTCGAGAGTGCTCCGGATGCGGATGCCCTGTTGTTGGCGGAAGCCGACACCGACGAAGCCGCAGCCGAAGAGGCCGCCGCAGCGTTGGCGGCAGTTGAGACCGATATCGGCCGCACGACCGACCCGGTGCGCATGTACATGCGCGAAATGGGTACCGTCGAGCTGTTGACCCGCGAAGGCGAAATCGAAATCGCCAAGCGCATCGAGGAAGGCATCCGCGAAGTCATGGGCGCCATCGCCCACTTCCCCGGTACTGTCGACCACATCCTCAGCGAATACGACCGCGTCACCTCCGAAGGTGGCCGTCTGTCCGACGTCCTCAGCGGTTATATCGACCCTGATGACAACATCGCCGCACCGACCGAAGAAGTACCGATCCCTGGTGCCAAGGCCGCTGCCGCGAAGGAAGACGAAGACGAAGACGAAGAAAACGCCGAGAGCAGCGACGACGAGGAAGAGGCCGAAAGCGGTCCGGACCCGGTCGTTGCAGCCCAGCGTTTCGGTGCCGTCTCCGAGCAGCTCGTCATCACCCTCAAGGTGCTGAAGAAACATGGCCGCACCCATGCCGAAAGCATTGGCGCCATGCAGGCCCTGGCTGATCTGTTCATGCCGATCAAGCTGGTGCCCAAGCAGTTCGAAGCACTGGTAGAGCGCGTTCGCAGCGCCCTGGACCGTCTGCGCCAGCAGGAACGCGCCATCATGCAGCTGTGCGTGCGTGACGCGCGCATGCCGCGTGCCGACTTCCTGCGTCTGTTCCCGAGCAACGAGACCGACCAGACCTGGAGCGGAGACCTCGCCAAGCGCAACACCAAATGGGCCGCTGCCCTGGGTGAGAAAAACGCCGCGATCGTCGCCTGCCAGCAGAAACTGATCGACCTTGAGACCGAGACCGGCCTGACCGTTGCCGAAATCAAGGAAATCAACCGTCGCATGTCCATCGGTGAGGCCAAGGCCCGCCGCGCCAAGAAGGAAATGGTCGAGGCGAACCTGCGTCTGGTGATCTCCATCGCCAAGAAGTACACCAACCGTGGCCTGCAGTTCCTCGACCTGATCCAGGAAGGCAACATCGGCCTGATGAAGGCGGTGGACAAGTTCGAATACCGTCGCGGCTACAAGTTCTCGACCTACGCCACCTGGTGGATCCGCCAGGCGATCACCCGTTCGATCGCCGACCAGGCGCGCACCATCCGTATTCCGGTGCACATGATCGAGACGATCAACAAGCTCAACCGCATTTCCCGGCAGATGCTGCAGGAAATGGGTCGTGAACCGACCCCGGAAGAGCTTGGTGAGCGCATGGAGATGCCAGAGGACAAGATCCGCAAGGTATTGAAGATCGCCAAGGAGCCGATCTCCATGGAAACGCCGATCGGTGACGACGAAGACTCGCACCTGGGCGATTTCATCGAGGACTCCACCATGCAGTCCCCGATCGACGTGGCCACGGTCGAAAGCCTCAAGGAAGCGACCCGTGACGTGCTCTCGGGCCTGACCGCACGCGAAGCCAAAGTGCTGCGCATGCGTTTCGGTATCGACATGAACACCGACCACACCCTCGAAGAAGTCGGCAAGCAGTTCGACGTGACCCGTGAGCGGATCCGTCAGATCGAAGCCAAGGCGCTGCGCAAGCTGCGCCACCCGACGCGAAGCGAGCATCTGCGCTCCTTCCTCGACGAGTGATGACGAACCCCGGCCCAGGCCGGGGTTTTTCTTATGTGACAAAAGGTCATGACCGGCGTCACCCTGCTGGCAGGATGCCCGTCTACACTCGACTCAGACCCCCTGATCGAGAGGCCGCTATGCCCTTGATGCCGGCCCTCCTGTTGCTGCTCCTGATGGTCTGGAACACAACGGCCGGCGCCCTGACCCTGACTGACGAGGAACAAGCCTGGCTCAGCGCGCACCCGCAGCTGCGCCTGGGCGTAGATGCTTCATGGCCGCCCTTCGAATTTCGCGACCAGGAAGGCCGTTACCAGGGACTGGCCGCCGATTACATCGCCCTTATCCAGGAGCGCCTGGGCGTCACGCTCAAACCGGTCGAGCCCAGCAGCTGGACCGAGGTGCTCGAGCAGGCGCGCAACAACCGCATCGACCTGCTGCCCGGCATCATGTCCACCCCGGAGCGCCAGAGCTACCTGGCCTTCACCCGCCCCTACCTGGACTTCCCGATTGTCATACTCGCCCACTCCGGTGGCGCGCAGCCGCGCAACCTCAAGGACCTCTACGGCCTGAAGATCGCCGTGGTAGAGAACTACGCCCCCCACGAGCTGCTGCGCACGCACCACCCGGACCTCAACCTGGTGGCCATGCCCAACGTCAGCTCGGCGCTGCAGGCACTGGCCACCGACGCCGTGGACGCCGTGGTCGGCGACCTTGCCTCGAGCATCTGGAGCCTGCGCCAGCTCAAGCTCGATGGCCTCTACGTCAGCGGCGAAACGCCCTACCGCTACCAACTGGCCATGGCCGTGCCACAGCAGCAGAAGATTCTCGTGGCCATCCTCGACAAGGTCATGGCCGACATGAGCAACAGCGAAATCAGCCATATCCAGCAACGCTGGGTGGGCAATGTCGTCGACCAGCGTACCTTCTGGCATGACATGCTGCTGTACGGCCTGCCTGCGGTCCTGCTGCTGGTGGCCATCCTCGCCGTGGTGATTCGCATCAACCGCCGGCTGAGCTCGGAAATTTCCCGGCGTATCGCCCTGGAGCAGGAGCTGCGCAGCAGCGAATACCACTATCGCGGCCTGGTCGAGAGCCTGTCGGCGATCGCCTGGGAGGCCGACGCCAACGATTTTACCTACAGCTATGTTTCGCCCCATGCCGAAGACCTGCTCGGCTACCCATTGAGCGAATGGCTCAAGCCCGGTTTCTGGCGCAGCATCCTGCATCCGGAGGACGCGCTCTGGGCTCAGGCCTACTGCGACAGCGAGACTGCCGCCGGACGTGATCACAGCCTCGACTATCGGGTGATCCGCGCCGACGGTCATGCCCTGTGGGTGCGCAACATCGTCAGCATGATCGAGCACGGCCACAAGCCCCTGATGCGCGGCCTGATGATCGACATCAGCGAAACCAAGCACACCGAGGACGCACTGCGCCTGTCGGAGCAGAAGTTCGCCTCGGTATTCCAGCAGTGCCCGGACATCCTGCTCATTGCCCGGCAAAGCGACGGCTGCCTGCTGGAGGTCAACGAAGCGTTCGAAGAACAGATCGGCTTGAGCCCGAACCAGGTACTCGGCCGCACCGCCACCGAACTCGACCTGTGGGGCGTCGCCGGCACCGGCCCGATCATGCTCGAACGCCTGCAGCGCAGCGGTGTGCGCAACCTCGAGATGACCTTCCGCCGCAGCAACGGCCAGCTGTTCACCGGCCTCACCTCCGCCGAGGCCTTCGACCTCGATGGAACCCGGGCCCTGGTGGTGGCGGTGCGCGACATCAGCCAGCTGAAAGAGACCCAGCAACAACTGCAAACCTCGGAAGAAAAGTTCGCCAAGGCCTTCCATGCCTCCCCCGACGGCCTGCTGCTGTCGCGCCAGAGTGATGGCCTTCTGCTGGAGGTCAATGAAGGCTTCTGTCGCCTGACCGGTTACGACATAAGCCCGAACGTCGACCAGACCTCCCTGGACCTCGGCATCTGGGTCGACCTCAACGAACGTCAGCGCCTGGTCGAACGGCTCCAGCGCGAGGGTGCCGTGCGCGACTTCAGCTGCCACATCCGCCGCAGCGACGGGCAGATCCGCCTGTGCGAGCTGGCCGCCCGACCATTGCCGATCGGCGGCGTCGACTGCATGCTGACCATCGCCCGTGACATCACCGAACGCCACCTGATGCAGGAAAAACTGCAGCTGGCGGCCACGGTGTTCGAGAACACCGCCGAAGGCGTGCTGATTACCGACATCGAGCAGCGCATCAGCGCAGTCAACCGCGCCTTCAGCGAGATCACCGGCTACAGCGAAATCGAAGCCCTCGGCCAGACCCCTCGCCTGCTTGCCTCTGGCCAGCACGACAGCGCCTTCTACCTCGCCATGTGGCACCAGTTGACCGCCGAAGGCCACTGGCAGGGCGAGATCCACAACAAACGCAAGAACGGCGAGCTCTACCCCAGCTGGCTGACCATCAGCGCCGTGCGCAACAGCGAGCGCGAGATCACCCACTTCGTCGCCGTATTCGCCGACATCTCCAGCCTCAAGCACGCCCAGGCCAAGCTTGACTACCAGGCCCATCACGACCCACTGACCGGCCTGCCCAACCGCACGCTGTTCGAGAGCCGCCTGCAGGCCGTACTGACCTGCGCCCAGGTTTCCAACCGCCAGGGTGCGGTGCTGTTCCTCGACCTCGACCGCTTCAAGCACATCAACGACAGCCTCGGCCACCCGGTCGGCGACCTGCTGCTCAAAGGTATCGCCCAACGCCTGAAGGAGCAGGTGCGCGACGTCGATACCGTGGCCCGCCTGGGGGGGGACGAATTCATCATCCTGCTGCCCGGCCTGCACAAGCCCGACGACGCCAGCGCCATCGCCAACAAGCTGCTGGCCTGCTTCCATGCCCCCTTCCAGGCCGGCGAGCATGAGTTCTTCACCAGCGCCAGCATCGGCATCAGCCTGTACCCACAGGACGGCACCGACGTTGCCACCTTGATCCGCAACGCCGACGCCGCGATGTACCGCTCCAAAGCCAAGGGCCGCAACCGGGTCGAAGCCTACACCCGCGACCTTACCGCCCAGGCCAGCGAACGCATCGCCCTCGAGCACGAACTGCGCCGCGCCATCGAACGCAACGAGCTGAGCCTGTGCTACCAGCCCAAGTTCAGCCTCAAGACCCAGGGCCTGGTAGGCGCCGAGGCGCTGATCCGCTGGACCCATCCCACCTTCGGCGAGGTGCCGCCCGAGCAGTTCATCCACCTCGCCGAAGAAAACGGCACCATCCTTCAGCTTGGCGACTGGGTGCTGGAACAGACCTGCCGGCAGATGCACGCGTGGAAAAAGAACTACCAGTCCTTCGGCCCGCTCTCGATCAACCTCGCCGGCGCCCAACTGCGCCAGCCAAGCCTGGCCAAGCGCATCGAGCAACTGCTCAGGACATACCAGCTCAAGGCGGGTGACCTGCAACTGGAAATCACCGAAAACTTCATCATGAGCCAGGCTGAAGAAGCCTTGGCCGTCCTCCACCAGCTCAAGCAGCTTGGCGTGCAGCTGGCCATCGACGACTTCGGTACCGGTTATTCGTCGCTCAGCTACCTCAAGCGCCTGCCGCTGGACATCCTCAAGATCGACCAGTCGTTCATCCGCGGCCTGCCGGATGACCCCCACGACGCCGCTATCGCCCGTGCGATCATTGCGCTCGGGCGCAGCATGCAGCTCACCATCATTGCCGAGGGCGTGGAGAACCAGGCCCAGCAGCGCTTCCTCGCCGCCGAGGGCTGTGAACAGATCCAGGGCTACATCGTCAGCCTGCCCCTGCCACCCGCGGAGTTCGCCGCGACCTTCCTGCGCATAGCACTATCGGATCTTTCGGATGGCACGGTATCGAAACCCTCGTTATAATCCGGCGCACCTGCTGAGGGCCTATAGCTCAGTCGGTTAGAGCAGAGGACTCATAATCCTTTGGTCCACGGTTCGAGTCCGTGTGGGCCCACCAGAAATACAAAAGCCGCGCTGATGCGCGGCTTTTTCGTTTCTGCGGCCCGTCCGTTCACTGCGGGCCGGCCAGCACCTCGCCACCCTTTCGGCTTAGGCGAATCCGCCCATAGCGTGCCGGGGGAAGTGGCTCCATTGCCGCCAGGCAGGCCGCCGGGTCATTGAGCGGCAAACGCTGCAACGCCTGCACGTCACGCTCCCACCAACGGCTGGCGAGCAGACGCTCGATCATGTCTGGCGGATAGCGGTAACGAACCACCCGGGCAGGCACACCTGCCACCACGGCATAGGGCGGCACGTCACGGGTGACCACGGCACGGGTGGCGATGATCGCCCCAGTACCGACCTTGACCCCTTCCATCACCATCGCGCTGTGCCCGATCCACACGTCGTGACCAATGCTGGCCATGTCCACGCGCGCGGTGTATTCAAGGGTGGTGCCGGTGTACTGGAACGGGTGGGTACTGAGCCAATCGACCGGATGGGTGTTCTTTTCCTGGCCGATCACGGCACCGCTGCCGATCGAACAGAAGCGTCCGATCGATTCGACCAGTTGCAGAAGGCAATCGCTGCGGATGTAGGTGTGGGCGCCGATCGACAGTTCGCGGCAGTCGAGTATGACATCGCCGAGGCGGACCTCCTGCTCAAGGTCGAGTACGGCGCGCTTGCCGAACTTCGACACCCCCAGGCCGACTTTGCCCCCCTGGCGACGTATCCAGCGCTTCCAGTACCAGTCCCTGAGACTCATCTGCAACTCCGCCTGCAATGGTGGCCCCCCGATCCTTGCCGGGCGGCATGAGGCCGCAATATTAGCGGCTTGCACCACAAAAGCCAGCGCTTGCCCTGCAGCGTGGCGGCTGGCTAGGCTAGCGCGTCCACTGCAGAGATTAGCCATGCCTGACTCACGCCCCATCGCCCTCGACGAAATCGACCGCCAGCTGATCGCCCTGTTGCAGATCAATGCCCGCGAAAGCGTCGCCACCCTGGCCCGGCAGCTCGGTATCGCCCGCACCACGGTGAATTCGCGCCTGGCACGGCTGGAGAAGAGCAAGGTAATCACCGGCTATGGCGTCCGGCTTGGCCAACGCCTGATCGGCGGCGGGCTGCAAGCCTATGTGGGGATCAAGGTGCAGCCGCGTGCGGGCAAGGAGGTGGTGCGGCGGCTGTCGGCCATGGGCCAGGTGCAGCAGCTGTGTGCCGTAAGTGGCGAGTTCGACTATGTGGCCTGGCTGCACAGCGATTCGCCGGAACAGCTGGACCAACTGCTCGACCAGATCGGTAGCCTCGACGGGGTCGAGAAGACCACCACGTCGATCATTCTCAGCAGCAAGGTAGACCGGGGGCAACCGGGCTGACTGCCCCACGGTCGGCCATCAGGCCTCCATCGCGTCAAGCAGGCCATCCGTCAGTGCCCGGATGGTTTCAGCCGAATGCACGATCGACCAGATCATCGCCCGATTCGCCTCGGGCGCGTGATGCAGGGCGTAGTCGTCGGCGATTTCCTGGATCGCGGACGCCAACATGCTGGTGTGCACAAGCGCGTCGGCGGCATCGACGCCGGGGCGGACGGTGAAGATGGGCGGGTGACTGGACTGGCAGGTGCAGAACGGGCGCTCGGTGGTGGGATTCAGTTTCAGGGGTGGGTCGGGGACGATTTTCTTCATGGCGCAGTTTCCAAGTTGGGCTAGGAAAAGCTGCCCACTGTTCCTTCTCACAGGAACAAGGTGGCAGCCATACGCGGGGTGAGAAACCGGCCAACTTGGAATCCGGCCAGGCAATAGCCTGCCCGCGCACGGCTGCCATAAAGCATGCCTCGGCGCTCAAGTTGAAGGATGGGTTTCTCACGCCCAGTCACCGAATGTGCGGCGACCGCAAGAAATTAGCCGTGAAGAATTACCCGTGCAGCCAGACCAGAGCGACAAGACGAGTAGGATAATTCCCTATCTTTAGATGGTCTGTAGGAATGATGGACAGCCCATCGCCGCAGATGCCGAACAGACGGGGGCACCCAAGGCTACAGCCCTTTATCTGCGACATATTCAGCAATTCTCTCCCCTCCCTCTTCTCCCCTCTCCATTTGGGCTGGCAGCAGTCCACCCTATTGACGATTTGACGACCAAATCACAAACTATACGCAAAATACGTACAGATATTTGATGAGGGCCGCCAATGCCACGCAACATCTTCACTGAACTCACCGAAGGCTTCGACGCCCTCGCCGGCGAACGGGCCGGCAAGCTCACCCTGCGCTCGCACAAGGTCGAATTCGAACAACTGGCACCGCTGGTACCCAACGAGCTGATCGAACTGCGCCAGCGCCTGAACATGTCGCGCGCAGTGTTCGCCGCCTACCTGCGCACCAACGCACGAACCTTGGAGAACTGGGAACAAGGCCGTTCTCAACCCAACGCCCAGGCCATCGCCTTGATCCGCCTGGTGCAGAAGTACCCCGAGACAGTCGAGCACCTGGCCTCCTTGCGCTGATTCGTCGATATGAGATGCAATAGCATCATAACGACGAAATAAACGACATAACGACGCCACTCTGCATCTTATTTACGAACACCGCGCTTCATAAAATGGCCACCAGTCATTCTCTATACTCAGGCTCCGCCCCCTGCGCAGCCTCTCTGGCAAGGTCATTACATGAACAAGAACAACCGCCACCCCGCCGACGGCAAGAAACCCGTCACCATCTTCGGCCCGGACTTCCCCTTCGGCTTCGATGACTGGCTGGAACACCCGGCCGGCCTGGGCAGCATCCCCGCAGCGCGGCATGGCGAGGAAGTGGCGATTGTCGGGGGTGGCATTGCCGGGCTGGTGGCGGCCTACGAGCTGATGAAGCTGGGCCTCAAACCGGTGGTGTACGAAGCGTCGAAGCTGGGCGGGCGCCTGCGTTCGCAAGCCTTCAATGGCACCGATGGCATCGTCGCCGAGCTGGGCGGCATGCGCTTCCCGGTGTCGTCCACGGCGTTCTATCACTACGTCGACAAGCTGGGCCTGGAAACCAAACCCTTCCCCAACCCGCTCACCCCGGCCTCGGGCAGCACAGTGATCGACCTCGAAGGCCAGACCTACTACGCCGAAAGCAAGGCCGACCTGCCGCAGCTGTTCCACGAAGTGGCCGATGCCTGGGCCGACGCCCTGGAGAGCGGCGCGCAATTCAGCGATATCCAGCAGGCCATCCGCGACCGCGATGTGCCACGCCTGAAAGACCTGTGGAACAAGCTGGTGCCGCTCTGGGATGACCGCACCTTCTATGACTTCGTCGCCACCTCGCGCTCGTTCGCCAAGCTGAGCTTCCAGCACCGCGAAGTGTTTGGCCAGGTGGGCTTCGGTACCGGCGGCTGGGATTCCGACTTCCCCAACTCGATGCTGGAAATCTTCCGGGTGGTCATGACCAACTGCGACGATCATCAGCACCTGGTGGTCGGCGGTGTCGAGCAGGTACCGCAGGGGATCTGGCGCCATGTGCCGGAGCGTTGCGCCCATTGGCCGGCCGGCACCAGCCTGAGCTCGCTGCACGGCGGCGCACCGCGCACCGGGGTCAAGCGCATCGCTCGGGCCTCCGATGGTCTGCTGGCCGTTACCGACAACTATGGCGACGTACGCCACTATGCGGCGGTGCTCACCACCTGCCAGAGCTGGTTGCTGACCACCCAGATCGACTGCGAGGAGGCACTGTTCTCGCAAAAGATGTGGATGGCCCTGGACCGCACCCGCTACATGCAGTCGTCGAAGACCTTCGTGATGGTCGACCGGCCGTTCTGGAAAGACAAAGACCCGGAAACCGGCCGCGACCTGATGAGCATGACCCTGACCGATCGCCTGACCCGCGGCACCTACCTGTTCGACAACGGTGACGACAAGCCAGGGGTGATCTGCCTGTCCTACGCCTGGATGAGCGATGCCTTGAAGATGCTGCCGCACCCGACCGAAAAGCGCGTGCAGCTGGCCCTCGATGCACTGAAGAAAATCTACCCCAAGACCGACATCGCCGGGCACATCATCGGCGACCCGATCACCATTTCCTGGGAAGCCGACCCGCACTTCCTCGGCGCCTTCAAGGGCGCGCTGCCGGGCCACTATCGCTACAACCAGCGCATGTACGCGCACTTCATGCAGCAGGACATGCCCGCCGAGCAGCGCGGCATCTTCATCGCCGGTGACGACGTGTCGTGGACCCCGGCCTGGGTGGAAGGCGCGGTGCAGACTTCGCTGAACGCGGTGTGGGGTATCATGAACCACTTCGGTGGCCAGACCCACCCGGACAACCCAGGCCCAGGCGATGTGTTCCATGAAATCGGCCCCATCGCCCTGGCCGACTGAGCGAAGGAGTAGCGTGATGCGCATCGCCCTGTTCCAGGGCACGCCCGGCCCCCTGGACGTGCCCGGCAACCTCGAACGCCTTCAGCACCAGGCCCAGCTGGCCGCCCAACAAGGCGCCCAACTGCTGGTGTGCCCGGAAATGTTCCTGAGTGGCTACAACATCGGCCTGGACCAGGTGGAACGCCTGGCCGAGGCCGACGATGGCCCTTCGGCGATGAGCGTGGTGGAAATCGCCCAGGCTCACCGTATCGCCATCGTCTACGGCTACCCCGAACGGGCCGACGACGGCGCGATCTACAACAGCGTCCAGTTGATCGACGCCCATGGCCGCAGCCTGTGCAACTACCGCAAGACCCACCTGTTCGGCGAGCTTGACCGTTCGATGTTCAGCCCGGGCGCCAATCACTTCCCGGTGGTCGAGCTTGACGGCTGGAAGGTCGGCTTGCTGATCTGCTACGACATCGAGTTCCCGGAGAACGCCCGGCGCCTGGCACTGGCCGGCGCCGAGCTGATCCTGGTGCCGACGGCGAACATGGCGCCGTATGACTTCGTCTGCCAGGTGACCGTGCGCTCGCGGGCGCAGGAGAACCAGTGCTTCCTGGTGTACGCCAACTACTGTGGCAGCGAAGGCGAGATCCAGTATTGCGGGCAGAGCAGCATCGTCGGGCCGGACGGCAGCCTGCTGGCGATGGCCGGGCATGACGAGGGCTTGTGGCTGGCGGAACTGGAGCACGAGCGAGTGGTGAAAGGGCGAGAGGCGTTTCCGTACCTGGCCGATCTGCGCCGCGACTTGCACTGACAGGGGACCCAGCGCGCACCTTGTGGGAGCGGCTTTAGCCGCGAAGCAGACGACGCAGTGGATGGCACCGGCTTTGCCGGTGTTCGCGGCTGAAGTGAACTGGCCTAATGATTTTGGACACCTTCATCGGGCGCTATGATGGCGCCCAATTGGAGGCAAAATCAGTGCGTAAATCTTATTCAAGAGAATACAAAGTCCAAGCTGCCGAAATGGTTCTGGATGGTGGCCAGTCAGTTCCCGAGGTCTGCGCAGCCCTTGGGCTTGGGCCTACCGCGCTTCGCCGTTGGGTTGAACAAGTGCGGCAAGAAAGAGCGGGCAAGGTTCCGGCGGGAGCCAAGGCAATCACGCCGGAGCAACAGCGAATTGAAGAACTCGAAGCGCTGGTCCGTCAAAAGGATCGGGATATCGAAATCCTAAAAAAGGCCAGTGCTCTCCTGCTTCGGGACTCCAAAGATCGTTCTCGCTGATCAACGAGCTGAGTGAGCAGTATCCTGTTGTCGACTGCTGTCGCGTGCTTGGGGTCACGCGCAGTAGTTTCTACGCGTGGCGCAAGCGGCAAGGGCGTGAAAACCCTGGCAGAGATGCGCTGCGCCTGTTGGTAGTCGACCATTTCAAAGCGTCGCGAAATGCCTCCGGCTCACGAACACTCGTGCAGGAGCTGCGTCGTGAAGGCCACGAAGTCGGGCGATACAAAGTGCGCGCATTGATGCGCGAAGCGGGCCTGCAGTGCAAGCAGCGCAGGCCGCACCGCTATCGGTCATCGGGTGCGGAAGCACTGATTGCAGAGAATCAGCTAAAGCGAAATTTCAAAGTCTCGACGATCAACGAGGTGTGGTGTGGTGATGTGACTTACATCCAGGTTGGCAGACGTTGGCTGTACTTGGCCGCAGTAATCGACTTGTACGCACGCCGAGTTGTGGGCTGGGCGTTTTCTATGACTGCCGATGCCAGGTTGGCTTGTGACGCGTTACGCATGGCATCCGAGTCCAGAGGCAAGCCTGCGGGTGTGATGTTTCATTCAGACCAAGGCTGTCAGTACACCAGCCATAAATTCAGGGCAGCACTTGAAGAGTACAGCCTGAACCAGAGCATGAGTAATCGAGGGCAATGCTGGGACAACGCGGCCATGGAGCGATTCTTCGGCGCATTGAAATCAGAATGGGTGCGGACATCCAGGCTTATCTGATGCGCTACAACCTCAAGCGCCTCCACAGCTACAACGGCTATGAAACGCCAGTAGCCATGGAGGAAAAGCTCAAGGCAGCGGCATGAACCTTAACCGGTGTCCAAAATTACTTGACCAGTTCACTCCTGGATCAGTACCAGGAGGGTAAATACCGAGGTGACTTCGCAATCAAGCAGATTCGACCCTCGTACTACTCGCACGGCGGTCGACTCGTTGTTGAGATCAGGGCTGAACTTGAGGGCATGACCCTGGAGGATGTCACAGGTCTCAGTCGCGAGGACGAAGAACACCTGCCAACAAACGTCCCTGACCCTCTTGAAGAGGACGGGCCACCATCCACACCGCTACCGCCACGTCGGACTCCAAATACACCGGCGCGACAGCCCCAAACTGATGCCTTCGCCTCGGATGAGCCCTTCGGGATGAGTCCAACGGCGCCACCGAGCACGAACGACATCGATGCCGAGCTTTTTGGCACGGTGTGGCCACTGAGCGAAACCGTGAGGCTCGACACCACCGTTGACCGACAACGGCTGCGCGCCCAATGCACCCGACTGGACCAGCTCGGTTTCACCATGGACTTCAAAACTCAAACCTGGACCAGGGCCTCGTTTTAAAGCGCCCTGCCACACACCCTGAGGGGCCTCCTCGGGGGGCTCCATTTTTCTACCTGGAGCACCACCATGAACGCCATCTTCAGCAACTTGAGCAAACAAACCCTCGCGAACATCGAGGACCAGCTGTCCAACAACGAGGTGTCGACTGACGAGGAGCTCGTCGACCTGTTCATCGAGGAGTTGGAGCTCACACTGGACCAGGCCGAGGCCGCTATCCGCCTCCGTGACCAGTACCGCATCCAGATTTTCCGTGCTGGTCACGGGCCACTGCACAATGAGAAACCCGTGGTGTTCGATCCAGACACCAGGACCTTCAACTAACCACCAGACCACCCCGGGGGGCTTCCGCCCTCTGGGACGGACGCCTCCACTATGGAGGCCATCATGCACCCATCCCCCTTGTTCCAGATCGAAGAATGCCCGGACCTGTACGTCGACGCCTGTGTGTGCGACGAGCAACGCAACCTGGTGTTCATGTCGGCCTGGGGTCGTGACACCGCACTGCAGGAGTTTCTGGCCAGGCTCACACTTGGCCGAGAAGAGAATGGCATCGAGCAGTTCCACATTCTCGTCGACGGGCGGAGCATTCCCGTTTTCCCTAACCATGACCTACTGGAAAAGCGTACCACACGGCAATTCCGCGGCACCCTATTCGGCAGCATGTTGCACCTCTGGCTGTTCGATCGGCGCGCTTCGGTGCCCGACCAAGCCAATCACTTCGCTTTTGCCCTCCTGGAGCGCAATGAAGCCCCTCACCAACGGCTTTGGCCACTGGTGATCGAGACCTGCCCGCTTCCCCTTCTCCCCCACTGGCGCGAGCCCGTGATGGAGGTCCTCACCCAGCACCGCATGCTGACTGCCCTACCCGGGGCGATCGGCAACGTCTGCGCCTGGCGGCTCGCTCTTCAGCTCGACGTGCTCGAGCCCTCCCTCGGAGAGCTGATCCGTCGCGGCGAACTCACTATCGAAGCTCAGGCGTAGGCCTGGGCTCACCTATGACTCAAGGAACGCTTATGGCCCTTATGTTTCCGCGCCTGGCGCGCAACTTTGCCCGCAACGGCTACTACCCCACCGATGAGATCACGCTCGAACGCACGCTGCAGGCGCTCACTCCCGCCACCTCGGGCAGGATGAGGATCTGCGACCCCTGCGCCGGCGAGGGTGTTGCCCTTGCTGAAGCAGCTCACCTCCTGGGCCGCGACCAGGTCCAAGCATTCGCCGTCGAGTACGATCGCGAACGCGCGGATCACGCGCGTGGCCTGCTCGATCGGGTGCTGCACAGCGACCTCTTCGACACCTTGATCAGCCGCCAGTCGTTCGGCTTGCTCTGGCTCAACCCACCCTACGGTGACCTGGTCGCGGATCACTCCGGTGCATCCCAGTACCAAGGCAGCGGCCGCCGGCGCTTGGAGAAAGCTTTTTATCAGCGCTGCCTCCCGCTTCTGCAGTACGGCGGCGTCATGGTGCTCATCGTTCCTCACTACGTGCTGGACGACGAGTTCACTGGATGGCTGAGCAACCACTTCGCCGAACTGCGTGTATACGGTGCTGCAGACCCCACCTTCAAACAGGTGGTGATCTTCGGCATCCGTGTACGTCGGCAGGACCTGGCCCGGGTCTCCACCAACCAGGTGAGGTCTCGCCTGCAGGCGATCGGCGCCGGCCAGGAGCAAGCTGAGGAGATCCCAGCCAGCTGGACATGGGAGCCGTACCTCGTCCCGTCAGCTGCTAGCGAGCTGGAGCACTTCTACCGCATTACCCTGGAGCCGGAGCAATTCGCCGCCGAGATTCTGCGGTTGCGGGGTCTCTGGCCCGACTTCAACTTGCACTTCGGGCAAGCCGGTCTTCAACCCCGAGCCCCTGTCCGCGAGCTTTCCCGTTGGCACCTCGCTCTGGCCCTGGCCGCCGGCGCAATCTCCGGTGTTGTACGTTCGAAGTCGGGGCGGACCTTGGTCGTGAAGGGTGATACCTACAAGGACAAGGTGCGCAAGACCGAATTCACCGAGGACGAGAAGGGTAACGTCTCAGAAGTCAGGATCCTCACCGACCGCTTCATCCCGATCATTCGTGCTTGGGAGATGACGCCTTCGTCAGTGCATCACGGCCAGGTCCTGATCATCAGCTCCTCGCCGGCGAGCATGGACGAAGCGTCTGCCACGGACGAACGAGTCACAGCACCGCTGTTTAGCCCAGGGCAGATCATGATGACTGCCGCTATCAGCCACCTGGTGGAAACCGGGCAGCTCAACCCAACCCCTGCGCTGAAACGCCACCTGGCTGGCGACTGGGGCGAGCTATGCGATGACGATCGAGCCTCCAACCAGCTCGCACTTATCCACGGAGACCGCTTGTTCTCAAGCTACGACATCGACGCCGGCGGCGAGTCCAGACTCTGGATCATCACCGAAGCCGACCGTAGCGCCACCACCCTGCTGCTTCCCAGCGACTATTGATCTGCGCCGCAACGGCGACAACCCCACACCGACCCACAGGGTATGCCCATACCCACCGGGGTTTGTGCATGCCCTGTTTTCCCTGCAGGAGATGCACATGAACGCACTGACCCAAGCAGCCGCCTCGGCCAACTCCCCACTGAACATCAACCTTACGGATTTCATCGACGAGTTCGGCGACGAGCTCCTGGCGTCACTCAACAGCTCCAACCCTCCGGTCTACACCGGCAGCATCAACGAACAGCGCCAGGCCGTGATGGCAAGTCTCAAGCGCACGCCATTCGTGGCGCAAGCTGAGGTTGTCCAAGCCATCACGGCGCTGCTACTCGATCGCAACGAGCAAGCTGCGATCATCAACGCCGAGATGGGTACTGGGAAAACGATGATGGCCATCGCGGTCGCTGCCGTGCTCCACGCGGCAGGCTACCGTCGAACCCTCGTCATCTCACCACCTCACCTGGTCTACAAGTGGCGACGCGAGATCCTGGAGACCACGCCAGGCGCCCGCGTCTGGGTGCTCAACGGCCCGGACACGCTGGTCAAACTGCTCAAGCTACGTGACCAGTCGGGGCAAACATACGACGGCCGGCCGGAGTTCTTCATCCTCGGCCGCGTCAGGATGCGGATGGGTTTCCACTGGCGACTCGCCTGCTGGAAGCGGCGTACTGCAGGTGGCCAGCTGCTGGCGGCATGTCCAGATTGTGGCCAGGTCCTCGAGGACCTGGAGGGCAATCTGGTCACCGTGGACGAGTTCGAGCGCGGTGATCGCCGTCGCAACTGCACGGCCTGCAACGCTGCCCTCTGGACGCTTATGCGCCCAGGCAAAGCCGATGGTGGGGACCGACGCTCGACGATCCTGAAGTCGATGTGCCGGATACCGACGATCGGCCCGGTCCGGGCGGAACGGCTGCTAAACGACTTCGGCGAGGACTTTCTGGCCTCGATGCTGGTCGACAACGTCTCGGAGTTCATCAACTTGATGGACGCGAAAGGTAACTTCGTCTTCAGCGACCGCCAGGCCAAGCGCATGGAGCGGGCGATGGCAAACATCGAGTTCGGATTCGGCGAAGGCGGCTACCAACCGACAGAGTTCATCAAGCGCTACCTACCCGATGGCTTCTTCGACCTGCTGGTTGTCGACGAGGGGCATGAGTACAAGAACAGCGGTTCGGCCCAGGGTCAGGCCATGGGGGTGTTGGCCGCGAAGGCGCGTAAAACCGTGCTTCTCACCGGAACCTTGATGGGTGGCTACGCCGACGACCTGTTCTACCTCCTGTTCCGCATCCTCACCCAGCGCATGATCGAGGACGGCTACCGACCCAACGCACGCGGCAGTATGGCGCCTGCAGCCATGTCGTTCATGCGCGATCACGGCGTGCTCAAGGACATTTACACCGAGCGCGATGGTGATTCGCACAAGACCGCCAAGGGCAAGAAGCTGTCGGTACGCACCGTGAAGGCCCCAGGCTTCGGCCCTAAAGGCATCCACCGGTTCGTGCTGCCATTCACCGTGTTCCTGAAGCTCAAGGATATCGGTGGCAACGTGCTGCCCAGCTACCAGGAGGAGTTCATCGACGTGCCCATGGCGCCGGAGCAGGCCTCGGCCTACCAGCGCTTGGCCGCAACGTTGACCGCTGAACTCCGCCAGGCTCTGGCCCGGAGAGACACCACCCTTCTGGGAGTGGTGCTCAATGTGCTGTTGGCCTGGCCGGATTGCTGCTTCCGATCGGAGATGGTCAAACATCCGCGTACCCGCGACACGCTGGCCTTTGTGCCGGCGCTCTTCGGTGACGATGAACTGATGCCCAAGGAGCAGGCGCTGCTGAACCTGTGCCTCGAGGAGAAGGCGAAAGGCCGCAAGGTCCTTGCCTACACCGTCTACAGCGGGACGCGCGACACCACGTCCAGGCTCAAGAAGGTCCTCGAGCAGGCAGGCCTGCGCGTGGCGGTACTGCGGGCCACGGTTGAAACGGTTCGACGCGAGGACTGGATCCTCGACCAGGTCGACCGCGGTGTCGACGTGCTGCTCACCAACCCGGAGCTGGTCAAGACCGGTCTGGACCTGCTGGACTTCCCAACCATCGCGTTCCTGCAGACGGGGTACAACGTGTACACCCTACAGCAAGCCGCGCGGCGGTCGTGGAGGATCGGACAGAAACACCCGGTCCGCGTGGTTTTCTTCGGCTACGCCGGCAGCTCGCAGATCACCTGCCTGCAGCTGATGGCCAAGAAGATCGCAGTGGCGCAGAGCACCTCGGGCGATGTACCCGAGTCCGGCCTCGACGCCCTGAACCAGGACGGTGATTCGGTGGAGATGGCACTTGCAAGACAATTAATCGCAGCATGATGAAAGGCCACCAGACGGTGGCCTATTTTTTATTCAACTGTTTCTTCTGGATGATATATGTGATACGTATCACGAGCCCTCTCCCAGCAACTTTCAAGATCAGATTTGAATTTGTCGATCCAGCTATGAATAAGCTCGAACGGATAAGGCGATTCGTTACCGGCGCGAACCACAAGAGCTTTTGTCCCTACTCTTATAATGCACGTGTTCCCTCCTCCCCGAATACACACCTCCACTGGATCGGATGGTGATCTGCATATCACTGTCGCATGCACAATCTCGTGAGAGTGTTTGGGTAGAAGGATTTTTTGCAACTCCAACGTAGCCGTCACACTTACACACTCAACCCCAACGGCTGCCAGTTCTGCCCGACCATGTTCGTCGAAGCTGTACGGCACATAGTCTCTACCCACACGACAGTCGACCGCAGTAATAAGGCTCGATGGTATGGGGCCGAAGTGCAAGTACCAGGTGCTTTCCTTGGAGTTCCCTTTCTTCTTTGCCAGCCGGAAACGCTCCTCATCGGTGAGAGAGTTGAGGTCATACAAAGCAGACAGGCCCATTTCCCGGACCCACTGCTTAGGGGCCTCATAGAGCTTGCACCACTTCTCGAATGAAATTAATCCACGAGGAAGTCCATTTTCCATACGGAGGGGCTGCAAACTACCAGACTCTACCGTCAAGCGAATCTTCGACTTGTCTGTAGTCAACGTGTTCCGCAGTTTCTTTCCTTCAACGCGCTGGGCCTTTCTCACCTCAGATTCAGTTAACTGCCGCTGCTTAGTAGGCACTCCTGTACCCTCTGGGAATGGCAGACTGGTAAACCATACCACCCCCTCAATAATTCCTCCCTCTGGCGTATCTAGATGCCCTTTAGAAAGATCATGCGTCATGATGGCTTTGGCAAGTCCCACTGCCGTATAATGATACAATCTCATTTAATCACTCAGCTCCATTAAGTACGCGTAAACGCAGTTATACAGTGTACCGCTCAACCTCACCAAAGCGCGAGCATTCGGTGGAATTTTTTCTCAAAAAGCCATCACTCTTCTTCGTAACCGAAGCCACGGCAGATCTCCCACACAGCGAGAAATGGCGTCAACATTTGATAGCCAAACATAACTTCTTGCTGCCCAGCCTCATAAAGATAACAAACATACTCGCTATACACTTCCCTCAACAGGCCTGTGGTATAGGCCTCAAAGTTGTGTGTAAACACGGCATCTACCATACTGGTCTTTAATCCGTACCAGTCAGGCAAGCCGATCTCAACATGGATCGATTGTGATTCATTCTGCAAGCAGAACTCCAATTGATCGCGAACCGTTCGAATCAAACGACCGGAAAAATCACTCTCCATCGCCTCAAGCCAATTAAAGCGCTGGCCGTCCTCGGTAAGCTGATTGTAGATCGCCTGAATTTCAGTCAGCCGACCTGGAGCAGAT
Source organism: Pseudomonas sp. zfem004 (assembly GCF_032621715.1). Taxonomy (NCBI): domain Bacteria; kingdom Pseudomonadati; phylum Pseudomonadota; class Gammaproteobacteria; order Pseudomonadales; family Pseudomonadaceae; genus Pseudomonas; species Pseudomonas sp. zfem004. Next base: position 188,155 of record NZ_JAVYJF010000006.1, on the reverse strand, counting down.
CTCCCCCCAATACTCCCATCCTCAGTATATGTTCTCGCTGACGAGAATGGATTCACAGCAGCCACAACAATCATATTGGGGTATGGAAACAAACCAGCAACCTCATTCCACTTCTGAGACGAATAAACTATGGAATGAAAGCCCTTAGACTCCAAAATATGTGCAACTGAATTACTTATTTGATTCAAAGCATCCTTAGCATACTGAGGAGGCTCATCATACTCGGAGTCTATCCAGCCTTGAATTAGTGGGAACGACATTGTCACACACGTCATCGAGTGATCATTGAAGACATTATTCTCAAACCACTTGTAATAGCTTTGCTCTGGGTAAAACACACCCAGGGAATAACATCCACCCTCACAAGACGGGATAAGTGCGACAATGTTTTTCTTGTTCTGCAAGAGCTCTTGCACGTATGCATCTTTAACCGTTCGCGTCTCCATTGGCGCAACTAAGATAGAGGTGATTGCCGTTTCATTAACACCCGGGAATATCGAGCAAAAATGATTAGCATAGGCCAATAGCTCTGTGAAAGCCTGCCGTTCAGTTTGCTGCGACTTCTTCAACTCGATAATCGTGATTCCCGTGGACTCTGAGCACCCAAACAGGTCTACCCTTGTTGGATTAGGGCCTACTTTTTCGAGCCTAAGTTCCTTAGCTGTTAAAACCAGATCTTCTAGCTGATCCAGTATCTCATTTATAGCACGTTCTACTTTACGCTGAAGCAAAAAATGAAGCGGCGGGAATTCTTCACCTTCCCACTCTACCGGTTCCCTTCGACCTGCAATCAGAGAGGAAAAGTCATCCTTATGATTATTGAACAAATAGTCCCTAAACGCATTCTCACTTATGTCCAGCATCGCTGCCTCGTCTACGAAGTCACAGTGGAGGTCTTACAGATGAGTAGACTGGTCCAGTGTGGCCGCAAGGTTCACCAGTCAGTTCTTCAACCATGCGATTTTTGGCGTCTACCCAGCTTTGGAAAATTTCGCCACGCTCGTGAATTAGGGGATGATTGTCGATTGAGGCGGCTATGAGATAAGCGATGGCTTGTCCTGCCTCAACGCATACAAATAAGGCGTGATTAACATGCCAGCTATTTTTTCCATACACGCTGGTAAACTCAAAGGCATGAAGGCCATCTTGGGCCGGCCCAGAATTCGAAAGATGACCAATCACCGACTTGGTATTAGGGTGCGCGCCAAAATCTATCGATGCTTCGTAATACCCCCAGACATATTCAGCCATTACCGGGTCACTGCTTTTTAAAATATCCACAGCCTTTTTGGCCGTGAACATTTTCCGACACTTACTCAAAGCAGTCTCAGAAGAATGTCTATCCAGCCAAACATCAGCCTTAGAAGCATCATTTGCTATGATATAAGCGTAACATGAGGATTCCAGAGCCGCCCGAACTATTGGAAAGACGCAAACGACATGCCCAGAAAGGGCCTCTCTAACACCAGCCAAAAGCATCGTGTACGCATTAATTATAAGCAAATTTGCTGCTGACTGCTCTGACAGTGGAAGCGAAAAAATCTCATCGTGAAAAATACCATCCATCTGAGCAATCAGATGCATTAACTCAGGACTTTCACTTGCGTGATCCTGAGTATTTTCCAGCGTAGCAATCAAATAATCTCGGACCCTACCAACATTGATCTTCAATCGACCACTCCTGTATATATTACACTTTCGTACAACCCTACACATAAACCGTTAAATTGGCTGTATCAGTTCCGCTCCCTGATTACGAACGCTTCCAACCTTGGTGGTAATAGGGAACCATCGGAAGTCATTACTTGGCCGGCATCCTGTTTGAACGATCTCCACCATCCGTTCAGTCGCTGTGTCTGGATCTATCCATTCTCGGGCAAGCTCAGGGGTCAGCACCAGGGGCTTACGATCATGGATGTCCACCAAGCCTTCATCCGCCGCTGCAGTCACGATAACGAAGCCACTGCGCTCATCCGGCTCCAGCCCTGAATGAACGTCGGCCAACGCCGCGAAGAACAAAGGCGTACCATCCGCCGCTTGGATGTAGTACGGCTGCTTGTGCTTCGGGTCCTCGGGCTTGGGTACCCACTCGAACCACCCATTGGCCGGCGCCAAGGCTCGCCCTCCCGGCCATAGCGATTTGAAGAACTTTCCGGTCATCACTGTCTCGGCCCGCGCATTGATCGGGTCAGGGCGCTTCCCCTTAGCCCAGAATGGCGACCATCCCCACCTCACCCGGTCGATACTCAGTCCTCCAGGCGCAGGCCTTATCACTTCCACGCGGGTAGAGGGCGCGACGTTGTACCGGTTGATCCGCTCATGGTCATACCCATTGATCACCACCAGATCGAGCGCCAACTGTTTCAGGTAGTCGTCCATGCTCTCGAAGATTGCGTATCGCCCGCACATAACCCACCTCGCTCGTTTGTCGGCGGCCAGGCTTCCGCACATTGACGTAGGAACGCTCTGACAGTTTACTGTATAAATATACAGATATTCATTTGAGTTGATCTGCCATGACCATCACCTTCTTGGGCGCGCCGACGGGCGGCCCTGCGCTGCTGCCGGTGTATTCGTTCCGTGTGCCGGCCGGATTCCCTTCGCCGGCGGCGGATCACCTGGAGCGTCACATTTCCCTCGACGAGCTGTTCGACCTGCGTGCCCCTCACGTGTACCTGGTGCAGGTGGAAGGTGACAGCATGCAGGGCGCTGGCATTTTCTCGGGCGACCTTCTTATCGTAGACCGCAGCAACGAAGCCGAGCACGGCGACATCGTGATCGCCGCAATCAACGCCGAGCCCGTCTGCAAGCGGCTTTACCGGCGCGACGGTGTGTTGATCCTGCAGTCGGAGAATCCCGCATACCCACCGCGCCACGTCATGGAGGGCGATGACCTGGTCATCTGGGGTGTGGTGCGCTACAGCGTGCGCGATCATGGCCAGTGACCAGGTGTTCGCGCTGATCGATTGCAACAGCTTTTACGCCAGCTGCGAGCGCGTGTTCCGCCCGGATCTGGCGCGTACGCCCATCGTCGTGCTGAGCAACAACGACGGGTGTGTGATCGCCCGGTCGTATGACGCAAAACCATTCGTGAAAATGGGCGAACCGTACTTCCAATGCCGGGAAAAGCTACGTCGTCACGGCATCGTAGCTTTCTCCTCGAACTACGCGCTATACGGCGACATGAGTGAGCGGGTGATGTCGCTGATCGAGTCGATGGTGCCGGCAACCGAGGTCTACTCGATCGATGAGTGCTTCGCCGATCTCACTGGCGTGCAGGGGAGTCTGACCCAGGTCGGCCGGGACGTGCGCGCCAAAGTGCTGCGCTGTACAGGGATTCCTGTCGGGGTCGGGATTGCTCGTACCAAAACCCTGGCAAAGCTCGCCAACCACACAGCAAAACGCTTGCAGGAGCAGACCGGTGGTGTCGTCGATATCACCGACGACTTCAAGCGCGACTGGGTGCTGCGAAACACTGAGGTAAAAGAGGTGTGGGGCATCGGTAGGCGGATGACTGCACACCTCGAGACCATGGGTATCCGCATGGCCATGGACCTGGCCAAGGCTGACCCACGGATGCTTCGTGAGAAATTCAGCGTGGTGGTGGAGAAGACCGCGCGCGAGCTTGCCGGTATTTCATGCCTTGACCTCGACGAAGCCGACCCGCCGAAGCAAGAAATCTGCTGCAGTCGAATGTTCGGCAAGCGGCTGACGGAACTGGCACCAATTAAACAGGCGGTGGCCACCTACACGGGGCGAGCTGCCGAAAAGCTGCGTGCTCAGGGTTCGGTTTGCAAACGCATGCGAGTGGCGATCCGTACTGGAATGTTCAACCCAAACGAGGCCCATTTTTCCAAGGGTGCGCTGGTAGAGCTGCCATACCCCACGAATGACACACTACTGTTAACGCGGGCCGCAACCGAGGCTGTAGAGCAGGTCTACCAGCCAGGCTACCGCTACAGCAAGGCCGAGGTATTGCTCCTCGATCTACGCCAACCTGGCGAGTTCACCGATGATCTGTTCGCCGCAACGCAGCCGGCTGCGTGTGCCCGGCTGATGGCGGTGATGGATGGAGTGAACCAGCGATACGGCAGAGGCACCCTGAGATCCGCCACCGTTCCCCGTAATCCCGACTGGGGTATGCGCCGGGAGCTTATGAGCCAGTCGTTTACAACCAGAATCGATCAGTTGTGGCGAGTTAACTGCAGGTGAGGCGGATCTTCGTACCGTGTCAGTGGCGGATATCAACGAACACTGGATGGTCGATGGCATGCTGGGTCTCTTCAACCTCGCTATGCCAACCGCCGATCCCCCATGCCTCAGGCATGAGGTCACCAATAAAGCTCAGGTCAGCGACGTTATCCGGGCCTACCAGCAAGCAGCACACCTCTCCATCAATGAGCGCAGCTGCACTGCCGTTGCTCTCCTTGTCCAAACGCAGAGCTTTACCCGGGTTCTGTTCCAGCAGGGCGCGATAATTAGCCATAGCGATGGGGTAGGTAAGCATGGCGATCTGCCCCTTGACCTCCGGGCCGACCTCGATGAACTGAGGGGAGTTGACCGCAGCAACAGTGGCCTCGGGGTCTTCATCGCTCTCCCAGCACCCCAGATACTCTTCCCAGACAAGGGGGCTCGAGCATCCTGCGTCATCCACTTCAACTTTACCGGTAGGACCAACAACCACGTGGTAGAGGTTGTCACCCGCGAGGAACAATGCGCTGTTACTACCGATCAGCAGGGCCTTCCCCTGTTGACCTTGCAGGACAGTGACATAGGCGGCACGCATCGCTTTGAACGTCGGCTTGACGGGTGAAATGTCCATCGTTCAGTTCCTCAGTGAATTGCTTCGACGAGGAAAAGTTAACCTATATGTGAGCTATTGGCCAGCTAAAACAAACCTATATGTTAGTTTTTTGCTCCAGGCCACGCACTGCATCATCCCAGTGCAGATCGCGCAGCGGATCATTCACGATGCGGCTCAACGAATTGGGGTGCTTGTTCCACCGTGCCGCCAAGTCCTTCCCGCTCCATCCTCGGCGCCGATATTCCGCTTTAAACTCACTCGGCGTCATGCGTTGTTCGGACATCCAGACCATCCCACGAATAATGTCGCCCTACTGGGCCGATGCCGAAGCATGTCAGCAGCAAGGTCGCATTGTCGACTGGTACTCGGCCTTAAAAAAATCCACACGCTCCGGCTAAGCATTTCCTACTGAAATGGGATCGTGGCTGCGCGAAGGTGTACTCGGCTTCGAGAGGACACCCATGAAACTGCCGATCCGAAAGTACCTACCCCATGCTGCTGGACTGCTCATCCTGGGCGCGATCATCGCGCTCCAGCAGTACCAGCTTTCAACTCTGTCCAGCGCCATGAATGCGGCGGCAGAACAGACATCCATCGATGCACTACAAAATCGGGTGAGTGCGATCGACGATCGGCTCGATACAGTGTCAGGCAAACCTCTGGTCACAATGGAGGACTTCCGTGTGAGCCAGCAGGTGCTGGTTAACCGCATTGATGCTGTGCAGGCCACGGCCAAGCAGGCGCAGGACATCGCAGTCGAAGCCACCCGCTCATCCGCGAGTGCAGGTGATCTCCTGGTTCTAAAGGCGGATCTCGAATCGCTTGGCGGCAAGCTGCAGAAAATGAGCAAGCCCCAGGGTCAGGCAACTGCTCCAGTTCAAAAAGCCTCCCCTCCGAAACCCAAGCCGAAGCCCGCACAGGTTAAGGCCCCACCTATCCCACAAGAGCCACCGCCCTTCCAGATGATGGGACTCGAATACCGAGGCGGCGAGCGTTTCCTGTCGGTCGCCCCTGCAGGTAGCACACGACTGAGCCAGATCGACCTGATCCGTCCAGGTGAGGTAGTCAGCGGCAGCACCTGGCGACTTAAGGCGGTGGATGAGCGAACCGCTACCTTCGACGCCGGCGGCACCACCCGAACCCTCAGCATTCAGCCATGAGATAAGCATCATGAATCTACCGATCGTTCGTGCCATTGCCTGCGCCTGCGCATTTACTGCAGTAGGTATTGAGGCGGCGCCGCTTTCTTCCACAGCAGGAGGATCCGCCTCCAGTACCCAACAGCTCACCAGCGAAAGCGTCCTGTCGCAGAACAAACTCCATGATAGAGCCGCACAGGAGTGGGGCCTGACCTCCAAGGAGTACGAGCGATATCAAGAGGTGATGCAAGGGCCCCGCGGGGTTTATTCGCCAGGGCTTGACCCACTCACAGCGCTTGGGATCGAGGCCCGGTCGGATAGCGAGCGGCGCCGATTTGCCGAGCTGCAGGTCCAGGCGGAACGACAGCGAGTCGACAGGGAGCTCGCCTATCAGCGCGCCTACGACGAGGCGTACCAGCGCCTGTTCCCAGGCATCAAAGCCATTGAGATCTCGTCCTCCCCTACGGCCCAAGCCGGTTCCGGGAGCGGTGCTGGACCTCTCCCGGAACCAACTCTGGAGGGCAACGGGCGCCTGGCGCTCTTCGTCAAGGACGATTGCTTGCCCTGCATTGACCAGGTCAAGCGCCTGCAGGCGTCCCAAACTCCGTTTGACCTGTATTTCGTCGGCAGCCAGAACGACGATGAGCGAATCCGCCGCTGGGCGATTCTCGCGGGTGTTGACCCGTCCACCGTTAAAAGCCGTCTGATCACGCTCAACCACGACCAAGGCCGCTGGATTCGCCTCGGCCTCGGCGGCTCGCTGCCGGCCGCCGTGACAAAGGTGAATGGATCATGGCGTCGTCAATGACTGCGTGGCGGCTCTGCCTTCTGCCGGTGCTGCTGCTCGCCGGCAGCGCATGGGGTGTAGAAGATCCGCCACCCGCTTACAAGGCGATCGCCATCAGGCACGGGGTTCCGCCCGTTGTGCTCTATTCAGTTGCGCTGCAGGAGAGCGGCACGCCACTTCGCGGGCAGCTGGTGCCGTGGCCGTGGACGTTGAATGTCGCCGGTACCGGCTATCGCTTCGCCACACGAGCAGATGCTTGCCAAGCGCTGATGATCGCAATTGTTAAGGCTGGACCCGCACGGGTCGACGTGGGGCTGGGACAGACCAATGTTCGCTTCAACGGGCATCGCTACAGCTACCCCTGCGAAGGCCTTGACCCCTACAAAAACCTGGCGGTGACCGCTCAGATCCTGGCTGAGCAAAAGGCCAAGGGTGGAACCTGGATCGATGCTGCCGGACGGTACCACCGCCCTGCTGGGGGCCCGCCGGCAGCGAAGTACCGTAGCTACTTCACGAAACATCTCAGCCGCGTCACCGGCATCAAGTTCGAGGTACGGAACCCATGACTCTTTCCAACACCTGGCGTCGTAAGGCCATCCAGATCCTCACGCTTTCAGCCCTGGGCAGCCTGGCCATACAGGCCAGTGCTGGACCTGCTGGACAGCTCACCGTGGTAGAGGACCGGGGCGGGTCATCCGCCCTGCCCTACTACCAGGACATCGAACCAGAACCTACTACCCCTCCCCCGGTTGTAACCGGCGTGCGGGCCGGCGGGGCATTTCCGGTGATCACTCCTGAGCTCAGCCCGGGCCAGGTGCAGGGGCGCGTGATCAATGCAGCGGGCCTGCAGCCGATGTTCATCGTCGGCGATGACTCAGGCTCGCAGGCCTGGCTCAAGCACAAGCTCCCAGAATTGCATCACCTGCAGGCCGTGGGGCTCGCCGTGAATGTCAGCAGCGCCGCGCGACTGGAGGAAATCCGTCGCTGGGCCCCAGGTCTACAGGTGATGCCCGTGCCAGCCAGCGATCTCGCTGGCCGTCTGGGGCTGCAGCACTACCCAGTGCTGATCACTGCCACAACCCTTCAGCAGTGAGAACTGGCATGCGCCCATCACGACCTGTATCGCCGGTGTTCACGGTGGTCATCAGCCACCCCCTCCACCGTCCCGGCAGAGAGCAAATGATCGAGCAGGTCCGCCATGTGAGCGAGCTCTACGGTGGGCGTGTGACGGGCATCTCCGAGATCAATGAACACGCATTCGCGCAGCGCTTGGCCGAGCGATTAGCTCCCGACCAGGTTGATGCCGCGCGCGAAGAAGTCAGCCTTCAATTTGCGAGGAGCTGTGATGGCGACCTACACCCTTGAATCGCTGCTACGGCCTCCGGTGGAACTGTTCACCACCGCAGTTTGCTACGTGGCGGCCGCTCTCTGTGTGAGCGCGCCGTGGGCATTCGCCCTGACACCGCTGTTCGGAATTGTCGCCGCCCTGGGCTTCATCTATCTCGGTACTGTGCGGCTGTTACAGGCCCGAAGAGTTCTGCGCTACCAAGCCAACCTGCGTCGGCTTCCCCACTACACCATGACCAGCGCTGAAATGCCGATCAGCAACGAGCGCCTGTTTATCGGCCGGGGATTTCGTTGGACGCAGAAGCACACGCAGCGCTTGGCCGACACCTACCTCCCCCAGTACGCCGGTTACGTCGAGCCCACGAAGCTTTACATACAGGCACGCTGGTTGGAGGAGCGCCTGGAGTTTGCCCCCTTCCCCCTGAAGACGATCACCAAACTGACTGGCTGGGATTCCAGCTGGAACCCCGCCCGGCCTCTGCCCCCAGTAGGTGGCCTGCCCAGGCTGCATGGGATTGAGCCCGATGAACAGAACGTCAGCCTGCCCCTGGGCGAGCGCGTTGGCCACACCCTGGTGCTGGGAACCACCCGGGTAGGCAAGACGCGATTGGCAGAAGTCTTCATCACCCAGGACATCCGCCGCACCCATCGCCATAGGCCGCGCGTTCGCATGGGGCGCAGGAATCAGCCGCCGCATCGTTGGAGCCGACGCGGGCAGTCGGAGCAACAGCCCGACCACGAGGTGGTGATCGTCTTCGATCCCAAGGGCGATGCCGACCTGCTCAAACGCATGTACGTCGAGTGCAAACGGGCTGGGCGCCTCGACGAGTTCTACGTATTCCACCTGGGGTGGCCGGACATCTCCGCGCGCTACAACGCCATCGGCCGCTTTGGCCGGATCAGCGAAGTCGCTACCCGCATTGCTGGCCAGCTCTCCGGTGAGGGCAACTCTGCCGCATTCCGTGAGTTCGCCTGGCGATTCGTCAACATCATTGCGCAGTCTTTGGTCGCCCTCGGCCGCCGCCCGGACTATGAACAGATCCGCCGGCACGTCATAAACATCGACGAGCTCTTTATCGAGTACGCACAAAAATACTTCGCGGAGCACGACCCCAAAGCCTGGCAGACCATCGTCGAGCTGGAAGGGAAGATCGATCGCAAGAACCTGTCGTTCGCGATGAAAGATCGCCCGCTTCGGGTGGTGGCGATCGACATGTACCTGACCCAGAAGCGCATCAACGATTCGGTGATGGACGGCCTGCGCAGCGCTGTGCGCTACGACAAGACCTATTTCGACAAGATCGTCGCATCGTTGCTGCCGCTTCTGGAGAAGCTCACTACGGGGCGGATCGCTGAACTGCTCGCCCCCGACTACCTGGACCTCGCGGATGAGCGCCCCATCTTCGACTGGATGCAAGTGATCAGAAAACGCGCCGTGGTTTATGTTGGGCTCGATGCATTGTCCGACACCGAGGTCAGTGCGGCCGTGGGCAACTCGATGTTCAGTGACTTGGTCTCTGTTGCAGGCCACATTTACAAGCACGGTATCGACGACGGCCTGCCGGGACACATGGCTGGGGGCAAGGTCCGCATCAACCTCCACGCTGACGAGTTCAACGAGCTCATCGGGGACGAGTTCATCCCGATGGTGAACAAGGCCGGTGGTGCCGGCATCCAGGTCACCGCCTACACCCAGACGATGAGCGATATCGAAGCGAAGATCGGCTCGAAGGCCAAAGCCGGCCAGGTGATCGGTAACTTCAACAACCTGTTCATGTTGCGCGTTCGAGAGACCGCGACCGCTGAGCTGCTGACCAACCAGCTACCCAAAGTGCAGATCTACAACAGCACGCCGGCGAGCAGCGCGAACGACTCGGTCAACGGCAAAACCGCGTTCACCTCAAGCTCGCATGACCAGGTGCAGCTGGCGAGTGTGCCGATGATTGAGCCAGCCCACGTGGTAGGACTGCCGAAAGGCCAGGCCTTCGCGCTCATCGAAGGTGGGAACCTGTGGAAAATACGCATGCCGCTTCCCGCGAATGACCCGGACGAGGTCATGCCCGGCAACCTGCAGGAGTTGGCCGCCGGCATGCGGCGATCGGCAACGTCATCGAGCGACTGGTGGGAGGCCCCGGGCTACCAGCAGTTGAAGACCGCCCTGCCCGAGGACCTGGTCGAAGACTTCCGCCAGGTGGCCACCGATGACGCGGCGTGAGGTGTAGCCCATGGCAGATGACGTTTCGAAGAAGGCCGAACAGCAACAGGAGCGACAAGAGTCGCTGTTCAGCAAGATCTTCTGGTTCCCATTCAACTTCCTCGGCGTGATGTGCGGCTCGCTGCTCGTCGCGATCCTGGTCGACTGGGTATGCCTTTATTTCTTCTGGCCAGAAGCAGGATGGCGACATGGCCAACAAATGCTGGTCAGCGAACTCAGCTGGCTCTCAAAAGGGTTGGTACACAGCGCCATTGTGCAGGAGCCTGGCCGAACCGCGACATGGCTGGTCTCCGAGGCCTACGACTGGCTTGTCGTAAAGACCGGGATGCTCAGCTGGGTCCAAGGTATGGAGTCGATCGCCCAAGCCGGGGCCCGCAACGAGCTCGACATGCGCTACTGGGCCGCGCAAAGCGTCACCACGATACAGAACTACACCCTGGCAGCCCTGTTCACCGTCCTGGTGTTCTGTGTCCGCTTGGTCGTCCTGCTGATGACCGTACCGCTGTTCGCTATGGCGGCACTCACTGGCTTGGTTGACGGCCTGGTGCGGCGAGATCTCCGTAAATTTGGTGCCGGCCGGGAGTCCAGCTATCTCTACCACAAGGCCCGCGCAACGATCCTGCCGTTGGCCATTTTCCCCTGGACTTTCTACTTGGCACTCCCGATCAGCATCAATCCCATGTTGGTGCTGCTCCCCTGCGCTGCCCTGCTTGGCGTATCCGTGAGCATTACAGCCGCGAGCTTCAAGAAGTATTTGTGAGGAAGAGCACGATGCAATGGACCCACGAGCAGTCGCCGATCATCTATTCGGAGGCACCGAAACTCCTCATCCAGGCCGGCGCCGGCAGTGGAAAAACCACAACGCTGGTGGGGTATGCGCAACATCACTCCCGGCTGCGGATTCTCTATCTCTGCTACAACAAATCGGTTGAGATCGCCGCCCGTGGGCGCTTCCCGCGCAACGTGGTGAACAAAACCGCACACGGGCTCGCATATGCCGTCTATGGCACGCAGTTCAGCCATAAGCAGACCAACAACTTACGACTGACCGATATCGCCCGAGCGCTTGATACGCAGGACTGGGAGCTGGTCAGGGACGTGCTGACCACCCTCAACAACTATATGGCCAGCGCTGACGATCTGATCGAGCGCTGCCACTTTCCATGGTTCCGTGACCGCCCAATGCTTACCTCCGCCCAGGAGCGCTACCTGAACCAGGCGCTCGTAGCAGCGATGAGCATCTGGAAGCGCATGACTGATCTGCAGGACACAGCGGTGCAGATCACGCATGACGGATACCTGAAGCTGTACCAGTTGAGCAAACCCGACCTGAGCCAGCGCTTCGACTGTGTGCTGCTCGATGAGGGACAGGACGTAAACCCCGTGATCGCTGACATTGTGCGCATTCAGCGGATTCGCAAAGTGGCAGTAGGTGATCGTCATCAGCAGATCTATCGCTTTCGAGGAGCAGAAGACGCTCTCAATGCCAGCTGGATGGCCGGGGCTGAGAAGCATTATCTGACCCAGAGCTTCAGGTTCGGCCCTGCAGTCGCCCATGTCGCCAATATCATCCTGTCCTACAAGGGAGAAACCAGAAAGCTGCAGGGGCTGGGCGAGAAGACCCTGGTCAAAAAAGCACTGCCAGCTGGACTTCCGCACCGAACGTACATCCATCGCACCGTCATCGGCGTGATCGAGAACGCGCTATGCCTCGTCAGCGAGAAACCCGAAATCTACTGGGTGGGTGGCATCGACAGCTACTCAGTGCGCGACCTCGAGGACCTGTTCTATTTCAGCCGAGGGCAGCGCGACCTGGTCCATAACAAAAAACTGCTTCGGGACTACCGGGACTACGGCCAGTACGTAGAAATCGCCGAGGTGAGCCAAGACGGCGAGATGCTTCGCTCGATCAAGATCATCAACATGTATCCGGACCTTCCTCAGCGAGTCCTGGCCCTGCGTTCGTGCACGGCGGATAAAGAGCTTGATGCGACGATCACACTGACTTCCGCGCACAAGTCGAAAGGCCTGGAGTGGGATTTCGTCGAGCTTTTCGACGATTTCACCTCAGATCCCCTGGCACCGGACGTCGACGCCGGCCGACGAGATGACGAACTGAACCTGCTGTACGTGGCCGTCACCCGTGCAATGAAGATTTTGGCGATCAACAGCCTGGTGCTGTTGATCATGAAGCGCTATGTCGACGCGCTCGCCCCGGGTGCACAGGCCCGCGGCTGAACATAACAAGGAGCCATCATGGGCAAGCATTTTGAACATCGGGCTGAGTACGTTGCCATCCCCTTCAAGGACGCGACCCGAGGCGGTTGGATCTTCAAAGCCACCGAACAAACGTTGGAACCCGATCTCCCCGCCCTCCTGGACGAACATGAGCGGCTCCAGAGGAAGATGTTCGAGCTTGGTGCTGAAGGTTGGGAACTGGTCAGCACACAGCCAGTATGTCGTGGAGAAATCAAAGTGGGCAACCAGAACGCCCAAGCGTGGTCCTATGGGTTTCCGATGCCCATCGGCTACCTGCTATTTTTCAAGCGGGAGCGCCAATAGACAAAGCCGGGCAGCAACTGGGCTATGGACTGCTCAATCACCCAGCTCATGACCCGGCAGGCGGGCCAGCATCGCGTTGGCTCTTCTGACCATTTCCACCAACTCAGCAGAGCTGACTTCTCGCCGATGCTCCAGCAGCTCAGCGGCGAGAACGGCCTTGTCGTAGCACCCCTCATCTTGGAATCGGGCACCGAGAAAGTCGGTCACCCAGGTTTCAAATGCCGGTGAGTTCTTGTTCTGTCGCGGCATACCACCCTCGATCGATCAGCATTCTTCGTATGCCCTTCTCCCTGGCACGCATCCCGGCCGCAGTGCGAGGCGGTCGGAAGCTACTGAAAGTCCTCATCCAGAGGGTGACTGGTTCAAAGAAAAAATTCTACGGCGACCAGATAAGTATTTCTTGAGGCGGCTGAATGGCCTGTCTCGGCATCCTGATGGCCATACGTCAGCCTTGCCAGAGCCCAGCCGTGAACACGTCTAACACTTCCTTTGCATCTCCACGCCGAATCCTGCTTGGCGCGCTGATCAGCGTCACTGGCAGCGTGCTGTTCTCCCCCTCAGCCCATGCGGCCGGGGCGTCCGAGCAGGCCAACATCGAGGTCATGGTTCGCCAGCTCAATGCGCTGGAGGACTCCGCACGGCGCAGCGCCACCGTCGCCAGCGAGCCAGGTCAGCGCTACTACTTCGATTACGAGCGTCTGGCCGGGGACATTCAGCGCGTTCGTCAGGGGCTGCAGGAGTACCTGACCCCCAGTCGCGCACAGCCACGGGATCCGGCAGAGCTCGCGGGTAAATACACCCTCACGGGCGGGCGGATGCCATGAGCATGAGCGGAGCACAACTCGCCGCCTTCAACGCCGCCAGCGGTACCACGCCCCAAGCCAGCTCAACGCTGTTCCTGGGTTTCATCATCGCGCTGTCGTTGCTCTGGGGGGCATGGGCCCTCTACAGCATCTATCGCGGCTGGGCTACCACAAACATCGACCGTGGGATCGCGGCGTCATCTGCCGTCCGCGTGATCACGCTGATCATGATTCTTTCCCTACTCGTACTTAGCTGAATCATTAGGAGTTAAAGCATGTCGCAACCTCAGCGCTTAAAAACCTTCATCAGGGGGCTCGCGATCGCGCTGGCCTCGACCCCTATGCTGGCTAGCGCCGCCCTGCCTGGTGCCCAAGCTCCCACCCGTGGGGAAGGGTCCAACATGATGCAGACCTTCCAGAACTACGCATACGACGGGTTCATGCTGCTCGGCCTGATCTTCGTCGGTGGGGCCATGCTGGGCGTTGCGCATCATGCCTACGGCACCTACCACGAGATCCATGAAGGCAAGAAAAAGTGGCGTGACCTGGGGCTGACCGCCGTTGTCGGGGCTTGTCTGATTGGCGTGGCGATCTACATGGTCACCAAAGCGACCGGCGTCCTCTGAGCGAGTAGGACAACATGGCTGAAGTCTCATACCTCAAAGACGGCTCCTTGGATTTCCTACCGCACAACCTCAACCGGCAACCAATGGTGATGGGGGGGCTGACTGCGGATGAGATGTGGGGAACCGTGGCAGCCTGCGGCGGTGCAGGCTTTGTCGTGGGCATTCCCGTGGCCTTCCTCTTCGGTAATCCCGCCCTGGTCATCGCCTGCGCCCTGGTCGGTGGGGCATTGGGTCTGACGGTGGCCAGCCGCATCCTGAGGAAGATGAAACGCGGCCGGCCCGACATCTGGTTCTACCGCCAGCTCCAGCTGACCGTGACCCAGCACTTCACCTTCCTCCCTTTCCTGGGTGACACCAAGCTGGTCACTCGAGAAGGCGCATGGACCTGCCGTCGCACCGAAAAGTAGGGATCTACATGAGTTATCGAAAACGAGTGAATGCTCAGCAGGCGCACATCCTCAGCCTTCGAATCGCAGTGATCGTGCTCGGGATCGTCAGCGCGTTCGCCTTCTACGGCTGGCACAAAGCCCCAGAGGATCTAACCGTGCATGTGCCCCCTGACCTCCGCTCCGGTAGCACCCGGAAGTGGTGGGAGGTACCGCCGGAGAACGTGTATGCATTCGGGTTCTATATCTTCCAGCAGATGCAGCGCTGGGAGAAGAACGGGGACGACGACTACCAGGACAACATCGCCCGGTTGGCCTCTTATGTGACCCCTGGGTGCCAGGAGTACCTGAAGAAGGACTACGAACTGCGTCGTAACTCGGGCGAGCTGCGCCGCCGTGAACGAAGCGTGTCGGAAATTCCTGGTCACGGCCTCACCGACCCTGGCGTGCTGCGCGTGGAAGAAATCGGAATCAACGACTGGACGGTCAACCTGGATCTGCTCGCTGACGAGTCGGTGAACGGCGAGCGGGTCAAACGTGCAATGACCCGTTATCCACTGTCCATCGTCCGGGCCGACGTCAACCCGGAGAAGAATCCGTTCGGGCTGATGTGGAACTGCTACGCCTCCAATCCGCAACGCATCGAGGTAGATCTGCAGGCTGCTGGGGTGAAACCATGAAACTGCGTGCATGCATCCTCGCCCTGGGCCTGCTCGCGGCAGCCGATGTCAAAGCCGTAGAGCTGCTGCAGTGGGACCGCATTCCCATGGCCATTCCACTGGTTGTGGGGCAAGAGCGCATTGTGTTCGTCGACCAGAACGTGCGAGTCGGCATGCCGCCGCAGCTGGCCGGTTTGCTACGCGTTCAGAGCACAGGAGGCGCCGTGTACCTTCTGGCCAGCCAGGAGATCCCACCGACACGACTGCAACTGCAGAATGTCGCGACCGGGGAAATCATGCTGGTGGACATTGCCGCCACCCCAGCGGCTGAAGGACAGGCCAAGCTCGAGCCTGCGAAGATCGTTCCCGGCACGTCCCCGGCAACCTACTACGGGGATAGTGCCCCCGCACGGAGCGCTGCCAGAAGATCCTCGGCGCCGGAGCAGGAAGAAGAGATAACCCCGGCACCGCGTCACGAAACCCCGGCGCCAGTGGCACTCACCCGCTATGCGGCCCAAATGCTGTACGCCCCCCTGCGCACCGTCGAGCCAGTTGCCGGCATCACTCAGGTGCGGGTCGATCGGCGCCTGGACCTGAGCACCCTGCTGCCTGTGTTACCAGTAGAGGCCTCAGTCTTGGGTGCTTGGCGCCTCGACAACAGCTACGTCACAGCAGTGAAACTCCGCAACCTCAGCGCACAACAAGTGACGATGAATCCTGCAGAGCTGATGGGCAATTTCACGACTGCGACGTTCCAGCACCCTTACCTAGGAGCCCGCGGCAACGCCAGCGATACCACCACCCTCTACCTGGTAACCCAGGGCAAGGGCCTGAAGGATGCGTTGCTGCCGTCCTCGATCAGCCAGGTCGACCCGAAAGGAGGACGCCGTGAGCAGTCTGAAAAGTAATCCGCTCCTCAAGTACCTGCTCATCCCTGTGCTGCTTGTCGCCGTCTTCCTGTTGGTCAAGGGAGGAGGCAAGAAAGATGAAGCCGCTGCTCCAGCGGACGAGACGATCACCATTGGAGGCGATACAGCCCGCAAGCTGGGGGTCGATGGTGATACCCCTGCCGACACATTGCGAACAGTGGTCGCTGAAAGCCGCGAAGTGAAGGAGCAGATCGCCAAGGTTTTGACCGATAACCAGCAGCTCAAGGACCAGAACTCGGACCTGCAGCTTCGGCTGTCGCGAATGGATGACAAAGTTGATTCCAAGCTGAATAGTGCAAAAGACGAGCTGCAGGAGCAGGTCAAAAATCAAAGTAACGGCTTGCTCGATCAGTTCCAACGCCAGCTGGACCACCTGTCCCAGAACAGCTCAAACGCTGGAGGGCAGGATATGCCCATCGGCCTGGGCGTACAGCCCGGGGATGGCGCGGGCTTCCAGCAGGGGCAGAAGTCCAAGGACCTCATCTGGGTTGAGCCCACCGACGGCACTGCACTGGATGCAAGTGGAAAGCCGCTCCAGCCTGGTTCAGCCCAAACGGCCAGCGGCTTCAACTTCCCATCCAGCTTCGGCCAGACCTTGGATAAAGGCCAGACCGTACTCACCAACACCGCCCAAAATGTCGGGGCGGAGATCTCCCCCCAGGACTCCCGCAAGCAGGTCCGGAAAGCCTACACCCTGCCTCAGAACTCCACGCTGATGGGGTCAGTAGCCATGTCTGCCCTGATTGGCCGAGTCCCAATCGATGGCACAGTCAATGACCCGTTCCCGTTCAAGGTCATGATCGGCCCCGACAACCTGACTGCCAACGGCATCGACCTACCCGACGTGGTGGGCGCCGTCGCCAGCGGCACTGCCTCGGGCGACTGGACGTTGTCGTGCGTGCGCGGACAAGTCCGCAGCCTGACGTTCGTGTTCGCCGACGGCACGATCCGCTCCTTCCCCGCCCCAGCCGAGGAGGCAAACGGCAACCAGAACAACAACCAGAACAGCAGCAATGGTCAACCTGCAATTCAAGGCGGGCTCGGCTGGATCAGCGACTCTTATGGCATCCCTTGCATATCCGGTGAGCGCCGTTCCAACGCCAAGGAGTACCTGACCAACCAATCCCTGGTCACCGCCGCAGGCGCCGGCATCGCCAAGTTGCTGAAAGCTGATGAGCAGAACAGCTCGACGACCTTCAGCAGTGGGGGAACCTCCTTCGGCACCACCGGTTCCTCCGGAAACTCTGCAATGGGCGCCATCCTCACCGGCGGGGTGAGCGATATCCGCTCCTGGATGAACAAACTTTATGGCGAAGCGTTCGCTGCCGTGTACGTCCAGCCCGGGGCAAAGGTGGCAGTCCATCTGGACCAGCAGCTGGCCATCGACTACGAGATCAAAGGCCGCAAGGTCGATTACAACGCCGGAGCCAACCATGTATCTGCAAACCTGGACTAAGCCCCGCCTGCAGGCCGGGGCCTGGCTCGTGCTGACCCTCATCCTGGGCGGTTGCACGACAGACAAAGACGAGCTACTGCCCCATGGGGAAGCCAGCATGATGGATGTCTGGCAGCAAGGCACTTCGGGGGGCAGTGCTGGCAGCTCCAGCAGCAGAACGCTGCTGGATGCACGCCAAGAGCTTCGCCGGCCACTCGATGAGCCACAAATGGCCCGCCAGCGAGCAGAAGCTGACGCCTTTACCCGCACGCCTCAAAACGAAATCTACAGCCAGTTCAAACGGCTGCCTAACCCTGACCTGGTCATGTACGTATTTCCGCACCTGGCTGGCTCAGATCCAGTGCCTGTCCCGGGCTACACCACGGTGTTCCCGATGTATCAACGTGTGCAGTACGCCATGCCAGGTGAGCGGACGGAGGAATACTGATGCAGTTCATCAGCAAACTGCTGGGCAAAGTCCCTGCGACACCCATCGAGCCCGTGCTTGGCCAGCCAACCACCGATCACGATCACGATCACGTTGACGGCAGCCTCGCACCGGCTAGCTCTGCTATCACCGAGGAGGATCGCCAGGCCGCAAATGACCGTTACATCGCCCGTCTGGAGTCGCTGGGCATCCCTTCCCCTATCGACTGGCAAAACCCTAAACGTCGGCCGGCGACGAAAGCTGACGTGTCGCGTATGTACGAGGTCAACCCGTCGTTCGTGGACATGCTGCCCTGGGCGGAATACCTGCCCGAGGAAGAGGCCATGCTCCTCGAGGATGGCGTTTCCAGAGCTGCGTTTTTCGAGCTGGTCCCGATCGGCACCGAGGGGCGCTCCGACGATTGGCTTCAAAACGCTCGTGATGCGTTGCAAGGTGTCCTGCAAGACAGCTTCGACGAGCTAGAGAGTTCGCACTGGGTGGTCCAGCTCTATGCCCAGGACGAAACCGACTGGAATGATTATCTGCAGAAACTCCGTGCTTACGTTCAGCCACGAGCAGAGAACACGGGGTTCACCGAGCTGTACCTCGCGCTGTTCCGCCACCACCTGGAGTCCATTTCCAAGCCAGGTGGCTTATTCGTCGACACGGCGGTCAGCAATCTTCCCTGGCGCGGGCAAACACGGAAAGTCCGCATGGTCGTGTATCGCCGAGTGAAGAAGCAGGACCTCGTAGTCCGCGGACAGGAGCCTGCCGCCTACCTCAAAGCAATCTGCGACCGCCTTAAAGGTTCGCTGGCCAACGCCGGCGTCTCGACCAAACGCATGGATGGGCACGCGATCAAGCGCTGGCTGGTGGGTTGGTTTAACCCATACCCAGATCATCTGGGTTCCACCGATCGTGATATCCGTCGATTCTACGAGACGGTCTGCCACCCCCCACGCGAGCTCGAGGAAGGAGAGCTTCCCGTGGCCAGCGGTACCGACTTCTCGGAAAACCTGTTCTTCCGCGAACCTCTGTCGGATGTGAAGAACGGACTGTGGTCGTTCGACGGCATGCCGCACCGAGTGGTGATGCTCGATCGCTTGAAGAATGCTCCCCTCACCGGGCATCTGACCGGTGAGACCAAGCAGGCAGACTCGTTGAACTCGCTGTTCGATCGACTGCCGGAGGACACCGTGTTATGCATTACGATGGTGCCGACCCCGCAGGATCTGCTTGAAGGGCATCTCGAACAACTGTCCAGGAAGGCCATCGGGGACACCCAGGCGTCCATCCACACTCGGGATGACGTTAACAAGGCCCGCTCCATTCTTGGGCGCAAGCACAAGCTCTATCGGGGGAGTGTTGCGTTCTTCCTCCGTGGCCAGAATAAGGCCGTGCTCGAGGAGCGCACGACCAGCCTGTGCAACGTGCTCTTGGGCGCCGGCATGCAGCCGGTCCAGCCACAGGACGAGGTAGCCCCCCTGAACAGCTACCTGCGTTGGTTACCGTGCAATTTCGACCCCAGCGAAAGCCGGGCGCTGGATTGGTACACCCAACTCATGTTCGCCCAACACATCGCCAACCTGGCCCCCATCTGGGGACGTTCGACTGGCACAGGCAACCCAGGCTTCACCCTATCCAACAGGGGAGGAGCAGCTCTGACCTTCGACCCATTGAACAAACTCGACCGTCAGATGAATGCCCACTTGTTCCTGTTCGGGCCCACCGGTGCGGGTAAGTCTGCAACAGCCAACTACCTGATCATGCAAGCCATCGCGCTCTACCGTCCAAGGCTCTTCATCATCGAAGCCGGCAACAGCTTCGGCCTGCTGGGTGACTTCGCCAAGCGACTCGGTCTGACCGTCAACCGAGTACGGCTCGCCCCCGGCGCCGGCGTGAGCCTTGCCCCGTTCGTCGACGCGGTGCAACTGGTTAAAAACAAGGACCACGTGAAGGTCTTGAATGCCTCGGACGTGGATGCTTCGGACCAGCACCTGGCCGACGCACTGGCAGGCATGGAGGACGAGCAACGGGACATTCTGGGCGAGCTGGAGATCACGGCGCGCTTGATGATCACCGGCGGCGAATCGAAGGAGGATGCTCGACTCACGCGGGCGGACCGCAGTGCCATCCGCCAATGCATCCTCAACGCGGCCGAACTGTGCGTCAGCGAGAACCGCCCGGTCCTCACTGAAGACATCAGCGCAGCGCTCCAAACGATGGCCAGCGACGACAAACTCCCCGAAAGCCGGCGCAACCGATTCATGGAGATGGCCGAGGCCATGGGGATGTTCACCATGGGCACGGAGGCCGAGATGTTCAACCGTCCTGGTACCGCCTGGCCGGAAGCTGACATCACGATCGTCGACCTGGCTACCTATGCTCGTGAGGGCTACCAGGCCCAGATGGCCATCGCCTATATCTCGCTGTTGAACACCATCAACAACATCGCAGAGCGGGACCAGTTCAAGGGGCGACCACTGATTGCCTTCACCGATGAAGGCCACATCCCATTGAAGGTACCACTGCTCTCCCCGTACTCGGTGAAGATCACCAAGATGTGGCGGAAACTGGGTGCCTGGTACTGGATGGCGACCCAGAACGTCGACGACATCCCCCCAGAAGCATCGGCGCTGTTGAACATGATCGAGTGGTGGATCTGCCTGAACATGCCACCAGACGAGGTGGAGAAGATCGCCCGCTTCCGTGAGCTCACGCCGGCACAAAAGACGATGATGCTCTCGGCCAGGAAAGAGAACGGCAAGTTCACAGAGGGCATCGTCCTGGCCAAGCGGATCGAGATGCTGTTCCGGGTGGTGCCCCCCAGCTTGTGCCTTGCCTTGGCTATGACCGAGCCAGAAGAGAAGCGGCAACGTTACGAAACCATGCAAGCACTCGGCTGCGATGAATTACACGCCGCGCTGCAGGTGGCCGCAGACCTGGACCGCAAACGCGGTATCACTCCCTTCCCTATCACCTTTCCCGAACCAATGAAGGCCGTGGAGCGCGTGGCATGAGAGTCATGAATAACCTGACCCAGAACATCATTGATAGCCTGACCCAGCTGCTCAAAGACCCCGGCCACGACACCCTCCAGTCGCTGTCGGTTTGCGCCCCAGTACTCATTGATGAGCTGCAACAGATCAAAAATAACGCCCTCGATCGTCGCGACATCATGCCGCTGATTCAGACCGCCCTAAACGAGTGGCTGCACCAGCACCCTCAACCCGAAGGCGCGATGACAGACCTGCTCAATGCAATACACCGGCATACATTGGGCCTCCAGTCTTCCCCCAAAGGCGAGCACGATCATGACCGTTGAACTCCGTGGCGCAATGCTGATAGGGCTGGTTTTTGGGGTTTCAGTCGTCGCCTTTCTGACGTTTTTGCAAGTCAATGAAAAGGCAACTGCGACAGGCCCCTGGTACTTTGGGTCTGAAACAGCAAGGTGGACGGTCACCGAGTACGCAGACCTCGAGTGCCCGTATTGCAGGGCGTATACACCAGAGCTGAAGCGTTGGGTGGGCCAGAATGAGGATGTGAAGCTCGCCTGGCACCACTTCCCCTTGGATGGCCACGGTGCGGCAGCAGTCCTCGAAGCGCGCCTGGTTCAGTGTGCAGGCTACCTTGGCGGAGCGACGGCGTACTGGAGAGCGATCGATCAGGTACTGCAGCACACGCGAGGCAACGGTGTCGGGGTCGACAAGGATCGAGCCAACCTGGCGCTCGATATCGAGCCGGATGTATTCGCCTGCGCTGCCAACAACCAGGACATCGCCGAAGAGGTCGATCGTCAGCTGGCCGTGGCCAAGAGCCGCGGCATTGCCGCCACGCCCACTCTCGAGGTCACCGACAGCCTGACCGGGCGCAGTGTGCGACTGGAGGGTCCGGTAGACAGCACCGCATTGCTGTCGGTCATTGACGCCCTGGCCGCCCAGCCCTTGCAGGACAAGGAACAGCTGGAACAATGATCACACTCACGATCATCCGCGCCGACAACAACGACGAAGAGAGCAACCTGCCCAGCAGGTTCTTCCCGGGCGCGGGCTCCGGCCATGGATGGTTTCAGCTCGAGCAGGCTCAGGACCAGTTCCCATGCCACTATGAACTAAGCTGGGCTTTACAGCAGTGGAATGACGACTGTGTCCTGTTGGACTACGACCCGGCCAACGGTGCAGGGCGCCTCGTGATCGTCGACTGGGATGCGCCGGCTCCTGGAACTGTCATTGAACTGCAGATCGGTGGCCCTCCAGAAGACCTGGTCGATCCGGATGAGGGATGGTTCGACTAGTTCACATCCCAGAGATCACAGCCGGACTCGAACGGAACGACCATTCTGTTCGCCCAGTCTCAGGTAAGGTCATTGTCGAGGTGACCTGAATGAGAGAACCACAAGGATTCGCCAGCCGACACAGCGCATTGTGCGTCGAGCTGGAAAGGCTCTATGAGCAGTTGTCCCACCCACACGCATCCGTAGGCTTTGCAGCTTCAACGTAGGTTTTCACGGTCGACTGAACTTTTTTCAGATCGCATATCACCCAATTTTTGATACCCCTGATATCACTCAGACTCCTTCGTGACGCGGCAGCTTCGGCAAATCGACTATGTTGTTGGGTTATTGGTTATGCAATTAAAAAGCAGCTCCGGAGAGCTGCTTTTCTGTCTTACTCCCCCTTTTTATGCTTGTGGGGTCTCAAGTCCGGGTGTTCCTTTTGCTTCTCAGGCGTAACTCGCTGCCTTTTGTCCGGTGTGCCATCTTCGTTGGTACGTTTAGGGCCTGGCTTGATGCTCATGCAAAATTTCCTTTTCCGCTCGCGTTGTTGAGTACTGCTATGTAGTTAGTCCAACTTCTTACACCTGTCAAAACAAACCGGCGAGGATGCGCTGGCAGCCCGACGTGTCCCACCCCTTGCAGCATTAGAGGCCTGAGTAAGTGCTACCGGCCAAAGGCTTGCACGGGGCCGTAAAATCCAGGGCTGAGCGATACGAGGATGTCTGGACGCTCATCATCCCGAGTACAGTGTGGAAAAGGTTGTCATGACTCAGTGGCGAGCTTGCCTGAGCTTTCAAGCAGCCCACATTGAGGCGTTCGCTCTTCGCGAGAGAGTCAGACATCCAGAGCACCAATGGCACCTTGGTTTGCTCATCTGGGGCCATCGCATAGGGCAGCCCATGCAGGTAAAGGCCGCCCTCCCCCAGCGACTCCCCGTGGTCCGAAACGTACATCAGCGCAGTGTCAAATTTGCTGTTCGCGGCCAGGATATCAATCAGCCCTGCAGTGACGTAGTCGGTATAGAGGATCGAGTTGTCGTAGGCATTGATCACCTCCTGTTGCTTACATTTGTCCAGTTCATTGGTCTCACAAACCGGCTCGAATTTCTTGAACTGCGGAGGGTAGCGCTTGTAGTAGGCCGGTCCGTGACTGCCTTTGTAGTGGAGCACCAGGACTGCATCGCCTTCCTGACGCTTGATGAAGTCCTCCATCTCCGAGAGCAGCACCCCATCCTTACACTCGTCGCTGGTGCACAACTGAGCATCTGTGCGTAGGGTAGTCTTGCGATTAGGCACCCGGTCACAGACCCCTTTGCAGCCCGAGTTGTTATCAGTCCACATGACGCTGATGCCTGCGCGCTGAAGCACATCGAGTAGCCCTTCTCGGCTTTTGGCCAAGCCGTCCTTGTACTCGTCTTTGCCGACGTCCAAGAACATGCACGGCAGCGAAACTGCGGTGGCGGTGCCACAAGAGCTCACATTCGAGAAGCTGATGACATTGCGCTTTTCCAGCTCAGGGTTCGTATCACGGGAATAGCCGTTGAGGGAGAAGTTGGCGGAACGCGCGGTCTCCCCAATTGCCAGTACCAGCAGTTTCGGTTTGCGAGCCACTCCGAGCTGTGGCACCACAGCATCGGTACCGATAGCGGTTAGCGTTTTCGGTGTGGCCAACTGGCGCTTCAGGTAACCATGTCCGGCCGCAAACAAGTTGGTCGGAATCAGGATGAGCCGGATCTCCCGATTGTTGCGCAGCAAAGAGGCATACGACTGGTACTGGCTCAGCACGATGCCCGCAAGGGTGACCAGGGCGAGCGACAGGACGATGAGCCTGCTAGCCACCGCCTTGGTCCAGGGCTTGCGACGGAGGGGCACCTGACTGATTACGTAGATGGGCAATACCCCTACCATTGCCACCCAGAGGCTAAGCTTCCAATTCAGCAGCTCGGAAACCTCACTGACGTCGGTTTCCACAACGTTGGTGAACATCGTGTAATCAATGACGATGCCGTAAGTGCTCATGAAGTAGCTGGCGAAAGCCGCACTGATCAGGACCAGGCACAGCAGAGGTTTGGCAAGCCGTCCCCATGACAGCAAGCTGAGTACGGTAAACACCCAAACGAACACTACAATTGGCAAGCTCGCCGCGAGCAGCCAGTTAACTTCGTCGGTGTTGAATACCAAACGCCAGAGCACACGCCAAAGCTCAGCATTCGCGAACAGCAACAGCCAGAGCGTTACTAGCCCGACGAGCAAATTGGTACTAATGCCTTCCTGTCGAGCATTGCGAATAACAAACAACCATTTACTTAACAGGATACGAACAATGGATTTTGAAGGTGTCATCATAAAGCTCTGAAGGGCTGTACATCCACGGCGCTGGCTATGGAGTACTAGGAAGCTGCCAGGCAAGCCCTCGACAGATACTGAGCGCATGCGGGCATGGGAGCTCCAGAGACCTTGAACCCGTGACTTCAGGACGCTTAGGATGTGTGGGGCATAGGAATTAAATGAAAAACAAGCTCTCGCTAGGCGCATTATTTCCGGCTCACGATAACGACATGATGACCTCGTGATTACAATGCTGTCAGAATCTCGACAATGACTATTTTCATTGCAACCGCTCAGGCTATGATAAAAGCTCAGAAAGGTCCGACCATTGATTTATCAGTACCACCCAATGACTTAAATTAAATTTCACAAACAATCTGGTTTCGTTTTGACGTACGCTAATTTTGAACTTTTACTTAAACTTAAAAGTCATTCTCATGAGCAGACACTTCTTTCATCTTTTGCTCGTGTTTATATCACCTGTCGATGAGGGACGAGCCCCATGCGCTTTTTCAAAAATTTCCTGGGCGGGCACCACGGCCGTGGAAATCACGGCGGTGGCAAGCACCACGGTGGTGAGCATGGAAGTGATCGGCATAGCCACCATGAGCAGCAGCATAACTGCGATGGAAATGGCCGTAGGACAGACAATGGGCGCGTAATAGCCCAAGCCCCACTTAAAGATCTGCAGGCGTGCAGGCACTGCCAGACCGCAAACGCCCCATCTGCACGCTTTTGTCTAAACTGCGGAACACCACTAGCGAGTGGTTGCACAGCCTGCGGCTCTTCTCTGACTGCAGGAGCAAAATTCTGCAGCCAGTGCGGCCAGGCCACGACCTAGCGCTCGGCCCCACTGGAAAGCCAACGCGACCACTACCCTGCGCAAGGAGAAATACGTGGGATCGAATCATGATCATGGCAGTGCCGCCGTACGTGGGGGACATCAGAAAAAACTGGTCATGGCATTGGCCCTGACCGGCAGCTTCATGATCGCTGAAGTGATCGGCGCATGGATTACGGGCAGCCTGGCGCTGCTGTCGGATGCGTCCCACATGTTCACCGACACCGCCGCCTTGGCAATTTCGTTGATTGCGCTCCAAATTGCCAAGCGGCCGGCGGATCAAAAAAGAACCTTTGGCTATGCGCGGCTGGAGATCTTGGCCTCAACGTTCAACGCCGTACTGCTCTTCCTAGTGGCGATGTACATCTTGTACGAGGCCTACCAGCGCTTCTTTATGCCGGCGGAGATCGCCACTGGAGCGATGATGTGGATCGCGATTGCCGGCCTTATCATCAACCTGATTTCGATGCGACTGCTAGCATCTGCCAGCAACGAGAGCCTCAACATCAAAGGCGCCTACCTCGAAGTCTGGAGCGACATGCTCGGCTCGTTGGGCGTGATCATTGCCGCCCTCATCATCCGTTTTACCGGTTGGACCTGGGTCGACACGGTTGTCGCTGTCGCGATCGGGCTTTGGGTGCTGCCGAGGACCTGGCAACTGCTTCGCGAGAGCTTGGGGATACTTATGGAGGGTGTACCCCGGGGACTCAACATTGCGGCAATCGAGTCCACAATCTTCAAGGTCGACGGCGTCACGGACGTCCATGACTTGCATGTTTGGGCCGTCAGTAGCGGCAGCAACGTGATGACGTCGCACGTCGTGATTCGGGACTCAGCAGATGGGGACGCTGTGCTTGCAGCTGTCGTGGATGCAGTCAGCGATGCGTTTGAAATCCATCACTGCACCATTCAGATCGAGCGCACAGCATTTCACCAGAACACCCCTTCGCCGTCGCACTGATCGGTCGGTAATCACCTAGTCCTACACCACCTACCGCGCCGAGGGGGGGTGGTGTAGAAGAAAGGCAGGGAAGGTTAGGCCTCACCGGCAGAAGCACTTCGCAAGCTCCTGATGAGCGATCTCGCCAGATTCACTCCACTACCTCCAGAAGGTTCAGCGATGACTTGGATCATCACGAAGTACCTGGTCACCGCCGGAATAGTGATTCTCGTGTCTGAGCTGGCAAAGCGCAGCGACAAGCTGGGCGGCCTGGTTGCCGCCCTGCCCTTGGTCACCGTCTTGACGCTGATCTGGCTTTACCTGGAGAGCCAGAGCATGGAGAAGATCTCCAACCATGCCTGGTACACGCTCTGGTATGTGATTCCGACGCTGCCGATGTTTATCGCATTTCCCGCATTGCTGCCCAAGTTGGGCTTCTGGCCGACACTCATCACCAGCATTGTCATCACCATGGCAAGTTTTGGTGGTTTTTCCTTACTACTACGTCGATTTGGCATCGAGCTGTTATGAGCCAGCCATTGGGAGGCAATCTATTGCCGCTCACCGGCTGTTGATGCACTCGCCTTTCACAAGGTAGCGAACCATGTGCAGTTCACCGTTCGAGTCCTCGTAGCTCATCATACTGCTCAGGTTACCGCAGTACCGCACGCTGGGCGAAACGTAGACCAACTTACCGATATCGAGACTCATACCGTAGGTGTAGTCCTCAAGCTCAGGCATTGGCTTTTTAACACTCTGCGCATAGTCAGCTGTAGCATCCCTAGCAGCACGCTCGGTTCGCTGATTGATCTCCATACCGCTTTGCGCATTGGCTGTTAGTGATGAAAAAATCATGAACACGGCGATAGCGTATCTAGTTGTTTTCATGAAAATACCATTAATAAAAAAGCGCCCGTGACAGGGCGCTAAAATTCACCTTACCAAGGGAGCATCTGGTTCCAAGGTGAATGCATCGGCGTGAGCAGGCTCTCGTTACTCCCACCATGCTGCTTTGGATTACCACGACTCCAAAGCAGCGCTGCCTGTGTGCTGCCCTTAAACTAGCAAAGGCGGCTAACGACAAGATGATGGTGAAATTACAATTTGGACATGTAATAGATTGTAATGTAATTATCCTTGCCCAACTAATATGAACAGCCAAGCATTTTTGCCGGTTTAGGCTAGGGCGAACGATCGGTGGTTTTATACCCCTCAAAGCTTGGTCTTGAAGGATTGATCGGCGCAAACTCAGAGCAGCTTGGCAGAAGTACTGCCCTTTCAGGCCGAATCGGCTTGTCAGACATGAGAGCTGAAAACAGCTACAAGCCAGAGAATCCGCTAAGCTCAGAAGGGTAAGCCGTCTTGACTGTCAGCATTCTTGCGGTCACATTACAAATTTGTAAGATTTCCCCGTAGCCAGCTTCTTCGCGTTAAGATTTAAGCGTCCTCAGGTGACCTCGGCGTATGGATAGAGGTAGCGAATACCACATGCCATACACTCAGCCGAACTTTCAAACAGCCTGCAACCATAGTCTTAGCGGATTAGGCAAGTCCCTTCCTCACACCTTGAGATAAGTTATGCGCGTTCTAGTTGTGGAAGACGAAATTAAAACTGCCGAATATCTTCAGCAGGGCCTATCCGAAAGCGGGTATGTCGTAGATATCGTGCACAATGGTGTTGACGCCCTGCATCTGTTCAATACTAACGTCTATTCGTTGGTACTGCTGGACGTTAACCTCCCAGGTATCGACGGATGGGACCTTTTGGAAACCATCAGGAAAACCAGCCGGGTCCGCATCATCATGCTGACTGCCCGCGGGCGCATCAATGACAAACTCAAGGGGTTAGATGGCGGCGCCGACGACTACCTCGTCAAGCCTTTTGAATTCCCAGAGCTGCTTGCTCGCATCCGTTCGCTGCAGCGGCGTGGTGATGAAATAGTCGAGAAAAGCTCGCTGAAAATTGCCGACTTGGAACTCGATTCCGTGCGCCATCGAGTTTTCCGCGCTGGCACACGCATCGATCTCACCACCAAGGAATTTGCGCTCCTGCACCTACTCATGAGTAGGACGGGCGAAGCGCTGACTCGTTCCCAGATCATCTCGTTGGTCTGGGACATGAATTTTGACTGTGACACCAACGTCATCGATGTCGCTATCCGGCGTCTTCGCTCGAAAATCGATGACCCGTTTGAGACCAAGCTCATTCACACGCTTCGTGGCGTTGGGTACGTTTTTGAGGAACGCGCATGAGGCCATTCAGCCTGGCTGCAAAGCTGGGATTAAAAGTGGGGTTGATGAGCGCAGCGTTGCTGCTTCTGTTCGCCACCTTCGGTTATCTGATGGTGGGTCAGGCGCTTGAACGAAATGCCCGCAGTGACCTGGAAGTGAAAATGGCTGGCATGGCTCACAACCTGTCCACCATTTCTGAAATCTCAGGTGTCAACGCAGACGCGCATCAGCTTGTGGACCTGGTCATGGGCCACAATAACCTGTACGTCAGCATCTTCGCTTCGGGACAAAGTCAAACGCCACTGCTTTCGATAGGCTCGAAGCAAGTCAATTTGGAAGTGCACAAGTTCCAACCCGCCGCACAGCCAAAGGAGCATGAGTGGCGCGATACTCAAGACCGTCCCTTGCTCAGTGCTTCTCGCATCATGAAGTTGGGCGACGGTACCGAAGTCAGCGTATATATGACGATGGACCAGTCGTCCAATGAAGCCCTGCTCGATGCACTGCTCACCTGGGCCCTGATGATTTCCCCGTTCATCATCGCGCTGATTCTCGCAATCGGCTGGTGGACCGTCCGCAGAGGTCTTCTGCCTCTAACCAAATTCCTGAAGGTCGCCTCGAAGATCTCCACCGAGAGCCTCGACCATCGCCTGCCCACTGATGGGATGCCGGCAGAACTTAAAGAGCTCGCCGATGGTATCAACATCATGTTGGCTCGCTTGGATGAGGGCGTTCAGCAGCTCTCGCAGTTTTCAGACGATCTTGCTCACGAACTGCGAGCGCCGCTTTCCAACCTGATGGGTAAAACCCAGGTTGCGCTGACCAGAGAACGCTCGCTTCCCGAGTACAGGGACGTGCTGGAGTCGTGCTCAGAAGAGCTGGACCGCATGAGCCGCATGGTTTCCGACATGCTATTCCTGGCCCAGGTTAGCCATCCGGCGTCCATGGTTGAATTCGAACCCGTGTCCTTGGTCGATGAGGTTCAAAGAGTGTGCGATCTCTTCAGCATTTCGGCAGAGGAAGGCGAGATCCAGCTGCAGATTTCAGGCTGTGATGATGTGGTGCGCGGTAACCGCCTGATGGTTCAACGAGCCGTGTCGAACCTGGTGTCGAATGCCATCCGCTACTGCCCTCGCGGTCGCACGGTCTACGTGAAGGTGCAACACGGCACGAGTGGAACAACCTTGAGTGTCGGCAACCCGGGCCGCGGCATCGCCAAGGAACACCATGCGCATTTGTTTGAGCGGTTCTACCGTGTGGATAAGAGTCGAGCACGTAGCGAAGGGGGTACCGGTCTTGGCCTGGCCATCGTCCAGTCGATCATGAGCCTGCATCAAGGCTCGGCGAGCGTGGAGGTGACCGAGGAAAACTTCACCTGGTTCCACCTGCACTTCCCAGAAGCTCAGCTAGAGCAGCCGGCAATCACCGCTGCCTGATCCCAGCTGACTTGAAAAGGCCCGTCGATCGACGGGCCTGTCTGTTTTACTGCAATCCCTCAGTGTCTGAGGACTACAGGATCCATGGGTGACCGCAGCATTACCGATTGCATGATTTTTTGCTCTTCTGCATTGGCGTTCCGCCACAGGTGGGAGAAATACTGGGCGTTCAATTTTTCCTGAGCGCTCACGCTGCCAGCGGCATCAATGAGGCGCATGGTTGAGTAGACACAAATCAGTCCCAGGATGAAGAAGGCTGTCGCCACGACCATCACATAGCGCTTGGCCAGCACAGGCGCACGCTTCAGCTCCAAGATTGACGCATTCGCCGACTTTGTCGCGGCGCCAAGCTCCGTTATCAACGGTTGTATGGCAGTGTCGACGCCACGACACGCAGCGGAATACGCTTCTGCCGCAGCGCGCAAGGCGACTGCTTCGGCATTCGACCACGCTTTCTCGGCCTTTCGCACCTCCTCCTGAATCTGCCGGCCGGCAGCATCAACTTGCTCCACCAGATCGTTAGACTTTTCCAGCACGGCGCAGCAGGACCGCGTCTGGGAAGCCAGCTCATCGAGCTGGGCATTGAGTTTTTCTGTGCTTCGACGGAAGTCACCGATGGCAACTGCCCAGGGCTCTATGTCATTCATAGCTATCTCCTAGAGCGGCCTACAACACCGCGCTGAATTTTCGCGCTAGATATCAAAATTGTAATTAAAGAGGAACCACTCAGTCGCCCTCGACAATGCCGAGATAGACATGATCCTTTCAGATTTGAAAATTTTAAGCATCCTGTTGATCGTAAAAATTACGGAATTGTAATTATTGACTCACCTTGCCGTTAGCTTCGCGTTCCTAAACTACAAACCAACAAAGGCCGTCAGTCAGGCAGGCCTAGTAAGAACCGAGGCATACAATGAAACTTTTCAAATCTATCGCTATTGGCAGCCTGCTGCTTGGTCTCATGGGTACTGCTTACGCTGAAGGTGGCTACGAGCGAGCGAAGCAGTTCCAGGAAAACTTCCGAAATGAACAGGCTCGCCTATGGAGCGATGACTCTTCGGACCAGAACAAACAGCAAGTCGCTCAAGAGCAAGAGAAAGAAAACAAAGATGGTAAGGATCAAGCCGATAATTAATCGGTGGTTAAAAAGGAATTCAAATGACGAAAGCAATCGACAAAAAAGCCAGGGTAAAACCTGGCTTTTTTGTGTCTGGGATTTAGCCTTCGTTTGTACGAGGCGTTTCCTCATCTCGCTCTCCAGCCAGACCTTCTGCACCTTGCTTGGCGCCTTTCCAACGGCACAGCAGCAGCTGGCTTGCGTTCGCTTCGGTGATCTTGACGCAGCCCAGATCGGCAGGCAGTTCAGCCCTGCTGTCACGCAGCCGCCTGGACAGGTAGAACGAGCCATCACGAGGCCACTTCGCGGGGTTCTGAATGTTTTCGGACTTCCCACTACTGTAGAACTCCGACGAATACGAGCGGCGGCCAGGGTAGATCAGAGGAGCCGATTGAGCTGACGGCACATCCAGCCAGGCCTGAACTACATCGCGCTGGTTCTGCGGCCTCTGCTCCAGCACGCCGGCATAGATGATGCCGGCGCCGATGACTGGCAGCACCCAAGCGCTGGTAACGGCAGCCCGGGAGGTCTTTGGACCAGCCTCACTGATCCGCCCAGACAGAAGCAACGCCCAGGCTGGCAAAGCCGGGAGCAGGTAAGTCCACAGGATGTTGCCAGCGAACGTGAAAAACACCGGTGTTGCCATAGCCCAAAGCCAGATGTAGGCCTCAAACCGCTGCATGGATTCACGCCTGCGAATCAGCATCGGGAGGAAAAAGGCCCACGGCAGTAGCGCCAATCCTAATTGGAGCCAGATAGTCCCGTATGGTTTGGCATGAGCGCTGCCGTAGAGGTCACCTGCCCAGTTACTGACGACGTATCGACTCCAGTGCTCACCAACGAAGAAGTATTCCATGAATCCAGGCGTTTTCATCTCAGCCGCGACATACCACGGCACTGATATCCCGAGCATGAGGATCAGGCCGCCCATCCAGGGAAGCCGCAGCACCCGCCCCCACTCCTTGTAGATGACGATCCAGATGAATGCCGGCGTGCCCATCAGCACCAACGTCAGCGGCCCCTTGGCAAGCAGG
Source organism: Pseudomonas sp. zfem004 (assembly GCF_032621715.1). Lineage (NCBI taxonomy): Bacteria > Pseudomonadati > Pseudomonadota > Gammaproteobacteria > Pseudomonadales > Pseudomonadaceae > Pseudomonas > Pseudomonas sp. zfem004. The sequence continues at coordinate 155,833 of NZ_JAVYJF010000006.1, read as the reverse complement.
CCCAAGCCGAGGCCCGCGAACATCAGGTAAGCATTCGATCTGTCGCCACATTTCATCCAACGCCAGAACCCATAGCTGGCCAGCAAAATAGAGAAGGACAGAACAGGGTCAGTCAGCACAACGCCGCTGGAGACCAGGCCAAGCGTTGTGCTGGAAAAGATGATGGCGGCCCAGATGCCCGCGTTACGCGAGATCTGCTGGGTGCCGAGCTTGATGATGATGAAACAGCTGGCCAGGTGCAGCAGCCAGGCTGGGAATCGGGCCGCGAACTCGTTCACGCCGAAGACTGTCATGCTTGCGGCCTGGGTCCAGAACGACAGCGGTGGTTTACCCCAGAACGGCACCCCGTAGTCGAACATGGGCGTGATCCAGTCGTTCAGCTCGACCATCTTGCGTGCCATCTCGGCGTAGCGAGCTTCTGACGTGTCCATCAGTGGGTAGATACCCAACCCCAACAGACGCAAAAGCAAAATCGAACCCAGGATCCACCACAGCGTCCGCTCGTTTTTCAGACTCAGCATTGCTTACCCTCGATCGAAGAAACCGAAGGGTGGAGGGACACGGTATCCGCCTTGCTGCTTTTCAGGAAATAGAGAGGCCGGCGCTTCACTTCCGCGAGTGTCACACCCAGGTACTCCCCCACAATGGCGACACCAACGCACATGAAAGACGCCATGCCGACGAGTAAATGGTGGACGTCGAAGCTGCCCGCCAGGAGTGATGCAAGGATGTAGCAGAAGCTGGAAACGAAGAGGCCGAAGCTGACGAGGCTGAAAATGCGCAGCGGTTTGCGGGAGAAACTGACAATGCTTTCGATGGCCAAATTGAACAGACCGGCTGCATTCCACTTGCTGCTTCCGGCATGACGAACCGTGCGGTTGTAGGGCAGTTCGACAGTGCGAAAGCCAACCCAACCGATCATGCCCTTGAGGATTCTGGAGCGCTCATCCAATGCCCGCAAAGCCGCCAATGGAGCCGGTCCAATCAGCCGGAAGTCACTGACATCAGCGGGAAGATCCACCTTCTCCACAAGGCGCTGCATGACCCAGTAGTAGGCCCGGGCACTCATGCGTTTGAACCAAGAATCACCAATTCTCAGGTTGCGTTGCATGTTCACCACGTCGTAGCCGCGTTGCCAGAAGTCCACCATGGCTGGGATGAGCTCGGGTGGGTCCTGCAGGTCGACGTCGATGAAAATCAATGCACTGCCGCGGGCGTGATCGATCCCTGCGCTCAGTGCAGCCTCTTTGCCGAAATTGCGGCTCAGGAACAGGCAGCGGACGGCCGCGCCATCCTGGTACTCACGCAGCAGGTTCGCGGTCCGATCATTGCTGCCATCATCGATGTAGAGAATCTCGCAAGAGACGGGTAAACACCTTACGACACTGGTAATGCGCTGATGGAACTCGGGAATGGTCTCCTCTTCTTGAAAGCAGGGAACCACGATGGTTAACAACGGATCAGGGCGCTCGGGAAAGCGATGCAATGTCTGCATGATTGAAAGTCCAGAAACGGTGTGCAATGAACCCAAATACAGTGAGCGTTACAGTCACTAGGACTTGGGAGATAAGCGGTGACAGATTCGACTTGATGAGGAACCACATCCCCACACCATTGCCGAAGTTTGTTGCCAGCCCGACCAGTGCAAACCTAACAGGCTGAAATTTACGAGGACCATCCGCCACAAAGCAGAGCGCCCTATTACCAACAAAACTTGCAATAGCGCCTACCATGCCGCCACAAACACTGGCCAGCAATGGAGTAGCAAACGCTGTCGTGACCAGCGCCAGGAACACCGCATAGTGAACCCCCGTAGCAATGAATCCGACCCCAAGATAACGAATCAGCAAGACAACAAGAGACGGGCTTATATTTTTCATGCCCGAAGACTATGGAGGCGAAGGTGAAAAAAAAGTGAATTAAGTCCAAGCGCGCAGCCAATCAAATTTACATATAATCGGCAGTGAGGCTGGCGCACCAGGCTAGCACGCCACAATATCAAAAACATTGCCTGAACATTACGCTTTCGAAAAACAGCACCTCCCATAACGTATGCATGACCTACACATTACAATGTTGACACAATAAGGAAATTCCGGACAGCATTGAGATAAATTCCCCGGATCAAGGGGGATCAAATGGTTACACAAAATGAAACACATACAGGCGGCGCTGCTCCTTACAGTCCTGACATATTGGATGATTTGCCAATTGATGATCAGTTAGCGTTAGAGTTTTTCGCAACAGCACGATGTGCGAGTTTCAAACAGGCGGCCCGGGGGCTTAATGTTCCGGTGGTAGGACTACGAAAGCGCCTGGAGAAGCTGGAGGAGCATGTGGGTGCTCCCGTGTTTGTGTACAAGCACAACAAGCTTGCCCTGACCCGCACAGGCGAAAGAGTCAGCCAATACCTATGCCAGCTCTTCGGCCCGGACGGACTTGGCAAGGACGGCGAGAAGGAGATTCCCAGGCTTACCCTGGCGATCACCGAGCCAGTGCTAAGCGACATCGTCAACCGTGATCTGGTTGCCTATGTACGGGACCATGCCGAAATGCAGCTGGAAATCCACTCTGAGTGCACCCCCCGAATGCTCTCTGAGGGGGAAGTCGATGTCGGCATCATTTTCATGAGCCCCGATGACGAAGACGTCTTGGGTCGCCATCCTGACTACAGGTTTGAACAGCTTGGCCGGATTGGGCATGCATTGTTCATTTCCAGCCGCTACTCAAGAAGCGTCACGCTTCCCGTGCATAGCCTGGATCTGCACAACTTCATGCTTGTTGTTCCTTGGGATGATGAGATTCTGGCCGGCTCACAAAAGTGGGCATCGATCGTGGCTGACCACCAGGGTGGTACCACTCGGGTTAAGAGCTATAACTTATCCCGCGGTCTTGTCGTTGGCGGTGCGTGCATCGGTGTACTGCCAGATTATAGTCGAAAAATGGAGAAGAACATCTTACCCGTACCGGGCTTCCTGGATGATCTGGAAGAAAAAGATGTCTATCTTGTTATCAAATCGAATTTTGTACGCCATCCGCAGGTTTTGGAAATTCGAAGACTGATCAAAAAAAGCTTCCTCGACAAGAAGGATTGGCTTGTTCGCTGACAGATTTGTTAGATTATAAACCTCCCTCGTTAACACTACAGAAACATAACTGTCATTTTTGCTTGCAAACTAGTCAGAGCACTTAGAACACAGGCATCTTGTTACAGCGGGTGACGATTGTGACCTGCCCCAATCTGCAAGATCTATATAGGCCGGCGCAGGGCGAAATAATCCGTCGGCTGCTAAGTACTTAACACACGAGAGGCAAGCAATGATCCGTTCTTCGAACATGCGGGAAAAGCTGTTGGCCGCTGCAATAGTAGGCGCATTTTCCTCGCAAGCATTCTCCGGCACAGTGACTACTGACGGAGCTGACCTCGTTCTCAAAACCAAGGGCGGTCTTGAACTTTCCACCACTGACAAGGAATTCAGTTTCAAACTGGGTGGCCGGGTTCAAGCCGACTATGGTCGATTCGATGGTGTCTACACCAAGAACGGCGACACCGCCGACGCGGCCTACTTCCGCCGCGCCTATATCGAATTTGGTGGCACCCTGTACCGCGACTGGAAATACCAGATCAACTACGATCTGTCCCGCAACACCGGCAACGATTCCGATGGCTACTTTGATGAAGCCAGCCTGACCTACACCGGCTTCGCCCCGGTCCAGCTGCGCTTCGGCCGGTTCTACACCGATTTCGGTCTTGAGAAAGCGACCAGCTCGAAGTGGACAACCGGCATGGAGCGAAACCTCACCTACGACTTGGCTGAATGGATCAACGACAACGCCGGTATGGGTGTACAGGCCACCAGCACCATCGCTGACATGGCCTACCTGTCAGGTAGCGTTTTCAGCGAGACCAACAACAACTCCGATGGCGACAGCACCAAGCGCTACAACGTGCGTGGTGTGTTCGCACCGCTGCACTCTGATGGCAACGTCCTGCATGTCGGTGCCCAGTACGCCTATCGCGACCTCAAGGACAGCGCCGTCGATACCCGCGTACGTTCGCGCCTGGGTGTTCGCGGCGTAGATACCAACGGCGGCAGTGATGCTGGCACCAACGGCAACCGTATGCTGTTCGGTGGCGCTGCAGCGCAAGAAGGCCTGTGGGACAACGATTCGGTCTGGGGGCTAGAGGGTGCCTGGGCCACTGGCCCATTCTCGGTTCAAGCTGAATACCTGCGCCGGAAACTGAAAGCCGACCGAGCCAACAATGACATGAAGGCTTCCGGTTACTACGCCCAGATGGCGTATACCCTGACCGGCGAGCCACGCATCTACAAGCTTGACGGTGCCAAGTTCGACACCATCAAGCCACAAGACAAAGAGCTGGGTGCCTGGGAAGTCTTCTACCGATTTGACGACATCAAGGTCGAGGACGGCAACCTGGTGGCCACTGCGGATCAGTCCGATGAGCGCAAAGCCAAAAGCCACACGGTCGGCGTGAACTGGTACGTCAATGAGGCGGTGAAAGTCAGTGCCAACTACATCAATGTGCGCACCGACAATAACGAGAACACCGTTGGCGACGACAGCGGCAACGCCTTCGTGACTCGCCTCCAATACGTGTTCTGATCCCCTCAACAGGTCGCGCAAAAAAGCCGGGAGCAATGAGTGCGCTCCCGGCTTTTTTTGCCCGTGTGAACCAAAGATCAAGCTTCTTTGCGGTAGGCCAACAAGCGCAAGGCATTAAACACAACCAGAAGCGTAGAGCCCTCATGAATAGCAACGGCAGCGCCAATGCTCAAGCCCATGATGGTAGAGGGCACCAGAATGGCCACAATCCCGAGACTGACGAACAAGTTCTGGCGGATGATCGAGCGGGTGTGACGGCTTAGGCCGACCGCGAAGGGAAGCTGTCGGATGTCGTCTGCCATAAGTGCGATGTCAGCCGTTTCCAAGGCGACATCAGAGCCGGCAGCCCCCATAGCGATGCCGACACTCGAATGGGCCATGGCAGGCGCATCATTCACGCCGTCCCCAACCATGGCAACTTTAGAGCTGAGGCGCAGGTTCTTGATCGCCTGAACCTTCTCGTCCGGCATCAGATCTCCCCACGCCTCGTCCAGGCCGACTTGCCTGGCTACGGCTTCAGCAACGCGGTTATGGTCCCCCGAAATCATGATCATGCGACCAATGCCCATCTCCCTGAGTTTCTGGAGTGCCTCCTTGGCGCCCTCTCGTGGGGTATCCAACAAACCGATAACCCCCAGATCTTTGTCAGCACGGCGCACCACCATGGTGGTGCGTCCCGACTGTCGCAGACGTTCCGCCGCCTCCAGGGCAGCCTTACTGAGCGTGGGAATGCCGTCGGTACCGAACATCTCGACTTTACCAATCCAGACGAACTGGCCATCCACCTCAGCGCGCACGCCGCGGCCAACCAGGTTCGTCAGGTTGATTACCTGAGATTTGTCCCTGGTGCCAATCATCTCCTCGCCGTCGCGCACGATAGCCGCAGCGAGTGGGTGGTCGCTCATCGACTCCACGGCGATGGCGACGGCCAACAGATCTTGAACCTGAGTACCGGCTAGCGGTATCACATCGGTGATGCGAGGGCGTCCTTCGGTCAGGGTACCGGTTTTGTCAAAAGCCATGGCATTCAAGGAGCCGAGTTCTTCGAGCGGCGCACCGCCCTTGATCAGTACTCCGCCTCTAGCAGCCCTGGCGATGCCGGAAAGAATGGCGCTGGGTGTTGCGATCGCAAGCGCACATGGGCTTGCGGCGACCAGGACGGCCATCGCTCGGTAGAACGAATCACGAAATGGCTCATCGATGAATATGCCGGCACACATCAGCGCTGCTACCAGGAGCAGGACCAACGGAACGAACACTCGTTGGAAGCGGTCGGTGAAGCGCTGTGTCGGCGACTTCCTAACCTCGGCTTCACTGACCATTTTGATGACCCGCGCCAGGGTGCTTTCCGTGGAGCGACGTGTTACCTCGACCTCGATCAGGGTTTCGCCATTGATGGTGCCGGCGAAGACTTTCGAAGCAGCATCCACGGCATCTGGCTTGCTACGAGCGAGCGCAGCATCGGTGACAGGCCGTTTGTCCACGGGGACGCTCTCACCCGTCACTGGCGCCTGATTGATACTTGAGAACCCGGCGACCACAAAGCCATCGGCCGGCAGACGATCATTTGGGCGCACGATGACAACGTCGCCTGGAACGAGGAGCTCCACAGGCAGTTCATTCGTGCCGTCTGTGCTTCGCACCATTGCAGTGGTGGGTGCGAGCTTAGAAAGCGCCTCGATGGCTTTCTTAGCCCTGCCCATCGCATAGCTTTCCAGGGAGTGCCCCAAGCTGAAAAGGAACAGGAGCAGCGCCCCCTCTGCCCAAGCGCCAATGCTCGCAGCCCCTGCGGCGGCGAGCAGCATCAGCGTGTCGATCTCGAATCGCTTCTGGCGGATGTTGCTGATCGCTTCCTTGGTGGTAAACCATCCACCGAAAACGTAGGCAGACACGTACAGAACTAGCGACATCCTGTCGATCAGCCCGAGCTGTTCTGCGAGAGCACCGGCACCGAGAAGGGCACCACAGATCAGCGCGAAAACCAGTTCGGTGTTCATGCCAAAGATGCCGTCATGCTCATGGCTATGGCCATCATGCCCTGCTTGGTCGTCTGGGCGTTCAAGCAAACTTTTCATAACTCGTCCCTTCTGGGGTCAAGGCTAAAAACTGCCCTCTGCAGTTGAAAGCCATCGTGTTTGAGCACCTAAGATCTATTTCACGGCTTGCCCACGGCCAGCCATTAAGGCTTAGGCCTTTAACGGGCCTCATCGGTCGCCATAAAAAATGCCAGGCACTGCCTGGCATTTGTGAATTCTCTAATTGTTCTATTCACAGCGGTCACTACTTGTTGTTGATGCATTGCGAGTACATGGAGTAGCGAACCGTCTTGAGCGTACCCTGGGAGTCTTCAAAGGTCATCAACCGCGGGTAGACCTGGCAAGTCCTGGGGTCTTGGGACTGACGCACGAATTTGGCAACATCAATCTTCATGCCGTACTTGTAGTCTTGAATCTCCGGCATAGGCTTGCCATTTTTCTCTGCATAGCTTGCCACAGCAGTCTGATGCTCACTGATGTATTGCAGCTGTTTGCTTTCGGAGAAAGTATTAGCTTGCGAAGCCATCGAGAACATAACAAGTGCAGCAGCAACCATTAGCTTTTTCATATAAACCTCTCAGTTTCAAGTCTTCTCGGGCGTAACTTTAGCAACGCACAGGCATCACCGGCATGACGAGAAACTTACAATTTTGAAAGGTAAGTGCATCTGCTTCATATAAAAACAAAAAAAGCCCACAACACGCGTTGTGGGCTTTTCTGTAATTGCCTATTAGCTCACCACTTCGGACTCGTCACCGTCTTCATCCTTGCGGTGTGCCCAGTGATACAGAGCCGGCAGTACCAGCAAGGTCAGCGCAGTGGAGGACAGGATTCCGCCAATCACCACCGTTGCCAGCGGGCGTTGAACCTCTGCACCGGTACCGGTAGCCAAGGCCATCGGGATGAAGCCCAGGGAAGCCACCAGAGCTGTCATCAGCACAGGTCGCAGGCGGGTCAATGCGCCTTCGTCAACGGCCTGCCTGAGCGTTCTCCCCTCCTCTCGCAAGCCGCGGATGAAGGCGATCATCACAAGCCCGTTCAATACCGCAACGCCCGACAGCGCAATGAAGCCCACCCCTGCCGAGATCGACAATGGGATATCCCGCAGCCATAGCGCCACGACGCCCCCGGTGAGTGCGAATGGAATACCGGTGAAGACCAGCATGCCGTCCTTCAGGTTGTTGAACATCAGGAACAGCAAGGTCATGACCAGGAACAAGGCAACCGGTACAACGATCTGCAGGCGCTTGGCTGCCGATTGCAGCTGCTCGAACTGGCCGCCCCAACTGGTCCAGTAACCCGCAGGGACTTCCACCCTCGTTGCCAGCGTGGTTGCCGCCTCATCAACGAACGACCCAAGGTCGCGCCCCCGAACGTTGGCGCTAACGATGATCAAACGCTTGCCGTTCTCGCGGCTGATCTGATTCGGGCCCAACTGCAAGTCAAGGTTAGCGACCTGTGACAGCGGAATGAAGCCTATCTGGTTGGTGCCCTGAGCCGCATTGGCAGGAACAGGGATCAACAGGCTAGACATACCCGCTACGTCGGTACGTACGGCCTCAGGCAGGCGAACCACCATGTCGAATCGACGATCACCCTCGTACAACGTTCCGGCTGTGCGGCCACCTACAGCAATCGCGATCGAATTCTGCACATCCGCAATGTTCAGGCCATAACGTGCTGCTTTTTCCCGGTCGATATTGATGGTCAGCACCGGCAGGCCGGTGGTCTGCTCAACCTTGACCTCCGAAGAACCCGGTACCGCTTTGAGTGCTGCGGCGATCTTGTTGGCCGTGGTGTTGAGCACGTCCATATCGTCACCATAAACCTTGACCGCAACGTCACTGCGTACCCCGGAGATCAGTTCGTTGAAACGCAGCTGGATCGGCTGGGACAGCTCATAGTTGCTGCCCGGCACGCTGGCGGCGGCCTTCTGCACATCGGCAATCAGCGCGTCTCGCGACTTGCTGGGATCGGCCCATTGCTCCTTTGGCTTGAGCATGACGTAGGCGTCGGAAATATTAGGCGGCATCGGGTCAGAAGCGATTTCAGCAGTACCGGTACGGGCGAACATCCGCTCGACTTCCGGTACCTGTTCGATGACCGCTTTTTCCAAGCGCTGCTGCATGTCCACCGACTGACTCAGGCTGGTACCCGGCACACGCAGGGCTTGAAGAGCGAAGTCACCTTCGCTCAAGCTCGGGATGAACTCACTGCCCATGCGACTGGCAAGCACGCCGCTGAGCACGACCAGGGCAACTGCGGCCGAGAAAGCAATGTTCCGGTGCCCAAGCACCCATTGCAGTACCGGCTCATAACGCAGCCGCGCGGTGCGCATGACCACGCCCTCCTCCTCCTTGACTTTGCCAGTGACGAACATGGCGATCGCCGCAGGCACGAAGGTAACGGAGAGGATCATTGCGCCCAATAGCGCCATCACGACAGTGAAAGCCATGGGGTGGAACATTTTGCCCTCAACGCCAGTGAGGGCGAAGATCGGCAGGTACACCACCATGATGATCAGCTGCCCGAAGATCAGCGGCCGACGCGCTTCTCGAGCAGCGGCAAAGACTTCATGGAAGCGTTCGGTTTTGGTAAGCATGCGACCATGTTTGTGCTGCGCATGGGCCAATCGACGGATCGCGTTCTCCACGATAACCACGGCACCGTCGACGATGATGCCGAAGTCGAGTGCCCCTAGACTCATTAGGTTGGCACTGACCTTGTTGTTGAACATGCCTGTGAAGGTGAACAGCATGGACAGTGGAATGACCATCGCGGTGATCAGCGCAGCACGGATGTTGCCGAGGAACAGGAAGAGAATGGCGATAACCAGGATCGCGCCTTCCACCAGGTTCTTCTTCACAGTCGCAATGGCTTTTTCAACCAGGTTGGTACGGTCGTAAACGGTGACGGCAACCACGCCCTTTGGCAGGGTCCGGTTGATGTCCGCCAGCTTCGCAGCGACAGCTTGGGACACAGTACGGCTGTTTTCACCGATCAACATGAACACGGTACCGAGCACGACCTCACGCCCATTCTCGGTAGCAGCACCCGTACGGAGCTCTTTACCGATACTGACGTCAGCGACATTGCTGATGCGAATCGGTGCACCATCCACGCTGGTGATTACGATGTTGGCGATGTCTTCGATGTTGCCCACCTGGCCTGGTGCACGGATGAGCAACTGCTCGCCATTACGCTCGATGTAACCGGCACCGACGTTGGCGTTGTTGCTTTCCAACGCTGCGACCAGATCATTCAGTGTCAGCTTGTAGGTAGCCAGACGCTTCGGATCCGGCGCAACCAGAAACTGCTTGGCAAAACCACCGATGGTGTTGATCTCTGCCACGCCAGGAACGTTGCGCAGCTGGGGCTTGATGATCCAGTCCTGGATTACCCGCAGGTCGGTGGGAGTGTATGGCGTACCGTCTTCTTTGACCGCGCCATCTTCGGCCTCTACGGTCCACAGGAAAATTTCCCCGAGGCCGGTGGAGACCGGTCCCATGACGGCTTCTACGCCCTCTGGCAGCTGCTCCTTCGCAACCTGCAGCCGCTCGTTGATCAGCTGGCGGGCAAAGAAAATGTCGGTGCCATCCTTGAAGATCACGGTGACCTGAGACAGGCCAGAGCGAGACAGGGAACGGGTCTGCTGAAGACCCGGGAGACCGGCCATGGCCGTTTCTACTGGAAACGTGATCCGCTGCTCAGTTTCCAATGGCGAATAGCCAGGCGCTGCAGCGTTGATCTGCACCTGGACGTTGGTGATGTCGGGTACCGCATCGATGGGCAGCTTTTGATAGCTGTAGATACCGATGCCGGCCATGATCAAGACAGCGATCATTACAACGATGCGCTGCTCAATGGCGAATCTGATGATACGTTCAAACATGAGAAATCATCCTGTCAGTTCGCATCAGTGACTGTGCTCGGCAGATGCTTTGCCGAGCTCAGACTTGAGTGTGAAGCTGCCATTGGTAGCCACTTGGGCGCCCGCTTCGACACCGTCGGTGATTTCCACATACCCATTGTCACGTCGGCCCAGTTTCACTGGACGGGTGTCGAAGCCTTCTGCGGTGCGGACGAATACCGATGGTTTGTCCTCAACGGTCTGCACGGCATGTTCAGGGACGGCCACCGCTACGCGATCAGTCTGGGAAGTCACTGCGATATTGACGAAAAGGCCGGGGCGCCAGGCCCCGTTAGGGTTGGTCAGGGTGACACGGACGGTTGCTGCACGGTTTTGCTCACCCAACAGGCTGCCGACATAGCCCACCTTGCCCTCGACCTCGACGTTCATGTCTGGCGAAGAAACCTTAACGGCACGCCCGGTCGTGACCTTGCCCAAGTCTGTAGGCGGAACGGCGAAAGTGGCCCAGACCTGAGTGAGGTCTGACAGGATGAAGGCGTTAGTCGCCTCGCTGACGACTTCACCGACGGTCAAGTGCTTCTCCACCACTACGGCGTCGAAGGGAGCCCGGAGCTCATAACGGTTACCGCCAACGGAGTTAACCGAGGCGCCGATTGCGCCCACCTTCTGCTTGGCATTGGCCAGAGAGATCTCCGCTTCCTGCAGCGCCTGGCGAGCTTGAAGGTAGTCCTGCTCAGCGGAAATCTTGTCCTGCCACAGCTGCTTCTCTCGATCGAAAGTCACTCGAGCCAGTTCTACGCGACGCTGTGCAGCCTGTTGTTCGCTGCGCAAGTCAGAGATCTGTTGGCTGGCAATTACAGCAAGGACCTGGCCCTTCTTGACGGTCTCGCCCAGATTGGCCAGAACAGCTTCAACAACGCCAGGGACACGAGGAACAACGTGCGCAGTACGATCTTCGTCGAAACGAATCTCGCCCGGGAAGCTCACGACCGTGCCCAAGTCTCGGGGCGCGGCAGATTCCAGAGAAACGCCGGCAGCTTTGATTTGCTCTGCGCTGAGGGTCAGCTTGCCTTCTTCTTCCCCGCCCTCTTCGCTGTGACCTTCCTCGCCATGACCCTCTTCATCATGTCCCGCATCACCCTGCTCTTTGTTGGCTGATCCGGCCTTCTTTTCATGGCCATGACCATCGTCAGTACCGTGTTCTGTGCTAGTTGCGGCTTGCTGTTCGGAACTGTTGTTCCAGGCGAGGCTGCCAAATCCAAGGGCTGCCACAGCGGCTACCGCGAGGGCGATCTTGCGTTTGTTATCCATTGCTACTCCTGCTGATCGTAGGCACTGGCGTGTTTAACGCCGAGTGCCGAAGAAAATGTACGGCCCGTTCAACGGGCGCCGGCAGTCGAACCGACTTCGCCATAAACCCTTTCTACTTGCGCACGCGCATTGGTCGCCGCGGCTAGCGACTCGAGATACTGGCCGCGGGCAACGATCAACGTGCGCTGCGCGTCCAGCACTTCGATAAAGCCGAATTTCCCCATTTCGAATCCGCGGGTTGCGGTGTCCACAGCCTGCTGGGCTGAGGGCAGAATGGTCTTGTCGTAGGATTCGACTTCTTGCATGGCGGTAGACCACTGGTTCAACGCGGTTTGGGTTTCGGCACGCAGTCTCAGCTCGACAGCGTTACGCAGGTCGCGGGCCTGATCGGCGCGTCGAGAAGCGGAAAGAATGTTGCCTTGGTTACGATCAAACAGCGGCAGAGGCATGGACAGTCCAACGACATTCACTCGCTCGCGAACCGAGCGGTCGTACTGGCTACCCACGCTTACGGTGAGGTTTGGAATGCGCTGAGCTTTCTCTGCACCAAGCGAGGCGTCGCTCTTATCAATTTGCACCACTGCCTGGCGCATTTCCGGAGTCTGATCGAGCTGTGCCAGCAACTCTTCAGTCCGCGGCGGCAAGCCTGGAGACAGGGTCGGTGATTCAAGGCGATCAAATACGGTCACTGAACTCCCCGTAACTTGGGCGAGTTGCTGGTAGGCCGTCGTTTTTTCCGTTTCGGCACGACGGACCTGCAGCCTGGCTTCAGCCAGTTGCACCTGGGCGCGGGTTGCCTCCACGGGCGAAGATTTACCTGCGCGAACACGACCATCAACAATGCGAAGGCCGCGCTCTGTAAGGTCAAGGGATTGTTTGGCCAGGTCGAGTCCGGTTTGGGCTCGTAATGCCGCATAGAACGCCTGCACAACGTCTGCACGCAGACCATTCACGCGACGGTCTAACTCAAGCTGCGCAACGCTCTGGCCGTATGTAGCGACCTCTACGCGAGCTCCCCGCTTACCACCTAGCTCCAAAGTCTGACTTAGAGTTACGGTCGTTGTGCTGGTACTACGTCGTGTGTCCTCCATCTCATAGGAGATTTCGGGGTTAGGAATCAGCCCAGCTTGCTTGCGCGCACCGTCCGCGATGCCGATTTCCTGTCGTGCAGCCGCGAGGTCTGGGTTGGCATCCATTGCCGTCGACAGCGCTTGGGGCAAGCTGATGCTTTGGGCAAGTGCTGCGGGTGCCAACACCCCGGACATCACCGCACAGAGCGCGGCGATCTTCCAAGGTGAGACGTAGGTCTTGGATAAGACATTGCGGTTATACCGGGGCACTTTCTTGGTCCTCGTGCACAAACTTCGTTAAAGCTTGGCCAGAACGCCGAAACAGCTGCCAAGCCCCACTGGATTAGGTGATGGCACTCTAAAGAGCGCTAGCTATCAGAGGGGTGGCTAGAAAATTACAATTTCGTAATAAATGCTCGTAATGCCCGAAAACACTGAAAAAACAGCCGATCCATAGGATTTTGTTGCTAACGAGAGAGATCGCTAGCACGCGGTGTGGAACACCCAAATAACGAGCAGATGACGAAATTGTAATTGTCCTATCACCCTCCCGTTATCTTCAGCCTGCAATTATGAGCTCGGCGCTACGCTAGGCGCGCCGCCGGGCCACAATTTATAACGACGCCCGCGCCGGTAAACATAATAAAAACTGCCGTAAATCAAAGGAGCATCGGATGAAAACAAAAGTACCACTGTATTTGGCGGCAGTTTCGGCGCTATCTGGAAGCTTTGCAGTTACTGCTCAAGCTGAAGATAAGCAGGAAGGTTTCATCGAAGGCAGCAGCCTTACAGTGCTCAACCGCAACTTCTACTTCAATCGTGATAATCGCGACAGTTCGGCCCCCACTTACAACAGTGGCAAGGGCAACACCAATGGCTACTCCGAAGCCTGGGCGCACGCGATCATCACCAAATTTAACTCTGGCTTTACCCAGGGTACCGTCGGCTTTGGTGTTGATGCCTTTGCCATGATCGGCCTTAAGCTCGACACCGGTGACGGGCGCAATGGCGGTCGTAGCTCCTTCGACGTGCTGCCTGTTGATAACAAGGGCGAAGCTCGCGATGAATACACCAAGATAGGCGGCGCGGCCAAAGTCCGGTTGTTCGATACTGTAGTGAAAGTAGGTGATGTCTTCCCGTCGACTCCGGTTGTTGCATCAGGCGACTCGCGCCTATTGCCTGAAAGCTTCCGCGGTGTGACCGTTGAGAACACCAGCATCCAGGGCCTCACCCTACAGGGTGGTCGACTGCATGCGATGAGCCAGCCAGTTTCCAGTAACTTGAATGATAACTTCGTCACCTTCTATGGCGGCCCAGTTAATTCGCCTTGGATTGGGTACGGTGGTGGCGACTATCAGGTCAACGACAATGTCACCGTGAGCGTATACGCCAGCCAACTGAAGGATGTCTGGAATCAGTACTATGCCGGTACTAGCGTCGTCTACCCGCTGAGCGACGACCTCGCACTGCTGGGCGGCTTCAATTACTACAAAGCCGTAGATGAGGGTAAACGACGCCTGGGTGAGTTCGACAACAACATCTGGAGTGCCAAAGTCGGCGTCCGTTACGGCGCTCACACCCTCGCCCTCTCGCACCAGCGCAACAACGGCGACGACGACTTCGACTACTTGCGTCAGTCAGACTCGATCTTCGTCGATAACTCCATCCAGTACAGCGACTTCAACTCACCGAAAGAGCGCTCCTGGATGCTGCGTTATGACCTGAACTTCACCAGCTACGGCATTCCTGGTCTGACGTTCATGACCCGCTACGCCAGGGGCTCGGGCGCCGACTATTCGAACGCCAACCAGTTCTACATGCGCACCGATGCCAACGGTGATCCGCTTACCAATCAGAAACGTTGGGAGCGTGACATCGAGGTCAAATATGTCGTGCAAACCGGTCCGGCAAAAGACCTCTCCTTCCGTTTGCGCCAAGCCACCACGCGTGCCACTGCATTCGAATCGGATCTGGATGAAACTCGCGTGATCATTGAATACCCGCTGTCGATTCTGTAATTCTCTGAGCGGACCAGTTTATTTTTAAGTTGGTCCTTCCAGAAAAAACGTGCATTACGCATTCACCTTGAGTGGCTTAAGTGCTCCTTTGGTAAAAGGTGGATATTTGGCGCCCTTCGGGCGCCTTTTTTTTGCCTAAAACCCGATCAATCGTTCGAGTGCGCGATGCAACTCATGGCTGCACCAATGCCCAGGCTCCTCAGTGTGCGTGACTTCACCGTCATCTGAACGGAACGAAGCCAACACAAAAAAGAAAAAAACCCAATACCTCATAAGGTCAAATTACCTAGTTGAGCGAGGACCCGAAAACGTAAAATCCAGACCGCGACAAGATATACCGGCAGGCTATCAATCATATTACCTGGAAATTACAAATCCGTAATTTAGACCCCGCCCCCTCAATTTTGATTTACCATTCCTCTCAATAATGCCGGCGCGCGCGCGCGGTTAATTGCTCTGTGATATCGAGACAAAATCCCATGCGAATTCTGGTTATTGAGGATGAAGTAAAAACTGCGGAATATGTGCGTCAGGGCCTTACCGAATGTGGCTATGTAGTAGATTGCGTCCATACCGGATCCGATGGACTATTCTTGGCTAAGCAACACGAATACGAGCTGATCATCCTTGATATCAATTTGCCAGAGATGGACGGGTGGCAGGTTCTTGAACTGCTACGGCGTAAGAATTGCCCGTCGCGCATCATGATGCTCACGGCGAGAAGCCGTTTGGTGGATAAGGTACGAGGGTTGGAAAACGGCGCAGATGACTACCTGATAAAGCCATTTGAGTTCCCTGAACTGTTGGCGCGGGTCCGCGCCTTGATGCGTAGGTCTGATCACCCCGCATCCGTGGAGATCATTCGCGTAGCTGACCTGGAGCTCGACCAGAGCCGCCACAGAGCCTTCAGGGACGGGCAGAGAATTGATCTGACGACAAAAGAGTTTGCCCTGCTACACTACCTGATGCGCAATACAGGCGTGGTACTGAGCCGCACTCAGATCATCTCGCAGGTCTGGGACATGAACTTCGACTGCGACACCAATGTTGTTGAGGTCTCCATTCGTAGGCTCAGGGCAAAAATAGATGACCCCTTTGAAAGCAAGCTAATTCATACTTTGCGCGGCGTTGGTTACGTTTTGGAAAAGCGCTAATATCTTGTTTTTATAGATGAAAGATTGCTTTTAGCGGAGTTTAAATTACATGATGCACTGAGCAGCCAAGTGCTGAGAGCCAGCGCGATCTATCCAGACCGTCTAGTTATCAAAGTGCGATACTCAAGTACGCCCCTCAATATATGTCTGCGCGATAAATAGCTAAAAGCTTTATGCTTTTTTCCATCCCAGTGCATGGAGCCACCCAAATATGAACCAGCTCTCTCGCGAGCACTACCAATGTTTGGGTAAGTACCGCCGCTATTAATAGCGCTCGAATAAAACCCTTATTAATAGGTACCCAGCTCCACTCTTTGCAGATACGACTCAACGGCTGGGAAGCTACCCGCGCTCTCGACCATGTCCAAGGTACGTAGCCTTCAAGATGGCGGCATGGCCGCCCGAGCCTGGCTTCTGCCAGTGGCTGGGAGCCGCCAATTGTAATGGCTTGCTCAAGTTCCCAAGCATACTGAAATTCCACCGCGCTTTGTTGAGCGTTCAATATACCCTCCCAAAGGAGAGTGCGATCCGAAATGCTCGGATCAGAAAAGCCGAGGTCATGGATGCCCCGTTCGTCACATTCGACTTGATGTGATTGAGCCCTTAGGAAGAAATCCAAGCAGCGTGGAGTATCTATTTTCTGCTGCACCTAGAAGGTCGATCCGTTTTCCTGTACCGGTCCTCACTTCAGGTACAGCCCAATGCTCAAACTTCTCCCGCCAACCTGGCGAGCTGTCTCAGCGCTCGCTCTCGCGCTAGCCTCCGGCACCGTCCATGCCGAGACTTGGGCCGTTACGGACTCGGCGCATCCACTGACCGCCGTGCCCGCAGGCGTGCGAGTGATCCAGCTCGATGACCAACAGCGCATCGAGGCACAGCTGTCCCAGAAGTTACCGCCCAATCCACACCAGGCCGCTCTTGCCGCCCGGCAGTTGATGAGCTCTCCGGCCGGAGCTGCACTGATGCAGCAGCTGGCCGCCGCCCAGCAGGGTAATGCCGATGCCTGGAGTGTCGGTGTCTCGAAAGTGCCTGCAGTGGTTGTTGATCGCCGGTATGTGGTCTACGGCCAACCTGACGTGACAGCGGCCTTGCGGGCCATCAGCCAGGCGAGGGGGCAACGGTGAAAAAGGTATCCCGACGCGCCTGGGCCGGGCTGCTGACGTCAGCCATGTCTTTTTCAGCATTCGCCACTGTCAATTCAGCAGCAATCCTGGCCTCCACCAGCTCACCTGCGTGCCTCGAATACAAGGTGGTAGGGATCTGCTACTGGCTGCTCTGCACCCCGCTGGGTTGCACCGTGAAAACGTCCACGAAAGTCCGGCACTACATCCCAGACGCGGTGGTGTCGGCTTACGCCAATACCGGTGGCAACCCCTGGACGGAGGTGAGCCCGATGGGGATGCCGAATGCCACCGCGCAGGCCGGTAACGACGGCACCACCAACCACAACGCCGAGAACAACATCACGAAGTTCAAGGAGGCTGACGTTATCGGACATCCAGGTGCGACGGTGTTCAACCAGTTCGCCAGCTCCTACGGCTACTCCTGCCACGGCGCGACCACTCCGCTGGTGCCTTACATGCTCAGCACGCTGGACACGCTGGCTTGGCGCTACGGCGTCCCCGAGTCCGTCTACCCAGAAGCTCTGGTGCCAGGCCTGCGCGAGGTCGGGGGAATGTTCTCCGGTGATCTGTGGGGCAACCTTTACCCGCGCAGCGGCTTCCTCCACCAGACCGATGACTTCAAAGCTGGAGCCGTGATCGCGCAGCGGGCCGGCGACATCACCACGCGCATTGGCCAGCCTCATGTGTACCAGCCAATGCGGGCAATGGCAGAGCCTGGCTACTGGCCCGCCGGCGAGTTGAAGGAGGGCGATGCCACCACTGGCAAATGGCAACAACTCTCCCCTGCCATCAGCCCCACCTGTGCGGTTTTCCCCAACGCCGGCATCAACGTCGATGCTGTCGATGAAGCCTACGCCTGGGCCCTCTGGCGACCTTACTCGTGCTGCAAACGTCGCGGCCAAACCTTCCTCGGAAGCACAGACTTCCAATGAGATATGACCTGGAGTGCCCAATGAAAAGAATGACTGCAGCAATCGCTCTTGCTGTGAGCATGAGCAGCACCTGGTGCGTGGCCGAGGCCGCCGACCCGATCAAGGTCGAATCGCAGGGCAGCGTTATCGGCGACGACGTGCTGTACAGCATTGGCGGGGGCAGCGCGGTGCAGATGGGTAGCGCTGGCCAGATGGAGAGCATCACCGTTGGCGCGGGCTGGCAAAACAACCTGGTCTGCGGAAACATGAACCTCAGCAATACCCTGGAGAACCAGCTGAACGGCGCGACCCAGGGCTTTCAACAGATCATGGGCAGCGTAATCCAGAATGCGACTGGTGCGGTTTCTTCGCTGCCGGCACTGATCCTGCAGCGGGCAAACCCCGCCCTCTACAACCTGCTGACCAACGGGATCCTGCAGGCGCGGCTCGACTACGATCGGTCGAAAGGTACTTGCCGCGCGATCGCAGAGCGCATGGCCGACATCGCCGGCGGGCAAATGGGCTGGGGCAAAGTCGCGGAAGGTCAGCAGATGGGCCAGGCCCTGGCCTCGAACACCGATGCTGTAGCTGTGGTCGACAAAGTCGAGAACGCACCAGGTACCAACGGAGTCACTTGGGTCGGCGGCAAACAGGCCGGTGGCAACGGCCAGCAACCCATCAAGGTCGTGGGGGATGTTGCCAAAGCAGGCTACAACTTGCTCAACAACCGCGCGCCGGAGGCGACTTCGAGCATTCCCAAGGCGAGCTGCGCCAACGGACTGCTGTGCGGCAGCTGGGAGTCGCCTGCCGAGGCCGCCCAGTTCGCGAACCGTGTGCTCGGAGAGCAGCAGATCCAGACCTGTGAGGGCTGCAGCACGACATCCACCCCGGGTGTAGGCCTGACGCCGCTGATCCAGGAGACCTACGAGAAGAAACTGACCGCACTGCAGGACCTGCTGAAACCTGGAACCCAGATCACCTCGGAGAAGCTGCGAGAGGCCAGCAGCGACTCTCTGCCCATCACTCGCGGCGTCATCACGGCACTGAGAGACGAGAGAGACCAGGCCGTACTCGCGAGCCGCCTGGCCTCCGAAGTCGCGCTTGCTGACGTTCTGGAAAAGGGCTTGCTCCTGCAGCGCATGCTGATCACGGGCAGCAAGGAACCCAACGTGAATTCCAACAAGTTGGCCGTCGAGGCGACACTTGGGCAGGTCGACACCCTTCAACAGCTCATCACGAACCTCAAGACCGAGCTCGATATGCGACAGCAGCTCGCGAACAACTCCCCGATGAAGATCATCGAGCGTGGGAAAGCGCGCGCCGAGAACTCTCGGACGATTTACGACGCAGCGCCCGAACAGGACCGCATGATCCAGCTGCAGAAGCCTGCCAGCAAGGAATAACCATGACTCAGGAAGTCGAGAAGAAAACCAACTCCCTCAAGATCCTGCTGGGCGGGCTGCTCTTCAGCACCATTCTGCTGGCGTTCAGCGTGCTGCTCGGCATCATCGCGGTCAACCACCTGGGTGTATTCGATACCTGGCTGAAGTGGCGGGAGAGCAATTACCTGCCACTTCTGGTCTGGCGACTAACCCTTTACGTCAGCATCGTCTACGCCTGGATGATGCTGAAGGCGCGCCTGCCAGGGGTCGAGGCTGGCCAGCCATCCAAAGCTCAGCGGATCGAATTCCTGGTACTCCTGCTGTTCGTGATCATCGAGATCTCGAAGGCACCCATCGCCTGGTCGGAGGTGCTATGACCCTCTATACGAACGACTACCTGGAGTACTACCTCACCCTGGTTGGATGGATCATCAACAACGGGATCTGGGACATGATCTCCGACACGGGGCTGTTCGCCCTGCCCTTCATCATTATCGTGGCCCGGGAGTGGATTAAGGTTCGCGGGGAGGGTGCGGATGAAGGCAACAAAGGCGTGCTGTCCCTGGCTCGCATTGAGACCCAGATCTACCTCGGCTACGTAGTGGTATCAATGTGTGCTGTCCCGGTTGTCTCCGTGGGCTTCGACACGCTCGAGTTCGATCAGCAACGCGCCCGCCAATGCCAGGTGATGACCCCGGCCCCTTCCGAGACTGGCTGGAACACCACGTTCAGCTCGCTGGCCGGCAAAAGCGCCCAGCTGCCGATCTGGTGGGCACTCGTACACGCGATGTCCAAGGGGTTGAACAGTGGTGCTGTTGCAGCAATACCGTGCGGTACCGACCTTAGACAGATGCGCATGGAGGTCGACGCGATGAGGATTGGCAACCCCCTCCTCGCCCAGGAAGTAGCTGACTTCACCCACGATTGTTTCGGTCCTTCCCGGGCACGCCTGTTCATGCGTCAGCCCGATATTGGGTCGATCGCCAAAGACCAGAAGGCCCTGCAGGACCTGAACTGGATCGGCTCCCACTTCCTGTTGAACACCGCGGGGTACTACGACACCGACTACTCCAGGACACCGCGCACAGCTTGGCCCTATGACGTGAAACGGGATGACGGAATGCCACAGGTCACCGGTGGTGGTGGATATCCAACCTGCAAGCAGTGGTGGTCGGATGGCAGTATCGGGCTGAGGGACCGGCTGAAAGGCCAGGTCGATCCAAGCCTGCTGAACCAGTTCCTCGGGTGGGCAAAGTGGCTGTCTCAGGAGGAAGTGACCGACTCGATGATCCGCCAGCTCGTGTCGCCCTCCAGCCAGGTCAACGGGGATGTGTACACGGATTACGGCGGGCAGATCGGTGGTACCGCGTGGAACGGTTTGGCCCGTGCAGGCGGAACACTCGGAGTCGCGGTTGGCTCCCTGGCCTACTTCCCCGCGATGGACATGGTGCGGCAAGCACTCCCGATGGTGATGGCATTCTTGAAGATGGCTATGGTGATCTGCATTCCGATGATTCTGATCATAGGTGCATATCGACTCGAGGTGGCGATGACTATGTCAGTAACAATGTTTGCGCTAATCTTCGTCGACTTCTGGTTCCAACTTGCTCGTTGGGTCGACAGCACCATTATCGACGTTCTATACGGCTCAGGATCACCGCACTTATCATTTGACCCAGTTATGGGACTGAATACCACTACTCAAGACGCAATATTAAACTTCGTCATGGGAGCAATGTTTATCATTTTGCCAGTCTTCTGGATAGGCGCTTTGGGTTGGGCTGGAATCAAGACCGGATCGGTTCTGGAAGGGCTCGCTAGCGGATCGAAAGATGTTAAGGGGGCAGGCTCAAAGGCGGGGGCGATGGCAGAGGACGCAGTAAAATCTATCTCACCAAAGTAATTAAAACTCCACCCCAGCGAAAAATCACTCGTCATCATCAGGGTCTGAGAGCCCCTTGAAATTTCCATACATATCGTAGAAACCATAACCGCACGGCCCGTTTCGAGGAACACCTGGGCTGTGCAACCAACTTTTCGAGGATGAGTGTGTTTGGCTGATGTCAACTTTCGAAAGCACAACCAAACCCAGCAGTAGGCAGACCAAGGTCAAAATAGTGCTAAGTATCCAACTGAAGGAATTCACGAGGATAAGCAGCGCCACAGTAAAAGCAACGCCACGCTTAATCCATCGCACATGATTGTTGCGATCTTGGAGACAAAACCGCGCCATGCTCCCAAGTGCCCGACCCAGGCGGAAGGCAATCGAGTGTTTGGCGGCTGCAGTCATGATTCATCTCCTTGCTCTGTGAGAGCATCTTGCCATCAGATATACGACACCTTTGGCTTTTTCGCAAGAGGCATGGCATAAAACGCCATAACCATTCATCAGGATCCCTCTATGGCCACCCACAACGTCGTCGTCCCAAAGCCGATGGAGCAGTCGATTGATGATCTCGTCAGCACTGGGCGCTACCAAAATTTCAGCGAGGTCGTGCGGGCCGGCATCCGAATGCTGCTTGAGTATGAAGCAGCTGAGTCAGCCAGGCTCGAGGCTCTACGGAACGCCACATCAGTGGGCATCATGCAGGTCGAAGCAGGCCAGTACGACGAAGTCGATCCGGCCAATCTCAAAGCTTATCTCGAAAATCTGGGACGACTCGCGAGCGATAAAGCATGAATAGGCTCGTAGTGCGCATATCTCCCCAGGCATACACTGACATCGCCGACACACTTCGCTTCACGGAAGTCAGGCTGGGTGAGGCCCTCAGGAGCCAGTATCAAGACCTGCTTCAGGCAACCTTTCACTCGCTTGCAGAAGAGCCGGTACATATCAACAGCAGATTGCGAGATGAGCTTTCACCAGGCCTTCGCAGCCTGCATCTGTCATTCAACGTGCTGCAGATGACTGACGGCCGCGTGGTGAGTCCACGCCATATCGTGTTCTACCGCACTGGAACAGACCAGGTCGTTGAGATCCTACGGGTTCTCCACGACGCCATGGAGATCGCTCGGCATTTGAACTACCCGCATCAGCAGTAAAAGGTAAATGGCTCAGAAGCAAATGGGCTTGAATGGATAATGGAATGGACCACAAGGGTAAAAGCCTTATCCGAAAGGGCGGACATAGTCCGATAAAAGGAAAAGTTAGGAGCTTCAGATGCAAGCAACTTGGTGGGAAAAGACTGTTGAGTACGACTTCGTTATCAGACTTGCCAACTATGGCCAGCTAGACTTCGCAGCACCGGTCGCAGGCCGACATGAGCGATCATCAGCCGATGGAATTTTCGGCAAAGACAGCAAACTAGTACTTGTCGAATTTAAAAAAGATTACTCCGAAATAGAATCAGAAAAAACCATATTCAATGACTATGAAGCAGCCGCTGCGGCACTGAATCGTTACGGCCACCACTGGATAGTTTACGGTGCGCTTACAGAAGATGACGAACTGTTTCTTGCGAATCAAAAATACTTCGAACCAGGCGAATGCTGCCTGGAAGTAACTGATATTTTGAACACCGGGGTAACCCATTCCACCTTCATGGACTACCTGGAGAAGTTGCAAAGCTTCAGAATACCCGATGCACGTGGTAGCGGCGGACGTGGCCTCGCAACCCATGTTTCGAACGAAAGCATGCTGACAGTTATGGGGGTTTCAAAAACTGGCAAGCTCATCGGAAGCATGAGCCTGGAGCAGTATCGCCAAGAGCTGAAGCCCGCGCCTCCAGCACCGCGCATCAATCATACGCCTAGTTCATCGCCCAGCGGTCCTGGCTGATGATGATGGCTATTTGCCAGGAAATCCGTAGAAGCAGACATTCGCTTTAACGTTGATGCCATCTTGG
Source organism: Pseudomonas sp. zfem004 (assembly GCF_032621715.1). Classification (NCBI taxonomy): domain Bacteria; kingdom Pseudomonadati; phylum Pseudomonadota; class Gammaproteobacteria; order Pseudomonadales; family Pseudomonadaceae; genus Pseudomonas; species Pseudomonas sp. zfem004. Next base: position 132,485 of record NZ_JAVYJF010000006.1, on the reverse strand, counting down.
CATTAAGAGAAAAGCCCGCTCCATGCACACCCCATGGAGCACTATATGCACCTCCTCTCCTGGTTGAGCCGCAAAGCGGCTCAATCAACGCCAGAAGCCTCACCGCAAGGCTTCCACCTGCCGGCGAAAGCTACGGCGCTCTTGCAGAGCCCACTCCGCCAGCAGCTCCTGGAGAACATCTGGCGCCGGGCATCGCTCTCACGAGCTCAGTTCAACACCCTCTACCTGAAGCCGCTTGAGCGCTACGCCGAACTGGTGCAGCTGCTCCCTGCCTCTGAGAATCATCACCATGCCCACCTTGGCGGCCTTCTGGACCACGGCCTGGAGATCATGGCCTACGCCCTTAAGATCCGTCAGACCCATCTTCTGCCGATCGGGGCCCCACCTGAGTCGCAGTCTGCTCAGGCCGAAGCCTGGACTGCGGCAGCTGCCTACGGCGCGTTGCTGCACGACTTGGGAAAGATCGCTGTTGATGTCCGTGTGGAGCTCGAGGGTGGCCAGCTGTGGCATCCATGGCATGGACCGATCCCCCGCCCCTACCGGTTCAAGTACGTGAAAGGTAGGGAGTACCAACTGCATGGTGCTGCGTCAGCCCTTGTGTACACGCAGGTCCTGGACAACGGGATTCTCGACTGGCTCAGTGGCTTCCCTGAACTTTGGAGGCAGCTGATCTACCTCCTGGCTGGTCAACACGAGCACGCCGGCATTCTGGCCGAAATAGTGGTCCAGGCCGACAAGGCATCCGTCGCCCAGCAATTGGGCGGGAATCCAGAGCGAGCACTCGCCGCCCCCAAACAATCGCTCCAGCGTCAACTGGTTGATGGACTGCGGTTCTTGGTGCGCGACAAGTTCAAGCTCAACCACCCCGATGGGCCAGCAGATGGCTGGCTGGCTGAGGACGCCCTGTGGTTGGTAAGCAAGCCTGCTGCAGACCAACTCCGAGCGTACATGCTGACCCAGGGCATTGAGGGGGTGCCAACTTCCAACGCCCCGTTTTTCAACATGCTGCAAGACCAGGCGATCATCCAGACCAATGCACAGGATAAAGCGATCTGGAAAGCCACTATCGATAACGGCCGCGGTTGGAAGAACAACTTCACCTTCTTGAAGATATCGCCGGCGCTCGTGTGGCCCAACCCTGACGACCGCCCCCCAATCTATGGCGGGACGCTCACGGTGGAGCAGGAACAAGAGCCAGCCGTGGCCACAGGCGCTGGGGTAGAAACGGTTTGCCCGGTACCAGATGATCCGCTGATGCCCGATGCCGAAGCCCCTCCTGCAGCATCTCGACCACGTGCGTTGGTCCAACCCGGGCCGACGGAAGGGATCCAATCGTCTGAACGCGAGGAGCTGCTAGCACTGTATAGTGATATCACTGCGCCACCAGAAGAGCTATACGCTAGCCAAGGCTCAGAAGTCGTCTCGCCTCCTCCTCAAGGAATAGGGGAGGCAGAGCCGGCCGAAGACTCTTTAGCAGCCCCAGCAAGGATTGCTGCACAGAAAGACATTACCAAAATGCCCATTAGTAGTTCGCTGGGAGGGGCTTTCATTGCCTGGGTAAAAGCAGGCGTCGCCTCCCACAAATTGATCATCAATGATGTCAAGGCGCTGATCCACACCGTCGACGACACGGCAATGCTCGTAACTCCCGGAATCTTCAAGCGGTATGTGCTTGAGCATCCGGATCTAGAGAAAAGTGTCGGTAAACCGGGGACAGCGGCCTGGCAGCAAGTACAACGTGCATTTGAAAAAGAGAAGGCCCACCAGAAGACCAACAAGCAACTGAACATCTGGACCTACGACGTCATAGGCCCAAGGAAGACGACCCAACTGCGGGGTTACCTCCTACTTGACTCGAAACTGCTTTTCACTGAGCAGCCCATGAACAACCCAAGCTTGCGCAGGGTGATGGAAGGGGCGGCAGAATGACGCCTCACGAACTGCTGCAGGAGTACCTGGTCGACCATGACCTTCGGCCTGCGAGCGCGAAAATCTACAGTGCCGCCATGAAGTCGCTTGAAAAGCACTTCGGCAAGTCTGTCGACGTGGAGGCGGTTGATCGACGGGGTATTCTCGCCTGGCGTAACAAGGTCATAGACGAAGGCCTGTCTAAGCGCAGCTGGAACACTTACTCAAACCATCTCAGGACGATCTGGGGCTATGGCATCGAGTACGGGATCCTGCTCAACACAGGGATGAATCCCTTCAAAAAGACCACCGTCATCGCCCCGAAACGCCCGAGTAAAATCATCGCCGGCGAGGCCATACATCGCGCTCGGCGCTGGCTCCAAAGCCTGGTCGACCAAGAAAAATCAACCGGCGAGCGAGCCAGAATCACCCCTGCATGGTTTTGGCTCGCGACATTCGAAATCTTCTATTACACGGGCATCCGGCTGAACGCCCTGCTGTGTATTCGATTACAGGATGTCGACTGGGATCGACAACTCATCCTGGTCAGGGGTGAAACCGAAAAGACCCATCGCGAATTCCGCATCCCCATCCCCGACGGGCTAGTGCCTCACCTTAATCGACTCTTGGAAGAAGCTGCCCGAGCTGGCTTCGCCGCCGAAGACCAACTTTTCAACGTCAACCGTTTCTCCCGTCACTACAAACGGCGCGAGATGAACTCCGACCAGGTCGAAGCGATGTACAAGAAGCTGATCGACAAGCTTGGGGTTCGCATGACGCCGCACCGCTTCAGGCACACGCTGGCGACCGACCTGATGAAGCAGCCGGAGAGGAACATCCACCTCACAAAGAACCTGCTGAACCACTCGAATATCGCGACGACGATGAGCTACATCGAGGCTGACTACGATCACATGAGAGATGTGCTGCACGAGCGCAGCATGCAGCAGGGAGCGCTGCACCTGGTGCGTCGGGTCGATGAAAGCGGTGCCCCGGGATCGAGGGTCGGCCAGGCTCAAGCCCGGATCGAGTCAGGTGAACGACGAACGATTGAACAGAATCATCACGGTGGCGGCGGACCTGCACCAGGTCTTCAACAGAACATCGAGCATATCTGTGTCAGTCCTATGCTTCCCCCCGAGGAGCTTTACCCCCCCAGCCTACTCTTCAGCCTGATGACATCGGCCATCGGCAACACGCCGTTTGTGCGCTCTTCATCTACTGAAGCAGTCACGATGTACAGCACGCGGGCATCTCCATAGGCAAGAGCCGACGAGTGGCATTCAGCCACCACAGAGTTAGCTGAAGCAGGTTCGAGGATCAACTCTGAGCCAGCTCATGGTGCTAGGAATCTGGCGCCATGCCTTTGGCTGCGCGGGTTTTGGGATCCATTTGACGCATCTTATGAATGAGCTGTGACAGCTCGAAAATGCGCTAAGTCTTTGACTTTTTTGACCCAGAAACGGAAAAACCCGCCATGAGAGGCGGGCTATTCCATATTGACATCACATCGAAGCGAGCCTAAGGTTCGCTCCAGACGGCTGCAAGACTAGCAAAGGCTGTGGCAAGCCCCCCTCTCTAGTACTCACGAACCGCTGTGAATATGGTGGGTCGTGTAGGATTCGAACCTACGACCAATTGGTTAAAAGCCAACTGCTCTACCAACTGAGCTAACGACCCGTTGGATGGCGCGTATATTACTGATTTCTCAGGAGAAATCAACACCCCATTCGCATTTTTTTAAAAATAGCGGGTTGGGTCCGCTACACCGGCCGCACTGAAGCCATCGGCCCGCAGGCGGCAGCTGTCGCACTTGCCACAGGCGCGCCCTTCGTCATCGGCCTGATAGCAGGACACGGTCAGGCTGTAGTCCACACCGCGAGCGATACCGGCCTGGACAATCTGCGCCTTGCTCAGGTTCTGCAGCGGCGCCTGGATGCGGAAGCCCTGCCCTTCGACCCCGGCCTTGGTGGCCAGGTTGGCCATGCGCTCGAAGGCCTCGACGAACTCGGGGCGGCAGTCCGGGTAACCGGAATAGTCCACCGCATTGACACCGATGAAGATATCGCGAGCCTCAAGCACTTCGGCCCAGCCGAGTGCCAGCGAGAGGAACACGGTATTGCGCGCCGGCACGTAGGTCACCGGGATGCCTTCGCTTGGCGCTTCCGGCACGTCGATACTGCTGTCGGTCAGGGCCGAGCCGCCGATGCCGTTCAGGTTCAGGCCAATCACCTTGTGCTCGACCACGCCCAGGTCACGGGCGACCCGCGCCGCGGCCTCGAGCTCGGCACGATGGCGCTGGCCATAGTCAAAGCTCATGGTGTAGCAGGCGTAGCCTTCAGCCTTGGCCATGGCTACCACGGTGGCCGAATCGAGGCCACCAGAGAGCAGGATTACCGCGCGTTTTTCAGTCATGTCTTTTCTCTCAGCGTCCAGGTTCGTCGTTCCACAGCAGCTTGTGCAACTGCAGCTGGAAACGCACGGGCAGGTTGTCGGCGACGATCCAGTCCGCCAGGTCGGAGGCGCTCACCTGATGGTGGCTGGGCGAGAACAGCACCTCGCCGGCACGCTCGGCCAGGTTGTACTGGATCAGTTTGGAGACCGCCCAGTCGTAGTCTTCGCGCGAGCAGATAACGAACTTGACCTGATCGTTGCGGGTCAGCAGCTCGATGTTCTCGTAGCGGTTACGGTGCGACTCTTCGGAGCCTGGCGTCTTCAGGTCGACCACGCGGCTGACCCGGGTATCGACCCCGCTGATATCGAGCGCGCCGCTGGTTTCCAGCGATACCTCGTAACCGGCATCGCACAGGCTGCGCAGCAGCGGCAGTGCGTTGGGCTGAGCCAGCGGCTCGCCGCCGGTGACGCAGACATAGCGCGGCTTGAAGCCGGCCACCTGCTCGAGAATCGAATCGAGCGTACGGATGCTGCCGCCGGTAAAGGCATAGGCGCTGTCGCAGTACTGGCAGCGCAGGGGGCAACCGGTCAGGCGCACGAATACCGTGGGCAGCCCAGCCGTTCGCGTTTCACCCTGCAACGAGTAAAAGACTTCGGTGATGCGTAATGTGTCTTGCATGATCGCCACGGGCGTGACAGCTGAACAGGCTGTCCGCCTCCGTCAGGCACTGTCGCGGACTCGACATGGCGTTATCCGCAGCAGCGTGTTTACGAAAAAAGGGCAGTGATTCTAACGAAAAAACCCGCGACAGGCGCGGGTTTCTTCATGAAGCATTGACTCAGAGCTTTTGCAGGTCACGCTCGGCCAGTTTGGCGGCGGTGGTTTTAGGGTAGTCGGTGACCACCTTCTGCAAAATGCCCTTGACCTTGTCGGTGTGGCCCAGGCGGCGCTCGACGTCGGCCAGCTTGTAGAGCGAATCCGGCACCTTGCTGTGTTCCGGATACAGCTGGCTGACCTTGGCAAAGGCCTGGCTGGCGCCCTGCAGGTCGCCTTTGGCGAGGTTCACTTCGCCCAGCCAGTATTGCGCGTTACCGGCGTACTGGCTGTTGGGGTACTTGCGCAGGAAGGCGTTGAAGGCCTGGCTGGCCTTGTCGAAGTCCTTCTGCTTGATCAGGTCGAAAGCGGCGTCGTAATAGAGCTTTTCTTTCGCCGGATCACCCGGCTCGCTGCTGGCGGCCGGTTGCTGCGCGGCGCTGGCGCCGGCGGCGGCACCCGTGGCTGCGTTGTTCGCACCACCGGTGGAGGAATTATCGGGAGTCGCGGCAGGTGCCGTTCCGCTGCCAATGCGGCGGTCCAGTTCCTGATAGCGCTCGAGGTTTTCCTGCTTCATGCGCGACACATCGTTCTGCAGCTCTTCGATGATGCCTTGCTGGCGGGAAAGCTGGTCCTGCATCTGCTGCAGCTGCATGAACAGTTGGCCGTTTGCAGAAGCAGGGGCCGAAGCCCCTGCTCCGGCATAGGCGCCGCTCGTGCCATAACCCGCAGGTGGCAAACCACCCGCGTTGTCATCTACTACGGGAACCGCAGCCCACGCCGAAAGGGGCAGGCTGAGTGCGAGGACGGTTACTACACGGCGGCACATACGCATAGGAACTTACTTACGCAGTTCTACGCGACGGTTCTGAGCCCAGGACTGCTCGTCGTTGCCGGTGGCAACTGGACGCTCTTCGCCGTAGGAAACCAGTTCCAGCTGAGCAGGGGAAACGCCCTGCAGAACCAGGTAGCGCTGAACGGCTTTCGCACGACGCTCACCCAGAGCCATGTTGTACTCGCGGGTGCCGCGCTCGTCGGTGTTGCCTTCCAGAACAACGCGGTTGCCGTTGGACTTCAGGTCCTTGGCGTGAACGTCCAGAGCGCGCATGGCTTCTGGCTTCAGGTCCGAGCTGTCGTATTCGAAGTAGAAGGTGGTGATTGCGCGCAGGGCGGCTTCTTCGCTCAGGGAGCCGTCAACAGCGCCAGTGTTGGCACCGTAACCAGCGTTCGGATCAACAGCGCCTTCACCAGCGTTGTCGCCGCCTTTCGAGGAGCAACCTACAGCTACGGCCATGGCCAGAGCCAGCGCAGCGAATTTACCAAACTTCAGCATTTCCATCTTGAAACTCCTAATGAAACCCCAATGTGTTAAGCAAAACGTGTTACGCCGCAATCAGTTCAGGTAAGGGGACCAGGACGGTTCTCTGACTTCGCCTTGAGCGGTAGGAAGTGGGAGCCTCACGCGGCCGTTAAGCGACACGAGCATCAAGACTCCCCGGCCCTGCTGGCGGGTGGCGTAGATTAGCATGGTGCCGTTTGGCGCAACAGTGGGAGACTCATCAAGACTGGTCTCGGTGAGAATCTTTACACTTCCGCGTTGCAGGTCCTGGGCAGCCACTTTGAAGTTGGTGAAACCCTGTTGGCGATGGATCATGACCAGGGTCTTTTCATCCGCCGACAGTTTCGGGTTGGCGTTGTAGTTGCCAACGAAAGTTACCCGCTCGGCACCACCGCCACTCACCGACTGCTTGTAGATCTGCGGCTTGCCGCCACGGTCGGAAGTGAAGTAGAGGGTGTTGCCATCCTTGCCCCAGAACGGCTCGGTATTGATACCGGGGCCGGCGGTGACACGGCTGATCTGGCGCGAGGCGACGTTCATCACATAGATGTCCGGGTTACCGTCCTTCGACAACACGAACGCCAGGCGAGTACCGTCGGGCGACCAGGCAGGCGCGCCGTTCAGGCCTTCGAAGTTGGTGACCTGCTCGCGGCGGCCGGTATCGATGTGCTGGACGAAGATGCGCGGACGCTTCTGCTCGAACGACACGTAGGCGATGCGTTTGCCATCCGGTGCGAAGCGCGGCGACAGGATCGGCTCGCGCGACTGCAGCAGGGTGACCGCGCGGGCGCCGTCGTAGTCCGAACGCTGCAGGGTGTAACGGGTGTTGTTGGTCGAGAAACGCTCGGCAGTCACGTACAGCATGCGGGTGGAGAACGCACCCTTGATGCCGGTGAGCTTCTCGAACGACTGGTCGGCGATGTAGTGGGACATGTCACGCAGCTGATCGACACCACCCGCGACGCTGCCGGTCAGCACTTGCTGCTCGGTGGCGACGTTGAACAGCGCATAGCTGACCTGCAGGCGGCCACCGGCAGGCACGATGCTGCCGACCATGACGTACTGCGCGCCCAGTGCTTTCCAATCGCGGAAGATGACTTCGCTGGCCTGGGTGGGCTGGCTGATCATGTTCTGCTTCGGAATCGGCGAGTAGTAGCCGGAGTTGCGCAGGTCATTGCCAATGATATCGGCCATGTCCTCGGGCAGCACGCTGCCGCCCTGCACGCCGAAGGGCACTACCGCGATTGGGGTTGCCCGGTCGCTGCCGCTGGTGACCAGGATGTTCTTTTCCTCCGCCATGGCCATGCCTGCCACGCAGCAGAGCAAGACCAGGAGTCCTCTCAGACGTTTAATCACAACGCTAGATCCTCAGGTGTAAATGTCATCTTGAATGAACGATACGGATTGAATTCGTTCGGCTTCAAGCCCTGCATCTCGGTCAACCGACCAATGTTCTTCACCGCGGCCACGGCCGAGCTGTCGAACGGACCATCGCCGCTGGATTTGGCCACGCTCACGTTAGTGAGGGTACCGTCCGGCAACATGTTGATCTGCAGAACTACCGTCATGCCCTTGCGCGCAGAAGGAGGACGCGCCCAGCCTTCGGCTGCTCGCATACGGATCAGGTCGTCGAAATCGCCGGCCACCTGGTCGCCCTGCTCATCGGCCAGCGCCTGCTGGCGCTCGGTGGTGTCGGACAACAGCTCGGCAAGTGCCTGAGCCTTCTTGTCTTCCGCCGATTTGCGGGCCGCTTCCTGTGCTTTTTTCTTCTGGGCGTCTGCAGCGGCCTTTTTCTTGGCCTCTTCAGCTGCCTTCTTCTTCGCTTCCTCGGCCGCCGCTTTCTTCTTGGCGTCCTCGGCTGCTTTTTTCTTGGCGTCTTCGGCGGCTTTCTTCTTCGCCTCTTCCGCTGCCTGTTTCTTGGCCTCTTCTTCGGCCTGCTTTTTCGCTTCTTCTTCAGCCTTCTTCTTGGCGATGTCGGCCTGCTGCTTTTCAGCCGCCTTCTTCGCTTCTTCGGCCTTCTTGGCTTCTGCGGCTTTCTTCTGCTCGGTCGCCTTGGCGGCCTCTTCGGCTTTCTTGGCCTCGGCGGCTTCGCGGGCTTCTTCAGCTTTTTGAGCAGCGTCGGCTTTCTTTTGTTCCGCAGCCTTCACGGCTTCCTGCTCGACCTTCTTCTGCTCCAGCTGCTCGACCTCGGTCTGACGCGACGCGGTCTTCTTCGCTTCCCCGGCAATCTTCTGATTGGTCTGGGTAGTCGCCTGGCTCTTGGACTTGAGCTGGTAGAGCGTGGCCTGGACGATCGGCTTGGAGGGCGGCAGCTCAGGCGTCATGGCAAAACTGACGAACAGCATGCCGAACACCAGCACATGCAGGCCAATGGCCCAGACACTGGGCCAGAAGTAGCTTTCCGAGGCGGATGGCTCTCGCTGCTGCATCAGGGCGCCTCGGTAATCAGGCCAACGTTACCGACACCGGCCTTCTGCAACCCGCCCATGGCACCCATGACCGCGCCGTAGTCGACGGACTTGTCGCCACGAATGAAGACCTGGGTCTGCTTGCCCTGGTCGCGACCGGCGGCAATGATCTTGGTTACCGCGCTGGTCATTTCCGGCAAGGTCATGGCCTTGTCCATCTGCTTGTCGGTGTCGACTTCACTGCCGAGGTTCCAGAAGTAAGTCTTGTCGGCCTTGATCGAGATGGTCAGGATCTGCACGTTGTTGTCCTGCGGCAGGGCTTCGCTGGACACCTTGGGCAGGTCTACTTTCACGCCCTGGTTGAGCATGGGAGCGGTCACCATGAAGATGACCAGCAGCACCAGCATCACGTCGATGTAGGGCACCACGTTCATCTCGGCGACCGGCTTGCGTTTGTGGCGAACTCGGGCCATGGGTTTCTACCTGATCACTCTTCGCTGGTGTGTACTTTGCGGTGTAGGATCGCCTGGAACTCGTCGGCGAAGGTGTAGTAACGACCAATCAGTACTTCACTGCGTGCGGCAAAGCGGTTGTAGGCGATAACCGCCGGGATAGCGGCGAACAGGCCGATCGCGGTGGCAATCAGGGCCTCGGCGATACCGGGGGCCACGGTGGCGAGGGTCGCCTGCTGGGCGCTGGCCAGGCCGCGGAACGAGTTCATGATGCCCCAGACGGTACCGAACAGGCCGATGTACGGGCTGGTGGAGCCGACGGTGGCCAGGAACGGCAGGCTCTGCTCGAGCTTCTCTTCTTCGCGGGAGATGGCAACGCGCATCGCACGGCCAACACCTTCCATCACCGCGTCCGGGTCGACACCCGGCTGCTGGCGCAGGCGCGAGAATTCCTTGAAGCCGGCACGGAATACCTGCTCGACGCCCGAATCCGGGTCGGGGTTGCTACCGGCCTGGCGGTACAGCTTGGACAGGTCGATACCCGACCAGAAGCGCTCCTCGAAGGCATCCAGGGCACGACGACCGGCACGCAGCATGGTGCTGCGCTGGAAGATCATGATCCAGGACATGACCGAAGCGGCCACCAGGGTGAGCATTACCAGCTGAACCACGACGCTGGCATTGGCGACCAGGCTCCACATGGAGGTATGGTCGACGACGTTTGCTTCCACGCTTATTCTCCTGCGTTGGATTGAGTACCCGTACCATCCGCCAGGAACGCATCGCGCAGTTCTGGGGGAATGGCCCGGGGCTTGAAAGTGTCGGCACGCACGGCGGCCACAAGGAACTGCCCTTCACAGAGCAGCACTTCATCCTTTATTCGCCATACCTGCTGCACGAAGCGCAGGCTGGCGCGATTCAATTCAAGCACTTGCGCGGTTACCCGCAATTCGTCGTCCAGCCGCGCCGGCGCGTGGTAGCGCGCTTCGCTGGAGTGCACGACGAACAAAAGATTGTCACCCGCCAGTTGCGCCTGGGAAAAACCCAGGTGACGCAGGCGCTCGGTGCGCGCTCGCTCCATGAACTTGAGGTAGTTGACGTAGTACACCACCCCACCCGCGTCGGTATCCTCGTAATAGACGCGACAGCGGTGTGCGAACGGTTCCAGCCCATTTTGCGCGCGCATACTCTAGTGCTTACTCCTGAACTTGCCAATCCGCCCAGGCAACTGTTTTTGCCGGGTTAATGTCGTATTGCCAGCGTTTGGTGGGCATGCCTGCGGTAGGACCACGAAATCGCCGGTTCGATCTGTCATTCGTCGTCCTGCGCGGAATATTCCCCGCCTTCACAGAAGCGCCCGGGAATGTTCAGGCCGAAATGCAGGTAGGCATGGCGAGTGACCACGCGGCCTCGCGGGGTGCGCATGATATAGCCTTGCTGGATGAGGTACGGTTCCAGCACGTCTTCGATGGTATGGCGCTCTTCGCTGATAGCTGCGGCGAGGTTGTCCACGCCCACCGGGCCACCGTCGAACTTCTCGATCATGGTCAGCAGCAGGCGCCGGTCGGAATGGTCGAAACCGCGCTCGTCGACGTCCAGCAGGTTGAGCGCCATGTCCGCAACGGCCTTGGTGATCTCGCCCTTGCCGCGCACCTCGGCGTAGTCACGCACACGGCGCAACAGGCGGTTGGCAATGCGCGGGGTACCGCGCGCACGGCGGGCGATCTCGAAGGCACCGGTGTCCTCGATCGACAACCCGAGAATGCCGGCCGAACGGCTGACGATGGTCGCCAGGTCCCGATCGCTGTAGAACTCCAGGCGCTGAACGATACCGAAACGATCACGCAGGGGGTTGGTCAACATGCCTGCGCGGGTGGTGGCACCGACCAGGGTGAACGGTGGCAGATCGAGCTTGATCGAGCGCGCAGCCGGCCCTTCGCCGATCATGATGTCCAGCTGGAAGTCTTCCATGGCCGGATACAGCACTTCCTCGACCACCGGCGACAAGCGGTGAATTTCGTCGATGAACAGCACATCGTGCGGTTCCAGGTTGGTCAGCATCGCCGCCAGGTCGCCCGGGCGCTCGAGGATCGGCCCTGAGGTGCTCTTGACCGACACACCCATTTCGTGGGCGATGATATTGGCCAGCGTGGTTTTGCCAAGGCCCGGCGGGCCGAAGATCAGGGTATGGTCGAGGGACTCGTTGCGACCGCGCGCAGCCTGAATGAACAGCGCCATCTGCTCGCGAACCACTGGCTGGCCGATGTATTCCTCCAGGCGCAGCGGACGGATTGCGCGGTCCTGGACCTCTTCGCGGTCGCGTCCGGAGGCGGCAATCAGGCGGTCGGTCTCGATCACTTGGTAATCATCCCTTTGAGGCTGCGGCGGATCAGCTCTTCACTGCTGAGGTTGGCCTTGCCTTCGATGGCGGAAATGGCCTTGCTGGCCTCCTGCGGCTTGTAGCCCAGCGATACCAGCGCACTCACCGCGTCGGCCTCGGCCGTGTTGACGCTGGCCACCGGCAGCGGGCCGTCGGACACCAGGGCGAACATCGCCGGCGAGGCTTCCCAGGCCTTGAAGCGGTCCTTGAGCTCGACCAGCAAGCGCTCGGCGGTCTTCTTGCCAACGCCCGGCACGCGCACCAGCACGGCGGCGTCCTGCGCCTGTACACAGCGCACCAGGTCGTCGACTTCAAGCCCGGACATCAACGCCAGCGCCAGCTTCGGGCCAACGCCATTGAGCCGGATCAGCTCACGGAACAGTTCACGCTCACGTTTTTCAGCGAAGCCATAAAGCAGGTGGGCATCTTCACGCACCACCTGGTGGGTATGCAGGGTCACGACCTCCCCCACCTTGGGCAGGCGATAGAGGGTGGTCATCGGCACTTCGAGCTCGTAGCCCAGGCCATTGACGTCGACAATCAGGTGCGGCGGCTGTTTTTCCGCCAAGGTGCCGCGCAAACGTCCAATCACGTTCCGATCCTTTCTCTGGGGCGCCGGTCAGAAACCGCACAACCCTATCAGCAAATGCTTCGGGTGAACGGGCCACCCGGACAAAATGTGTATCAGCGCATGAAGCGGTTACAGACGCAAGCGCCCGCCGCGCCGCCGCGCCGTGGTCAAGCCATGGGGAATAAGGCTGGAGCGGGTATGGGCATGGCACAGGGCGATGGCCAGGGCATCGGAGGCGTCGACTTGCGGCTTCTGGGTGAGCTTGAGCAGGTGCATGACCATCAACATCACCTGGTCCTTGTTGGCCCCACCGGTGCCCGCCACCGCCTGCTTGACCTGGCTGGCGGTATATTCGGCGATCTCCAGGCCCGCCTCTGCGGCGGCCACGATTGCGGCACCGCGCGCCTGCCCCAGCTTGAGCGCCGAATCGGCATTGCGCGCCATGAACACCCGCTCGATACCCATGGTCACCGGCCCGTGCTGACGAATGATCTCGCTGACACCGCGAAAGACCACGAGCAGCCGATCGTGCAGCTCGCCATCACCGGTGCGAATACAGCCCGAGGTGACGTACTCGCAGCCGCGCGCAGTCTGCCGGACCACACCGAAGCCGGTGATGCGCGAACCGGGGTCGATACCAAGAATCAGAGTCATAACGCCTACAGGTATTTACGAATTTGCCGGCCCTATCGCGGGACAAGCCCGCTCCCACCCAGACCTCGTGGGAGCGGCGGTGCGCCGTTGCGACTTGCCCCGCGATAGCGCCTGTCGCCGAAACTGTCAGCCCAGCGCTTCCATGATCTCGTCGGAGATCTGTGCATTGGAGTAGACGTTCTGCACGTCGTCCAGATCCTCGAGCATGTCGATCAGCTTGAGCACCTTCTCGGCGCCTTCCTGATCCAGCTCGGCACTGGTGGTCGGCTGCATCACGATCTCGGCATCCGAAGCCTTGAAGCCGGCTTCTTCCAGTGCATTACGCACCGCGTAGAAGCTGTTGAATGAGGTGAACACATCGAAGGAGCCGTCGTCGTTGGCCACCACGTCGTCGGCATCGGCCTCCATCGCGGCTTCCATCAGCGCATCTTCGTCGACGGCCAGCTCTGCGGCGAAGCTGATCTGCCCCTTGCGCTCGAACAGGTAGGCCACCGAACCGTCAGTGCCCAGGTTGCCACCGCACTTGGTGAAGGCATGGCGCACGGCCGCGGCGGTACGGTTGCGGTTGTCGGTCATGGCTTCGACCATGATCGCCACGCCACCCGGGCCGTAACCCTCATAGCTGAGCTCTTCGACGTTGTCGCTTTCGTTGGTGCCGGCCCCTCGGGCCACGGCGCGGTCGATGATGTCGCGGCTCATGTTGGCACCCAGGGCCTTGTCCAGCGCCAGGCGCAGACGCGGGTTGGAAGCCGGGTCACCACCGCCTTGCTTGGCGGCGACGGTCAGCTCGCGGATCCACTTGGTGAAGATCTTGCCTCTCTTGGCATCCTGGCGCTCTTTGCGGTGCTTGATGTTCGCCCACTTGGAATGACCAGCCATAACGACTCCAAATCCTTGAAACAGAAACAGGTTCCGCCCCGAAGGGCGGAACGCATGAAATACATGGGCGCAGCGCTATCGATGCGCCCGAGGCCGTGATTACTCGACCTTGGTCTGCTCGCGCAGACGGATGTGCAGCTCGCGCAGGGCCTTGGCGTCGACCAGGCCAGGGGCCTGGGTCATCACGCACGCGGCGCTCTGGGTTTTCGGGAAGGCGATCACTTCACGGATCGACTGGGCGCCTGTCATCAGCATGACCAGACGGTCCAGACCGAAGGCCAGGCCACCGTGGGGCGGCGCACCGAATTTCAGGGCGTCGAGCAGGAAGCCGAACTTCTCTTCCTGTTCCGCCGCCTCGATACCCAGCAGACGGAAGACCGCCTGTTGCATTTCCTTGCGGTGGATACGGATCGAACCGCCACCCAGTTCAGTGCCATTGAGCACCATGTCGTAGGCGCGGGACAGCGCGGTGGCCGGGTTGGCCTCCAGCTCTTCCGGGGTGCACTTCGGCGCGGTGAACGGGTGGTGCAGTGCGGTGAAGCTGCCGTCTTCGTTCTCTTCGAACATCGGGAAGTCGACGACCCACATTGGGGCCCACTCGCAGGTCAGCAGTTCGAAATCGTGGCCCAGGCGGATACGCAGTGCGCCCAGGGCTTCGCTGACGACTTTGAACTTGTCGGCGCCGAAGAACACGATGTCGCCGTCGACCGCACCCACGCGGTCGAGGATGTTGTTGAGGTTGGCCTCAGGGATGTTCTTGACGATCGGCGACTGCAGGCCTTCGACACCCTTGGCGCGCTCGTTGACCTTGATGTACGCCAGGCCCTTGGCACCGTAGATGCCGACGAACTTGGTGTACTCGTCGATCTTGCTGCGCGGCATGCTCGCGCCGCCTGGCAGACGCAGGGCGGTGACGCGGCATTTCGGATCGTTGGCGGGGCCGGCGAAGACCTTGAAGTCCACGTCCTTCAGCTGGTCGGCAACGTCAACCAGTTCCAGCGGGTTGCGCAGGTCAGGCTTGTCGGAACCGTAGCGACGCATGGCCTCTTCGAAGGTCATGTGCGGGAATTCACCGAATTCCAGGTCCAGCACTTCCTTGAACAGCTTGCGGATCATGCTCTCGGTGAGGCCCATGATCTCGGACTCGTCGAGGAAGCTGGTCTCGATGTCGATCTGGGTGAATTCCGGCTGACGGTCAGCACGCAGGTCTTCGTCACGGAAGCACTTGGCGATCTGGTAGTAGCGGTCGAAGCCGGCGACCATCAGCAACTGCTTGAACAGTTGCGGCGACTGCGGCAGAGCGAAGAAGCTGCCGGCGTGGGTGCGGCTCGGCACCAGGTAGTCGCGGGCGCCTTCCGGAGTGGCGCGGGTCAGGATCGGCGTCTCGACGTCGAGGAAGCCATTTTCGTCGAGGAAGCGGCGGATGCTGGTGGTAATGCGCGAACGCAGGCGCAGCTTCTCGGCCATCTCCGGGCGACGCAGGTCGATGAAGCGGTAACGCAGGCGGGTTTCCTCGCCAACGTCGGAGTATTCGTTCAGCGGGAACGGCGGCGTTTCGGCTTCGTTGAGCACGGTCAGCTGGTAGCCGAGGATTTCGATGGCGCCGGAGGCCATGTTGGCGTTCACCGCGCCTTCCGGACGCTTGCGCACCTTGCCGGTGATCTGCACCACGTATTCGCTGCGCACGCGGTCGGCGGCGGCGAAGGTTTCGGCGCGATCCGGGTCGAATACGACCTGGGCCATGCCTTCGCGGTCACGGATATCGAGGAAGATCACCCCGCCGTGGTCGCGACGACGATGGACCCAGCCGCAAAGGGTGACTTCCTGGCCGTCCAGGCTCTCGTTCAGTTGGCCGCAATAATGGCTGCGCATCATGGTCGTGGTTTCGCTTCTCGTGATTCGTGTATTCGGTGGAGGTCTTCGCCGCCCAAGGGGCTAATACTGCAAGACCCGGTCGGTGCAATTCAACTCAGTCGGCCTTGTCGCCGCCTGCCAGATTCTTTTTTGCCCCGGTCTTGAAGTCGGTCTCGTACCAGCCGTTGCCACTCAGGCGAAAGCCGGGGACCGACAGCAGCTTTTTCAATGCCGGGGCCTGACACGCCGGGCAATCGGTCAGCGGCGCGGCACTGATCTTCTGCAACACCTCCATGCGGTGTTCGCAGGATGCACATTGATAGTCGTAAAGGGGCATGGTGTCTCTCGTCAACCACATTGCAGGCTGCCCACGGCAGCAAAGAGCGGGATTATATATGGTTAACCGGAGCAGTGCAGCCCGCCCGGCGATCAGTGTGAATCCGGCGCATCCTGCAACCATGCCACGCAGATCACCCGGATCAGGCCACTGAAGTTCCTCACCCCGCCATGGCGCAGGTGCACCTCACGATCAACATAGGACAGCACGGCGCTCACCGAACACCGATTGGCCTCGGCAATCCGCTCAAGGATCCGCCAGTAGACAGCCTCCAGGCGCAGGCAGGTTGCAAAACCATTGAGCCGCACGGAACGCGACACCGGCCCGGCCTGCTGCATGTCGAAATCCATCTTGAACGGATCAATACGCGGCCGACCACTTCCCAGCCCCTGCCTGCTCCCAGCATTCACACCTTGCGTAATACCGTACATCGCTTCGCTCCATCGACACGAACCATCCCCGTCCGTCGCTCCGGACGAGACCTAGACGTCAATGAAGCGCCGCCACGCATGTCGGTAGCAGCAGCAAAGCCTTCCCCTTAAACGAACAGGGCACGGCACCCACTGTGGCGCCGCCCCTGCCTTCAATGCTTGCGCAAGGGTCAAGCAGCAATTACTTCCCGTCGAGCAAAACCCGCAGCATCCACGCGGTTTTCTCATGCACCTGCATGCGTTGGGTGAGCAAGTCGGCGGTTGGCTCGTCGCTGACCTTGTCCACCACCGGGAAGATGCTGCGCGCGGTACGCACCACCGCCTCCTGGCCCTGCACCAGCTGCCGGATCATTTCATCGGCGACGGGTACCCCCTCTTCCTCCTTGATCGACGAATGGCGCGCATAAAAGGCATAGGAACCCGGCGCGGGGAAACCCAGCGCACGGATGCGTTCGGCAATGGAGTCCACCGCCAGCGCCAGCTCGTTGTACTGCTCCTCGAACATCAGGTGCAGCGTGCGAAACGACGGCCCGGTGACATTCCAATGGAAATTGTGGGTTTTCAGGTACAGCACATAGGTATCCGACAGCAGCCGGGACAACCCTTCGACAATGGACTTGCGATCTTCTTCACTGATACCGATATCGATTGCCATGACGTTCCCCTCTCCTTGTAGGCCTGGTTGATCAAGCGGGCGCCAGTCACTGCGAAACGAGCCTGCGCGACAACCCTACAAACCCTAGCAAGAGATTCCCCGCCACGCAGGCCGCGACGGCCAGCCGGCGCACGCGGTTTGAGATGCCTGCGCCTTTGCTGTTAAATAGGCAGCGTGCCACCCGTGCGGACTGTTATTGCCGGGTGCATAGGCTGGGATGTCACGTTTTTGCGCTTACACCTCACGCGCACCGTGCAGCCAGCTCATCCTGTGATCGGCCTTATCAATGCGAGCCAAATCAAATGTTCAAGATCGTCCATCTGGTGACGGGCGTGGCTGCCTTGCTGCTATCGCTCATACCCAGCCTCAGAACCGACGCAACACCCCTGCTGCAACAACCCGAGGCCGTATACCTGGCCTTGCTCGGGCTGCTCAACCTGATCCTGGCCCCGGCCCTGCCGCTGTATTACAACGGCATGCGCCAGCAATTGCAGCGCGCGACCAGCATCCTGCTGGTACTGGCCGTCGCCCTGCAGACACTCACCCTGCTGGCGCGTCCGGAACTGGGCAGCCTGCCTGCACTGGCCTGCGCCATCCTCGCCTGCGCCCTGCACCTGGCGGCGGGTTTTGCCCGCACGCCACGCAAGGCCCGCAGCCAGGGCGTAGCGCAAGACGCAGGCCTGCGCGATACCGGTACGGTGAAGTGGTTCAATACCTCGAAGGGCTTCGGCTTCATCTCTCGCGACACCGGTGACGATATCTTCGTGCACTTTCGCGCCATCCGTGGCGAAGGCCACCGCGTCCTGGTCGAAGGCCAGCGCGTGGAATTCTCTGTGATGCACCGTGACAAAGGCCTGCAGGCCGAAGACGTGGTCGCGGTCTCGCGCCGCTGACCACAGTCTCCGCCGCCTTCAATAATGAGGCGGCGGAGCCTCTTCTCCCTCGCTGCCGTACTGGCCAACCATCTCTTCGTAACGCTTGATCAACTCGGCCACCTGCAATTGCAGGCGCTCGATCACCCGCCCCTGTTCGACCACCACGTCATTCAGCGCCTGGATGGTGTCATCCTGGAACGCCTGCCGGGTTTGGAGCTCGACGATCTGCATTTCCAGCGACATGCCTCAGGCCTCCTTGAAGCTTTCACCGAGCAACGCACGCATACGCTGGCGAATGCCTTCCACCTGTTCCGGCGCATAGTCGATGGCCGGCACCTTGCCCCATACCGGCGCAGGCCAAGCAGCATCGCCGTGGCGACGGACGATGACATGCATGTGCAACTGACTGACAACGTTACCGAGCGTGGCAACGTTCATCTTGTCGGCAGCAAAGGCATCCTTCAACGCTTCGGCCAAGGCATTGGTTTCCTGCCAGAGCTGCTGCTGATCAGCCTCTTCGAGGTCGAAAAGCTCGCTGATGTCGGCGCGACGCGGAACCAGGATGAACCAGGGGTAGTTGGCATCCTTGCTCAACAGCAAGCGGCATAGCGGCAGGTCGCCCAGCACCAGGGAATCCTGCTGCAGGCGCGAATCGAGAGTGAACACGGCGTACCTCCTGAAAAACAATGACGCCCCACAGGGCGAAAACAGGGGCGAAGGATACCCTGCTTCCTCTTGTGCCACATCAGCGAGAACAGGCACCCAACAGCTACGCGCACCCGTTTGAGCCGGCGACGGTAACACCACGCTACTTTTCGCACCAAAATGATGCCAATCGTCACCGCATCACCACACTTTCTTCACACAAAACACGCAGGATCAACAGTCACGGGTAACACCTTGACTTTGAAGGCAACTGTTGGCGACAAGCAGGACATTGATCCTTGGCACACCATAAGACAGGCGCCGCCCCGTGTTTACGGTGATTTCCACCCTGGCGCTTCGGCAATTGTGAAAATTTCATCAAGCGTTCGTGATTTTGAGCACGCTTGTTGCATTCGTTTGACGCCAAGTCGGCACGACACCTGCATCGTCGGGTGGACGCGACAAATAACAACAGCGGCATCGGATCCACCAGGGAGTTTTCAAGCCACAACTTTGTGATTACGCACTCTTGATGGCTTGACAACAGCGCTGGCGTTGTACGCCCAACTAAACAGGGCGTGATTTGCGACATGGAAATAACTGTACGCGACACGGCCATAAAGTTATCGAAAGGTTGTTTTTGCCCGTATCGCCAAGAATAGTCTGCGTGATATACATTTTCGCCGACATAACAAGAAAGAGCTGCCCCCTATAACTAAAACACCAGGGCGCAGCGGTACTCTTCCTAAAAACCAAAGGAGCAAATCACGATGCGCGTGATGAAGTGGAGCATGATCGCCCTGGCAGTAGCAGCAGGGACCTCGCAGTTTGCTGTCGCCTCTTCGCAGGATGAGTCCAAGGGCTTCCTCGAAGACAGCAAGCTCAACGTCAAGACCCGGATGCTGTATTTCAGCCGTGACTTCCGCAACAACGATCGTGACAAAGACGGCAACCGTCAGAGCCGCGTGGAAGAAACCGGCCTGGGCTTCCTGGGCACCTACGAATCCGGCTTCACCCAAGGCACCGTCGGTGTCGGCGTCGACGCCATCGGCATGCTGGGCCTGAAACTGGACAGCGGCAAAGGCCGCGCCGGCACCGGCCTGTTCCCGACCGGCTCCGACGGCCGCTCGCAGGACGACTACTCTAAAGCCGGCGGCGCGGTCAAATTCCGCGTATCCGACACCGTGCTGAAGGTTGGCGACCAGTTCACCGCTCTGCCGGTCTTCGCCACCGACGACAGCCGCTTGCTGCCAGAGATCGCCCAGGGCGGCCTGATCACCAGCAACGAAATCAAGGGCCTGACCCTGCACGCCGGTCGTTTCACCAGCCTGACCGCGCAAGCCGAGACCAACCGCGACAGCCTGCACCTCAAGGAAGCTGACGTAATCGGCGGCACCTACGCCTTTACCGATACCCTGAGCACCAGCCTGTACTACTCCAACGTTGAAGACTACTGGCGCAAATACTACGCCAACATCAACTGGGCGCTGCCGATCTCCGACAAGCAAGGCCTGGTGTTCGACTTCAACATCTATGACACCAAGAGCGACGGCGCAGCCCTGGTCAAGGCCTACGACGGCGACAAACTGGACAACCGTGCATTCAGCCTGTCCGGCGCCTATAACATCGGCGCACACACCTTCACCCTGGCCTACCAGAAGGTCACCGGTGACGGCGACTACGCCTACGGCGTGGACGGCGGCGGCACCATCTTCCTGGCCAACTCCATTGCCCGCTCCGACTTCAACGCCGAAGACGAGAAGTCCTGGCAGGCTCGCTACGACCTGAACTTCGCCGAGTACGGCATTCCAGGCCTGTCGTTCATGACCCGTTACGTGCGTGGTACCGGCGCCAACGTTACTGGCACCGACAACGGCAAGGAATGGGAACGCGACGTAGACATCAAGTACGTGCTGCAGGAAGGCCCGGCGAAAGACCTGAGCTTCCGCGTCCGTCAAGCCACCTACCGCTCCGCCGACGGCGTGTACTACGGTTCGAGCTCGATCGACGAACTGCGCCTGATCGTCGAGTACCCGCTGAGCATCCTGTAAGCCTGTGCTTGCAACGCTTCGCGAATGAAGAAGCCCGGCCTAGGCCGGGCTTTTTCATGGCTGACACAAGCGCACGACTGCTGCATTCTGTACGCTTTCGTCTCGCCCCCGTACAATGCGGGGTCATTTCACATTCAGGCAATCGACACGGCTCACCATGCGCACCAGTCAATATTTGCTCGCCACCCAAAAAGAAACCCCGGCAGATGCCGTGGTCATCAGCCACCAGCTCATGCTGCGTGCCGGCATGATCCGCAAACTGGCCTCCGGCCTCTACACCTGGCTGCCGATGGGCCTGCGGGTGATGCGCAAGGTCGAGGCCGTGGTCCGCGAGGAAATGAACGCCGCCGGTGCCCTTGAAGTGCTGATGCCAAGCATCCAGCCCGCTGAGCTGTGGCAGGAATCCGGCCGCTGGGAACAGTACGGCCCGGAGCTGCTGCGCCTGAAGGACCGCCACAACCGCGACTTCTGCGTCGGCCCGACCCACGAGGAGGTCATCACCGACCTCGCGCGCAACGAGCTGTCGAGCTACAAGCAGCTGCCGCTGAACATGTACCAGATCCAGACCAAGTTCCGTGACGAGATCCGTCCGCGCTTCGGCCTGATGCGCGGCCGCGAGTTCATCATGAAGGACGCCTACTCCTTCCATGCCGACCAGGCTTCCCTGCAGGAAACCTACGACCGCATGCACCTGGCCTACAGCAACATCTTTACCCGCCTGGGCCTGGACTTCCGCCCAGTACAGGCCGACACCGGCTCCATCGGTGGCAGCTACTCCCACGAATTCCACGTGCTCGCCTCTTCCGGTGAGGACGACGTGATCTTCAGCGACAGCTCCGATTACGCCGCCAACATCGAGAAGGCCGAGGCCATCCCGCGCGAAACCGTGCGCCCGGCCCCGACCGAAGAACTGCGCCTGGTCGACACCCCAGACGCCAAGACCATTGCGCAGCTGGTGGAAAACTTCGGCCTGGCGATCGAGAAGACCGTCAAGACCCTGATTGTGCATGGTGCCGAAGAGGGCAAGCTGATCGCCCTGATCGTCCGTGGCGACCACGAGCTCAACGAAATCAAGGCCACCAAGCTGGAACAGGTTGCCGAGCCGCTGGTCATGGCCAGCGAAGCCGAACTGCGCGCCGCCATCGGTGCCGGCGCTGGCTCCCTCGGCCCGCTGAACCTGCCGCTGGAATGCATCATCGACCGCTCGGTCGCCCTGATGAGCGACTTCGGCATCGGTGCCAACATCGACGACAAGCACTACTTCGGCGTGAACTGGGAGCGTGACCTGCCGGTTCCACAAGTCGCCGACCTGCGCAACGTCGTCGAAGGCGACCCGAGCCCGGACGGCCAAGGCACCCTGGTCATCAAGCGCGGCATCGAAGTCGGCCACATCTTCCAGCTCGGCACCAAGTACAGCGAGGCACTCAAGTGCCAGGTACTGGGTGAAAACGGCAAGCCGGTGGTGCTGTCGATGGGTTGCTACGGCATCGGCGTATCCCGCGTGGTCGCCGCCGCCATCGAGCAGAGCTACGACGACAAGGGCATCATCTGGAACGACGCCCTGGCGCCTTTCCAGATCGCCCTGGTACCGCTGCGCTACGAAACCGACGTGGTACGCGAAGCCACCGACAAGCTGTACGCCGAACTGACCGCTGCCGGTTTCGACGTGCTGCTGGACGACCGCGACAAGAAGACCAGCCCCGGCATCAAGTTCGCCGACATGGAGCTGATCGGCATCCCGCACCGCATCGTCGTCAGCGATCGCGGCCTGGCTGAAGGCAACCTGGAATACAAGCACCGCACCGAGCAAGACGCCCAGGCGTTGCCGCTCAACGAAGTGCTGAGCTTCCTGCAGGCCCGTATCCGCCGCTGATAAACCGTTGCGCGAGTGATCATGTCCAAGCGAAGTACCTACACCCTGGGGGGCGCCGCACTGTGCGGCGCCCTGCTCCTCAGCGGTTGCGCCAACCAGATGCCCCAGCGCAGCGACCATGAAGAGCGCGTCGAGCGCAAGCTGCTCGAACACAGTCTGCAGATCGATGTCGGCGAGCCCAAGGTCATGGAGCTTCCGCAACGGCGCGTGCGCATTCACGAACAGCAGCGCTTCGAGGTCACCGAATTCGAGGTGACCCGTCGATACGACCGCTACACGCCCTACCAGCCTTGGCGGGAGATCTACGAGATCCCGCTGGGTGCGGTTGCAGTGGTCGCCGGTATCGGCGCCAACGTGGCCAACGTGTTCGCCCTCGGCAACCTGCCCGAGAGCATGACCCACGACTGGCTCAGCTATGGCGTGGCCGGGCTCAACCCTTTCATGAACACGCCGTCCAACGGCCGGGCGCAACAGAACCTGGCCGGCATCAGCGAAGTCGAGAAAGGCAAGCGCGAAGAGTTCACCAGCGTGCCCTGGAACGAGCGCCTGGTCGAGGTCAAGGCCGGCAAGATGACCCACGAGCTGACCACCGACAAGAACGGTGTTCTACGCCTGAACCTGCTCGACAGCCCGTTCTCCGAGCAGAACCTCAAGCACGTAGGCACCCTGCATTTGCAGGTGGTCGACGAGGACAACGGCGTGCGTGGCGATGCCAGCCTGCTGGTAAGCGGCAGCCTGCGCGGCAAGCTGCTGGAAGCGCACGAGCTGATCTTCGATGACCTCGAAGACGACGACGTTGGCCAGTGGGTACATCGGGTCAAGCGCCTCTCGGAGCTGGGCCTGGAAGAAGAAGCCAGCGAGCTGGAGCAGAGCCTGATCGAGCTGACTCGCAACGATCCGGAACTGCAGCAGGACTTCCTCAAGACGTTGACCAAGGAAACCGGCCGCCTGGTCGCCGACCCTGGCGCGCAATGAATGGCTTGACGCAATAACCGCAAGGGGCGCACATCGCGCCCCTTCTTTATTGGTCTTCGAACAATTCCAGCTGCTCATGGGCGCCGCGCAAATCGCGCAATCTCACCCCTACGCCCAACAAGCGCACGGGCTTGCCGCCGCGTGCGAACGCCTGGCTGAGCAACTGCCGGTAACTCTCAAGGTCACGCCCTGCCCCTGCCTGCTCCAGGGTGGTTTGACTGAAGTCGTGGAACTTCACCTTGACGAACGGCTTGTCGGGCCGATAGCTGCTGTCCATCCGTGCAATGCGCTCGTTCAGGCTGGCCAGCAGGTCGGGGAGTTTTTCCAGGCAACTGGCCAGGTTCGGCAGGTCATGATCGTAGGTATTTTCCACGCTGACCGACTGGCGACGGCTGTCATTTTGCACCGCACGCTCATCGATACCCCGCGCCAGCCCCCACAAGCGCTCACCGAAACTGCCGAATTCCCGGACCAATGCCAGGCGCGACCAGTCACGCAAGGATAGGCAGGTATCGATGCCCAAGCGCGACAGCTTGTCCGCCGTGACTTTACCTACCCCGTGCAGACGCGCGACCGGCAGCGCGGCAACGAACGCCTCCACCTGATCCGGCGTAATCACGAACAGGCCGTTGGGCTTGCGCCAGTCACTGGCAATCTTGGCCAGGAACTTGTTGGGTGCCACCCCGGCAGAAACCGTGATATGCAACTGCTGTGCGACACGCCTGCGAATATCTTCGGCAATGCGCGTGGCGCTGCCAGCAAACCACTGGCTGTCACTGACATCCAGATAAGCCTCGTCCAGCGACAAGGGCTCGATCAGCTCGGTGTAGTCACGGAAGATTGCGTGTATCTCTCGGGATGCCTCACGGTAGGCCTCAAAGCGAGGCTTGACGATCTGCAGGTCCGGGCACAGCTTCATGGCATGCCCCGAGGACATCGCCGAGCGCACGCCATAGGCCCGCGCCTCATAATTGCAGGTGGCAATCACCCCGCGCTGCCCTGGCTGCCCACCTACTGCCATGGGGCGCCCCACCAGACGCGGGTCGTCACGCATCTCGATGGCGGCGTAGAAGCAGTCACAGTCGACATGAATGATCTTGCGCAAGGACATGGACGACAGCCAGTACTGTAAATTCATACAGATAGTACCCCAAGCCCCATGAGCGCAGACAGCCCGTACACGACAATCAGCCTGGAACCCCCGCCAACACTGGGTCAGCTACCGATCTGGCACGCTAAGAGTTTGAACGGGAAAGGTTTTTTTGATTTAAATGTTGACATCAGGAAGGAATTCCGTAGAATTCGATCTCACAGGCGCGGGATGGAGCAGCCTGGTAGCTCGTCGGGCTCATAACCCGAAGGTCGTCGGTTCAAATCCGGCTCCCGCAACCAGATTCAAGAAAAGGCCACTGTTTCGACAGTGGCCTTTTTTATTGATCCCTGAAAAGTATCTCGGATTAACCGTAAAGGGTATTGAGCATTAATGCTTGACAGCTTTCGAAGAATCCGTAGAATGCGCCCCTCTGACGCGGGATGGAGCAGCCTGGTAGCTCGTCGGGCTCATAACCCGAAGGTCGTCGGTTCAAATCCGGCTCCCGCAACCAGATTCTAGAAAGGCCACTGTTTCGACAGTGGCCTTTTTTATTGCCCTCGCCCAGGCTTTTAGAAAAATTCAAATAAATCAAGCGTTTGTGCTTGACAGCTATTCGCCAATCGGTAGAATGCGCACCACTGACGCGGGATGGAGCAGCCTGGTAGCTCGTCGGGCTCATAACCCGAAGGTCGTCGGTTCAAATCCGGCTCCCGCAACCATATTCGTCAGAGCAAGCCCCGCCTATCGAAAGATAGTGCGGGGCTTGTTGCATTCCGGCCCATCGCTTTGAGCCATGCAGACCAGGCGCAGTGCGCCTCCCGCCTCGCCCCCGCCGCTGATCCACATAGCTGAATGAACTATCTTTAACTATCCTGAAACAGATTAACTACATGGGCCGGAGTAATATCTGGACACGTTTTTCCAAAGGGATTTTCACTTGGCCGTAGCTCGCTTGCACCTCGCGCTGACCGCACGGGGTACCCCATGACCGCCCCCACCCCCGAAACCCAGGCACCGCTGACTGCGGCCTTGCCTACGGCCGCGCAACGCCTGCCCTGGCTGGAACGCCTGAGCAAGTACCGCCAACCCCTGGGCCTCGCGCTGACCCTGGTGCTGTTCACCATGGGCCTGATTGCCTGCCGCCACCTGTTGAGCGAGCTGGACATCTACGCGCTGCATGACGCCATGCTCAGCGTGCCGTCCAACGCGCTGCTGGGAGCACTGCTGGCTACCGCAGTCGGCTTCCTGATCCTGCTGGGCTACGAATGGTCGGCCAGCCGTTTCGCGGCGGTGCGGTTACCGCCGCGAACCCTGGTGCTAGGTGGTTTCAGCGCCTTCGCGATTGGTAATGCCATCGGCCTGTCGATGCTCTCCGGTGGTTCGGTACGTTATCGCCTGTATGCCCGCCAGGGCCTGAGCGCCGCGGAAGTCGCACGCATGACCGTGTTCGCCAGCCTGTCACTGGGCTGCGCGCTGCCGCCGCTGGCGGCCCTGGCCACCCTCAGCGACCTGCCGGCAGCAGCCACTGCACTGCGCCTGCCCGCGCCGCTGCTGGGTGGGATTGCCGTGGCAGTACTGGTCATGACCGCAGCATTGGTAATGGGCCTGTACCGTCGCCGCCTGGCAGAGCAACCGCTCAAGGACAGCCTGCTGGTTCAGTTCGGCCGCCGCACCCTGCGCCTGCCAAGCGCTCGCCTGGCCGGCCTGCAACTGCTGATCACCGCGCTGGACGTAGCCGCCGCCGCGACCGTGCTGTACCTGCTGCTGCCGGAGGCGCCGCCATTCGGCGCATTCGTCCTGGTCTACCTGCTGGCACTGGCTGCCGGTGTGCTGAGCCATGTACCGGGCGGTGTCGGTGTGTTCGAGGCGATCCTGCTGGCCGCCTTTGCCAACCAGCTGGGCGCCGCACCACTGGCCGCCGCCCTGCTGCTGTACCGGCTCATTTACGTTGTGCTGCCGCTGCTGCTGGCGTGCGTACTGCTGCTGGCCAACGAAGCGCGCCGCCTGCTGTTCGCCCAACAAGCCATCCGCGCGGCTTCCGGGCTGGCGGCACCGGTCCTGGCAATCCTGGTGTTCCTCTCCGGCGTGGTGCTGCTGTTCTCCGGCGCCACCCCCGAGATCGACAGCCGCCTGGAACACATGGGTTTCCTGATTCCGCACCGACTGATCGATGCGTCTCACTTCGGCGCCAGCCTCATCGGCGTGCTGTGCCTGCTGCTGGCCCAGGGCCTGCGCCGCCGTCTGTCAGCCGCCTGGCTACTGACCACCGTGCTGCTGCTGGTAGGCGCAGTCCTGTCGCTGCTCAAGGGCTTCGACTGGGAAGAAGCCACGCTCATGTGCCTCACCGCTGCCCTGCTGGCACTGTTCCGCCGTTCGTTCTATCGCCCCAGCAGGCTGCTCGAGCTGCCGTTCTCGCCGGTGTACCTGGTGGCCAGCGCCTGCGTGGTCGGTGCGTCGATCTGGCTGCTGCTGTTTGCCTACCAGGACGTACCCTACACCCACAAACTGTGGTGGCAGTTCACCCTTGATGCCGATGCCCCACGCGGCCTGCGCGCGGCCATGGGCAGCGCCGTGCTGCTGGTGATCGTCGCCCTGACCTGGCTGCTGCGCACCGCGCGCCCGGTGATCCACCTGCCCAGCGAAGACGAACTGCAACGCGCCAACCGCATCCTGCTGGCCTCGGACCAGCCCGACGGAGGCCTGGCGCTGACCGGCGACAAGGCCCTGCTGTTCCATCCCAGTGGCAACGCCTTCCTCATGTACGCCCGCCGTGGTCGCAGCCTGGTGGCTTTGTACGACCCGATCGGGCCGGCTCAGGAGCGCGCCGAGATGATCTGGCAGTTCCGCGACCTGTGCGACCTGCACCACGCGCGCCCGGTGTTCTACCAGGTACGCGCGGAGAACCTGCCGTTCTACATGGACATCGGCCTGACCGCGATCAAGCTGGGCGAAGAAGCCCGCGTCGACCTGCGCCGCTTCGACCTCGAAGCCAAGGGCAAGGAGATGAAGGACCTGCGCTACACCTGGAACCGCGGTGGACGCGACGGCCTGACCCTTGAGGTCCACGAGCCTGGCCATGCGCCGCTGGCGGAGCTCAAGGAAATCTCCGACGCCTGGCTCGAAGGCAAGAACGTGCGCGAGAAAGGCTTCTCGCTCGGCCGCTTCAGCCCTGAATACCTGCAGCACTTTCGCATCGCGCTGATCCGCTTCCAGGGCCGCCCGGTGGCCTTTGCCAACCTGCTGGAAACCCACAGCAACGAGCTGGCCAGCCTGGACCTGATGCGCGCCCACCCGGACGCGCCGAAGCTGACCATGGAATTCATGATGGTTGGCCTGATCCTCCACTACAAGAGCCATGACTATGGCCGTTTCAGCCTGGGGATGGTCCCCCTTTCCGGCTTGCAGCCGCGGCGCGGCGCACCCTTGACCCAACGTCTGGGTTCGATGGTGTTCCAGCGTGGCGAGCAGCTGTACAACTTCCAGGGCCTGCGGCGCTTCAAGGACAAGTTCCAGCCGGACTGGGAACCCCGTTACATGGCCGTGCCGGCCGGGCTCGACCCGCTGGTGGCACTGGCTGATACCGCCGCCCTGATCGCTGGTGGCCTGACTGGATTGGTGAAACGTTGATGATCCGACGCTATTGGCTGTACGTACTGATTCCCCTGCTGCTGGCCGCCCTGGCCGGCGGCGCGGCCTTCTGGCTGTGGACTCGCCCTGCGCCGGAGGCGCGCCTGGACCACCTGACCCTGGGCGACGGCAGCAGCCTGACCCGGGCCACCCCTGGCGTGCATGCCAAGGCCCGGGTAGCCATCGGCGTGCCGCAGGAGCAGGCCTTGAGCGACAAGCAGCTGCTGGACCTGAGCCAGGCCGGCGAAGCTCAATTGGTGCAGGTGATCCTGCCGCCGGCCGACTGCGGCAAACAGCAGGCGGCCATGACTGAGGCACTGGCGCAGTTGTCCGACAAACCCACCGTGGTCGCCGGCATCGGCCCCGGCGCCGCCCAGGCCTGGCGCTGGCTGGCTACACAAAGCGACGACAAGGCCCGCGCCATTTCGGCGGACTTCACCCTTGAACAGCCGGGCTGCCAGGTTGCGTTGCCCAAATCCGCCGCCCACGGCCACTGGAACGTGGCCTGGAACGACAACCCGGACGATGCCAGCGCCGCCTTCGTGCGCGACCAGGCCAACGCCGAAACCAGCATTGCCGACTACGACATCCACCTGCCCCAGGTACTCAAGGCCCAGCTCACCCAGGCCCTGGTCGGCCAGGACGGCAATGCCCTGGCGATCCCGGTAGTGGAAGTGCCAGCCGGGCAGACCACCGACACCGTCACCCTGTTCCTCTCCGGTGACGGCGGCTGGCGCGACCTGGACCGTGACGTCGCCGGCGAGATGGCCAAGCTCGGCTTCCCAGTCGTGGGCATCGATACCCTGCGCTACTACTGGCAGCACAAGACGCCGGAACAGAGCGCCGCCGACCTGTCCGAGCTGATGCAGCACTACCGCCAGAAATGGGGCACCAAGCGCTTCGTGCTGACCGGCTACTCGTTCGGCGCCGACGTACTGCCAGCCATCTACAACCGCCTGCCCGAAGAAGACCAGAAGCGCGTCGATGCTGTGATCCTGCTGGCCTTCGCCCGCAGCGGCAGCTTCGAGATCGAGGTCGAGGGCTGGTTGGGCAAGGAAGGCCAGGAAGCCCCGACCGGGCAAGAGATGGCCAAGCTGCCCGCCGCCAAGGTGGTGTGCGTGTACGGTGTCGAGGAAACCGACGAAAGCGGCTGCACCGACAAGACTGCCGTGGGCGAGCGCATGAAGCTGCCCGGCGGCCACCACTTCGACGAGAACTACCCGGCACTGGCCAAGCGTCTGATCAACGAGATCGAGACCCGCCAGGGGAAGTCCAGCGTCGCTGAGAAGTGATGTGAAAAGGGGCCGCTATGCGGCCCCTTGCTGTTTCTAGATCTCGACCTGGGTTCCCAGCTCGATCACCCGGTTCAACGGCAGGTTGAAGAAGCGCAGGTTACCGTTGGCATTCTTGAGCAGGAACGCGAACAGGTTGCCGCGCCAGCGCGACATTCCCTCCAGGCGCGACGCGATCACCGTTTCCCGGCTGAGGAAATAGGTGGTGCGCATCGGGCTGAAATCCAGCTCGTCCAGGTGGCACAGCTTCAATGCTGCCGGTACATCAGGCTCATCCATGAAGCCGAAATGCAGCAGAACGCGGAAGAACCCGTCACCATAGGCCTCCACTTCGAAACGCTCGCTCTCCGGCACCCGCGGCCGGTCTTCGCTGACCACGGTCAACAACACCACCTGGCTGTGCAGCACCTGGTTGTGCAGCATGTTGTGCAACAGCGCGTGGGGCACGGCGTCCGATCGCGCGGTGAGGAACACTGCCGTGCCCTCGACCCGGTGCGGTGGTTGCACACGGATGCTGCCGATGAACAGCGGCAGCGGCAACGCGCCTTCGTCGATGCGGTCGACCAGGATCTGCTTGCCGCGCTTCCAGGTGCTCATCAGCACGAACAGCACGATCCCCGCCAATACCGGGAAAGCACCGCCCTGGACGATCTTCGGCACGTTGGCGGCGAAGAACAGCCCATCGACGAACAGGAAGCCCACCAGAATCGGTACCGCCAGCACCGGTGGCCATTTCCACAGCAGCAGCATCACCGCCGACACCAGGATGGTGGTCATCAACATGGTGCCGGTCACCGCCACCCCATAGGCCGCAGCCAGGGCGCCGGACGATTCGAAGCCGATCACCAGCAGCACCACGCCGACCATCAGCGTCCAGTTCACCGCACCGATGTAGATCTGCCCCTGCTCGTCGCTGGAGGTGTGCTGGATCTGCATGCGCGGGATGTAACCGAGCTGGATGGCTTGGCGGGTCAGGGAGAAGGCACCCGAGATGACCGCCTGCGAGGCGATCACCGTGGCCATGGTGGCCAGGCCCACCAACGGCAGCAATGCCCAGCTCGGTGCCAGCAGGTAGAAGGGGTTACGGGCGGCTTCGGGGTTCTGCAGCAGCATTGCCCCCTGGCCAAAGTAGTTGAGCACCAGCGCCGGCAGCACCAGGATGAACCAGGCGCGGGCGATCGGCTTGCGGCCGAAGTGGCCCATGTCGGCATACAGCGCCTCGGCCCCCGTCAGCGCCAGCACCACGGCACCGAGGATCGCCACGCCCATGCCCGGGTGAACGATGAAGAAATTCAACGCCCAGCCCGGGTTAAAGGCCTTGAGCACTTCCGGGCTCTGCGAGATGCCATGCACGCCGAGCGCCCCCAGCACCAGGAACCAGGTGACCATGATCGGGCCGAACAGCTTGCCGATGGTCTCGGTGCCGTGCTTCTGCACCAGGAACAGCGCCACCAGCACCACAAGCGAGATCGGCACCACCCAGTGATCGATACCGTCGAACGCCAGGCCCATGCCCTCCACCGCCGACAGCACCGACACCGCCGGGGTGATCATGCTGTCGCCATAGAACAACGAGGCGCCGATCAGGCCGCAGATGACCATCAACGCACGCAGCTTGGGATGGCTGGCCGTGGCCCGCCGCGCCAGCGCGGTCAGCGCCATGGTGCCGCCCTCGCCCTGGTTGTCGGCGCGCAGGATGAACATCACGTACTTGAACGACACCACCCACAGCAGCGACCAGAGGATCAGCGACAGGATGCCCAGCACCCCATCGTGGTTGACCGGTACGCCATAACCACCGCTGAAGACCTCTTTGAGGGTGTACAGCGGGCTGGTGCCGATATCTCCATAGACCACCCCAACAGCTGCCACGAGCAGGCCCAGCGACCGCGTCGCGCCCTGCTTTCCTTCGTGCCCGCCCTCGGCGTGACTGCTTGCCTGAACCATCGACCACTCCCGCAGAAGGCCTGTTAGACCGATTGAATTCCCATCCGCGTCGGGGCATCCCACAGGCCCCCGCGCAACGGCGCGAAGCATAGCGCAGCGTTCGTCGTATTTCTGCTGGTCAAGCGACCTTGCGCTCGCTAGAATTGCGCACTTTTTGATCAGAGGCGCGAAAAGCGCCCGCCAGGATCGCCCCCGTTACCGGCCGGGCGACCTGTATTCAATACCGAGGTTAGCCATGTCCACCACTCCCGCCACCCCTAAGGTCGGCTTCGTTTCCCTGGGTTGCCCAAAGGCCCTGGTCGATTCCGAGCGCATCCTGACCCAGCTGCGCATGGAAGGCTATGAAGTCGTGCCGACCTACGAGGACGCCGACGTGGTGGTGGTCAACACCTGCGGCTTCATCGACAGCGCCAAGGCCGAGTCGCTGGAAGTGATCGGCGAAGCCATCAAGGAAAACGGCAAGGTCATCGTCACCGGCTGCATGGGTGTCGAAGAGGGCAGCATCCGTGACGTGCACCCGAGTGTGCTGTCGGTCACCGGCCCCCAGCAGTACGAGCAGGTGGTCAACGCCGTGCACGAAGTGGTACCGCCACGCCAGGACCACAACCCGCTGATCGACCTGGTGCCGCCGCAAGGCGTGAAACTGACCCCGCGCCACTACGCCTACCTGAAGATTTCCGAAGGCTGCAACCACAGCTGCAGCTTCTGCATCATTCCGTCGATGCGCGGCAAGCTGGTCAGCCGCCCGGTCGGTGAAGTGCTGAGCGAGGCCGAGCGCCTGGTCAAGGCCGGCGTCAAGGAAATCCTGGTGATTTCCCAGGACACCAGCGCCTACGGCGTCGACGTCAAGTACAAGACCGACTTCTGGAACGGCCGCCCGGTCAAGACCCGCATGCTCGAACTGTGCGAAGCGCTGAGCAGCCTGGGCGCCTGGGTGCGCCTGCACTACGTCTATCCGTACCCGAACGTGGACGACGTGATCCCGCTGATGGCCGCCGGCAAGATCCTGCCGTACCTGGACATCCCGTTCCAGCACGCCAGCCCCAAGGTGCTCAAGTCAATGAAGCGCCCTGCCTTCGAAGACCGCACCCTGGCCCGTATCAAGAACTGGCGCGAACAGTGCCCCGAGCTGGTGATCCGTTCGACCTTCATCGTCGGCTTCCCTGGCGAGACCGAGGAAGACTTCCAGTACCTGCTGGACTGGCTGACCGAAGCCCAGCTCGACCGCGTCGGCTGCTTCCAGTACTCGCCGGTGGAAGGCGCCCCGGCCAACGACCTGGGCCTGGACGAAGTACCGGATGACGTCAAGCAGGAACGTTGGGACCGCTTCATGGCCCACCAGCAGGCCATCAGCACCGCCCGCCTGCAACTGCGCATCGGCAAGGAAATCGAAGTGCTGATCGACGAAGTCGAAGAGCAAGGCTCGGTAGGCCGTAGCTTCTTCGACGCGCCGGAAATCGACGGCAGCGTGTTCATCGATGGCGATCACGGCTTCAAGCCGGGCGACAAAGTGCGTTGCCGCATCGTCGATGCCGATGAATACGACATGTGGGCAGAGCCTGTCTGACAGCCCCCTGCACTGAAAATACCCCGCCCACTGGCGGGGTATTTTTTTGCATCTATGTTTGTGCAGAGGCCAACGCACACCGGAGCCGCCGAGGATGAAGCCGACGCTGACCCTGCACACACCCCGCTATGCCGACTACCCGGAACTGGTGCGGATCTGGGAGGCATCGGTACGGGCTACCCATGATTTCCTCCCCGACGCCTACATCCAACTGTTGCGTGAGCATGTGCTGGCCCAGTACCTGGATGCCGTGATGCTGGTCTGCTGCAAGGACCGTGAGCGGCGCATCCTTGGCTTTGCCGGCGTGGCCAATGGTCGCGTCGACCTGCTGTTCGTCGCGCCCGAACATTTCGGCCGGGGCGTTGGCCAACGGCTACTGCGTTATGCAGTGGCGGAATTGAATGCCGAACGCCTGGACGTAAACGAACAGAACTCCGAGGCCCTTGGCTTCTACTTGCACGAAGGCTTCGAGGTGATTGGCCGCTCGGCAACGGACGGCCTGGGGCAGCCTTATCCATTGCTGCACATGCAACGGCGCCGTGAGGCGCTGCCTACGAGGTAGCAGTGCTTTGCCGAAATGGCGCAAATGACACCAATTTGCAGCCCCAAACCTACCGGGGCAGGTACAATGAGCGCTTTCCCTGCCCTGCGAACTCATTGTCCATGTCCGAGCCTATCCGCCTGTCCAAACGCCTCATCGAACAGCTTGGCTGCTCGCGCCGAGAGGCCGATCTGTACATCGAAGGAGGCTGGGTCACGGTCGATGGCGAAGTGGTCGAACAGCCGCAATTCAAGATCCTCGACCAGCGCGTGGAACTGCTGCCTGGCGCCCGCGCCGAGACCCTGGAGCCGGTGACCTTGCTGCTCAACCAGCAAGCTGGCCAGAGCGTGGCAATCGCCCAGGCAGGCATGTCCATGGCCAACCTCAGCGAAGCCCACCGCGAAGGCCTGCGCCCGCTGCACGGCCATTTCAACCGCCAGGATTGCATTGCCCCACTGCTGCCGGGCGCCAGTGGCCTGCAGGTGTTCACCCAGGACTGGCGCGTCAGCCGCAAGATCGACGCCGACCTGCGTCGCCTCGAGCAGGAATACATCGTCCAGGTCAGCGGCGAAGCCAAGCCTGGTGCGCTGGAACGCCTGGCCCGCGGCGTGGAGCGCAAGGGCGTGGAGTTGCCCAAGGCCAAGGCCAGCTGGCAGAACGAGCAGCACCTGCGCATGGTGCTGAAGAACCCGCAACGCGGGCAGATCGAGGCATTGTGCGAAACCGCGGGCCTTAAGGTGCTGGGCATGCGCCGCATCCGCCTGGGCGGCGTGTCGATGGGCAAGCTGCCTGCGGGGCAATGGCGCTATGTCGCCGCCACCGAACGTTTCTAGCATTACTGCCGCGCGCACAGGTGCGGCTCTTGAACAGGATTTGCTGCAATGAACCACAACGACGTCATGCGTAGCCTGCGCTACATGATCAAAGCCAACGACCAGAAAATGGCCGAGATCATCGGCCTGGCCGGCCTGCAGGTAACCGCAGAGGCGATTGCCGGCTATGTGAAGAAAGAAGAAGAGCCCGGCTTCGTACAATGCCCGGACAAGGTCATGGCGTATTTCCTCGACGGTCTGGTGATCCACCGCCGCGGCCGCGACGACAGCCGCCCGCCACAGCCTGTCGAGCTGCCGGTGACCAACAACACCATTCTCAAGAAGCTGCGAGTGGCCTTCGAGCTGAAGGAAGACGACCTGCACGCGGTGCTCAAGGCGGTCAACTTCCCGGTGTCCAAGCCCGAACTGAGCGCGCTGTTCCGCAAGGTCGGCCATGACAACTACCGCCCTTGCGGCGACCAGTTGCTGCGCAACTTCCTCAAGGGCCTCACCCAGCGCGTGCGTGGCTGATGCAACACACGGTCTCGCCGGTCGGCATCGTCCGCTCCTGCTTCAAGGAGAAGTTCGCCATCCCGCGCCAGCCACAACTGGCGCCAGCAGCGCGGGGCGTGCTCGAACTGCTGCCGCCGTTCGACCAGGGGGACGCGGTAGAGGGGCTGGAGCAGGTCAGCCACGTCTGGCTGTTGTTCCTGTTCCACGAGGCGCTGGAAGACAAGCCACGGCTGAAGGTGCGCCCGCCGCGCCTGGGAGGCAACAAGAGCATGGGGGTGTTCGCCACCCGCGCCACCCACCGCCCCAACGGCATCGGTCAGTCGGTGGTGCGCCTGGAAGGCGTCGAGCCCGGGCGCCTGCTGCTTTCAGGCATCGACCTGCTCGACGGCACGCCGGTGCTGGATATCAAACCCTACGTGCCCTATGCCGACAGCATCCTTGAGGCGACCAACCAGATGGCTGGCGCGGCACCGGCGCCCATCGCCGTACAGTGGAGTGACAGCGCCCTGCCCCAGGCTCGCGAACATGCGCTGCGCCTGGATGAGCCGCTGGTGGCGTTGATCGAGCAATGCCTGGCACAGGACCCGCGGCCCGCCTATCAGGTACCGCCCGTCGAGCGGGTGTACGGGGTGAAGTTCTGGGATGTGCAGGTGCGCTGGCACTACCCTCAGCCCGATCAGATCCGGGTGCTGGAGGTCGTGCGGGATAGTTGAGCCTTCAATGGCTTTGCTCTATCCAGACATAAAAAAACGCAGGCCAAGGCCTGCGTTTTTCGTTTACCGCGCTCGCCTTACTTCTCGACGAAGGCGCGCTCGATCAGGTAATCACCCGGCTCGCGCATGCGCGCCGAGATCTTCAGGCCGAAGCTGTCCAGCACTTCGCTGGTCTCGTCGAGCATGCTCGGGCTGCCGCAGATCATCGCGCGGTCGTCCTGCGGGTTGATCGGTGGCAGGCCGATATCGCTGAACAGCTTGCCGCTGCGCATCAGATCGGTCAGACGGCCCTGGTTCTCGAACGGCTCACGGGTCACGGTCGGGTAGTAGATCAGCTTGTCACGCACGGACTCGCCGAAGAACTCGTTCTGCGGCAGGTGCTCGGTGATGAACTCGCGGTAGGCGACTTCGTTCACGTAGCGCACGCCGTGGACCAGGATCACCTTCTCGAAACGCTCGTAGGTCTCGGGGTCCTGGATGACGCTCATGAATGGCGCCAGGCCAGTGCCGGTGCTCAGCAGGTACAGGTGCTTGCCCGGATTCAGGTCGTCAAGTACCAGCGTGCCGGTAGGCTTCTTGCTGATGATGATCTCGTCGCCTTCCTTCAGGTGCTGCAGCTGCGAGGTCAACGGACCATCCGGCACCTTGATGCTGAAGAATTCCAGGTGCTCTTCCCAGTTCGGCGACGCGATGGAGTAGGCGCGCATGAGCGGGCGGCCGCTTTCCTGCTGCAGGCCGATCATCACGAACTGACCGTTCTCGAAGCGCAGGCCCGGGTCGCGGGTGCACTTGAAGCTGAACAGGGTGTCGTTCCAGTGGTGAACACTGAGGACACGTTCGTGGTTCATGTTGCTCATTGATGGGGCTCCTGAAGAAAAACGCAGCGCGCACAAGGCGCACAGTTGCGCGATAGTTTAGGGGCAGCGACAATATCTGTTAACTGAATTATTAAGATATGTGTTATCGGTTATATAGATATGCGATTTACACTTCGTCAACTTCAGGTCTTCGTCGCCGTCGCCCAGCACCAGAGCGTGTCCCGGGCTGCGGGCGTGCTGGCCTTGTCGCAGTCAGCCGCCAGCACCTCGATCACCGAACTGGAGCGCCAATCCAGTTGCCAACTGTTCGACCGCGCCGGCAAGCGCCTGAGCCTCAACGCCCTGGGCCATCAGCTACTGCCCCAGGCAGTGGCCCTGCTCGACCAGGCCAAAGAGATCGAGGACCTGCTCAATGGCAAGTCCGGTTTCGGCTCGCTGGCGGTCGGAGCCACCCTGACCATCGGCAACTACCTGGCCACCCTGCTGATCGGCAGTTTCATGCAGGTACACCCGGAGAGCCAGGTCAAACTGCACGTGCAGAACACTGCGCATATCGTGCAACAGGTCGCCCACTATGAAATTGACCTGGGTCTAATCGAAGGTGATTGCAACCACCCTGACCTGGAAGTACAGCCCTGGGTGGAAGATGAGCTGGTGGTGTTCTGCGCCCCGCAGCACCCGCTGGCCAAAGTCGGCCACGCCAGCATCGAGCAGCTCTCCCATGAGGCCTGGATTCTGCGTGAACAGGGTTCTGGCACACGCCTGACCTTCGACCAGGCCATGCGCCACCATCGCGCCAATCTCAATATTCGCCTTGAGCTGGAACACACCGAAGCGATCAAGCGCGCGGTGGAGTCAGGCCTGGGGATCGGCTGCATCTCGCGCCTGGCCCTGCGCGACGCCTTCCGCCGCGGCAGCCTGGTAGCGGTGGAAACCCCGGCCCTGGACCTGGCGCGGCAGTTTTACTTCATCTGGCACAAGCAGAAGTACCAGACCTCGGCCATGCGCGAGTTCCTCGAACTGTGCCGCAACTTCACCGCAGGCGTGCAGCGTAGCGACGAAATCGTCCTGCCGCCGATCGCCTGAAGGTCAACCCAGCAGGATCACGCCCCACACCACCGCCACCATGGACATCGCCACCAATTGTGCGGCGCTGCCCATGTCCTTGGCGTTTTTCGACAGTGGGTGGCGCTCCAGCGAAATACGATCGATGGCCGCCTCCACCGCCGAGTTGAGCAATTCGACGATCAGCCCCAGCAGGCACACGGCAATCAGGATCGCCCGCTCGACACGGCTCACCGGTAGCCAGAAAGCCGTCGGGATCAGCAGCACATTGAGCAACACCAGTTGGCGGAAAGCGGCTTCGCCCTTGAAGGCGGTACGCAGGCCGTCCAGCGAGTAACCGGCAGCATTGACGATCCGTTTGAGGCCGGTCTGGCCCTTGAATGGCGACATGTGTCACTCACTTCATCGATGAAAGCCTGGCAGGCTAATCCGACACTGGTCAAAAAAGCGTGAAGGCGCAGGGACTTAGCTGGCCGAAACCGATTCAAGTTGTTGCAGCAGCAACGCGGCCTGCGTGCGCGTGCGCACCCCGAGCTTGCGGAAGATTGCAGTCACATGGGCCTTGATGGTCGCTTCCGACACGCTCAGCTCGTAGGCGATCTGTTTGTTCAGCAGGCCTTCGCAGACCATGGTCAGCACCCGGAACTGCTGGGGCGTGAGGCTGGCGAGCCCCTCGCTGGCGGCCTTGGCCTCAGCCGATACATCGACCTTCTCGAATGCCTGGGGTGGCCACCAGACATCGCCATCGAGCACGTTGCGCACCGCTTCCTGAATCTTGCTCAGCTCGCTGGACTTGGGAATGAAACCACTGGCGCCGAATTCACGGGATTTAACCACGACCGCCGCTTCTTCCTGCGCCGATACCATTACCACCGGGACTTGCGGGTACTGCCCACGCAACAGGACCAGGCCAGAGAAGCCATAGGCACCGGGCATGTTCAAGTCCAGCAGGACCAGGTCCCAGTCGGACTTCTCCGTCAGACTGGCTTCCAGTTCGGCGATGCTCGCCACTTCAACCAGCCGCACGTCCGGCCCGAGGCCGAGGGTAACGGCCTGGCGCAGTGCGCTGCGAAACAACGGGTGGTCATCGGCAATCAGGATTTCGTATGTGGCCATCGATCTATGGATCCTGTTCTGTGCCAGGCGCGGGGATACGGGATACGCCTGGCAGGCAACTCAAGGCGCGAACGGCAGGGCCGCCGGTCGGGACGGCACGGCGAAGTCCGGGGTAACAGCAGCTTCGTCGTGCCCGAATCGGCGCCAAGGATGACGAGCACGCACCGAGTGGTCAAGCCAATTGCCCGGTCGTACCCACCTCCCTGGCTGCCAGCTCCGTCAGTATGAACCAATCCGCAGCGCCCGCCCCTTGGACTATAGGAAGGTATGCAAACGCCGATGTACCTCATCCTGCTCATCGAGCGGCAGCCGTCGCTTGCCACTGAGGTAATGCAGGCTGAACACATCCAGATAGGCATCCAGGGCCTGCGAAGCCTGGCTGTCGCCGGCCAGGTCCAGGCACATGGCCGCCACTTCCGCAGTACAGAAATGGTCATCGCGCTTGGAGCGACGCAGACGATAGCGCGACATCTGTTCGGCCTGCAGGCTCAGTACCGGGAATTTGTCGAGGTACGGGCTCTTGCGGAACATCTTGCGCGCTTCGGTCCAGGTGGCATCCAGCAGGATGAACAGCGGGCGCTTGCCCGGTGCGCAGACGACCTCGCTGACCACCCGCTCCTGGGCGACAAACTCACCGGGGAACACGATATAGGGCTGCCACTGC
Source organism: Pseudomonas sp. zfem004 (assembly GCF_032621715.1). NCBI lineage: Bacteria > Pseudomonadati > Pseudomonadota > Gammaproteobacteria > Pseudomonadales > Pseudomonadaceae > Pseudomonas > Pseudomonas sp. zfem004. Next base: position 93,222 of record NZ_JAVYJF010000006.1, on the reverse strand, counting down.
GGATGTTCCAGCAGCGCCAGCAAAGCCTCGTCCACCGAGGTGCGCAGCCAGCCAAAGGCCGAGGTGTCCTCGATCAGGTCGGCGATCAGCCAGCCGGTATTGGTGGGTTTGAGTGGCTCGGTGTCATGCATCAGCAGGCACATGCCGGATTCGGCCTGCACCCTGGGCTTCCAGGCACACAGGCAATGCGTGGCGATGACCCGGCACTGCGGGCAGCGTTCGGCACGCGAGCCGCGGGCGACGAACGGTTTGATGCTGCGTGCCAGGCGCTCGGCGCGCAGCCGCGCTACCGCATGGCTCATGGCTGCAGGCCTTGGCGTTGAGAAGGGACGAACACAAAAAACGACTCTACGGATGACAAGGCGCCAGTCTACCAGAGGCCGCGTCATTTGCCGTGCAGCCCCGCCTACGGCTCCTTTATAATCGCCGGTTGTGGCGGCCGGAAACACCGAGTTTCAGGGAACGCCGCCTGCCGGCGCAGGTCAAAGCGCCAGTCATCGAACCAGGAGAGATCCATGCTGCGTCTAATTGCCCCGACCCTGAGCCTGCTGCTCGCCCTGCCCCTGGCCGCCCAGGCCGCCTCCAAGCAGGAATACGAGCTGAAACAGACGCTGGAGAAGGTCGCCAAGGAAAGCAGCGTCGGCACTCCACGCGCCATCAACGAAGATATCCTCGACCAAGGCTACACCGTCGAAAAAGGCAAGGCGCTGGTCAACCACCTCAGCGTGCGAGAAAGCCATGCCGAACGCATGCGCGCCAACCCGCAGCAGGTCCGCAGCCAGCTGGGCGACAGCGTTTGCCGCAATACCGGCTACCGCCAGCTGATGTCCAAGGGCGCGGTGCTGGTCTATCGTTTCACCGTCTACAAGACCAACCAGCCCATCATGGATCAGGCCTTCGACGCCGCCAGTTGCGTGGCCGGCAACAAGAAGAAGTGATTCAGGCCACCTGATCGCTGGCGCGCCGTTGCTCCTCCTCGGCGCGCAATTCGGCCAGCAAGGCCTGTAGATAGCGTGATTGCCGCTCTGTACCTTGCAGACGACGCAGGCATTCACCTTCAAGGCTCAGGTGATGGGCCTGCGCCTCACGCGCCAGCCACTGAAACAGTTGCCCATCCACCTCGATCACCAGTCGATGCATACCGCCACCTCCCGTGTCGCGCTTTTTCACCCCTCCAGTAAACCAAAGCCCCGTAAAGGCTGGGCCTGACCTGACCGACGGCCCGCTTGCAGGGTAAGCGGCGCAATGGCGCGCCAGCGTCTAGATTGATAACGAGACCCACAACAACGACAACAAGATGGAATTGCCACTGCATCATGGCCTTGAAGGCCTACTGCAATGCTCGGGGTGCACACTCGAGCCATAGCAGCCAGCGGCACACGCAGTGCCGCGGCCGGGACACACCATCGACCCGGTCAGAGGTTTTGCTGCAGAAGGAGACGTTGAATGCCTTACCAACCGAATGAGCTTCTGTTCAACCACTTCAGAGACCAGGGTATCGACCTGGGCAACATCGACAAGCAACTGCAGCTGGTCGCCCCGAACAGCCCCAACCTGCCGCTGTACCGCGACATGATGCTGACCATCCTGCGCATGGCGCATGACGACCGCAACCGCTGGAACGCCAAGATCACCTTGCAGGCCCTGCGCGAGCTCGACCAGTCGTTCCGCACCCTCGAACGCTACAAAGGAAGGCGCAAGGTGACAGTCTTCGGCTCGGCGCGCACCCCGCTGGAACACCCGATGTACGCCCTGGCCAGGGAGCTGGGCGCTACGCTGGCACGCTCCGATCTAATGGTCATCACCGGTGCCGGGGGCGGCATCATGGCCGCTGCCCACGAAGGCGCCGGCGCCGACCACAGCCTGGGTTTCAACATCACCCTGCCCTTCGAGCAGCACGCCAACCCCACGGTCGGTGGCACCGACAAACTGCTGCCGTTCCACTTCTTCTTCATTCGCAAGCTGTTCTTCGTCAAGGAAGCCGACGCGCTGGTGCTGTGCCCCGGTGGTTTCGGCACCCTCGACGAAGCCCTGGAAGTGTTGACCCTGATCCAGACCGGCAAAAGCCCGCTGGTGCCTGTGGTGCTGCTGGATTCGCCCGGTGGCAGCTTCTGGCGCGACTGCCTTGATTTCATCAGCCGCCAGCTGGAAGAGAACCGCTACATCCTGCCCAGCGACCTCAAGCTGGTGCGCCTGGTACACAGTGCCGACGAGGCCGTGGATGAGATCAACCAGTTTTACAGCAACTACCACTCCAGCCGCTGGTTGAAGAACCAGTTCGTCATCCGCATGCACCATCCCCTCAGCGAAGCGGCGTTGCATGACGTCGAGGAAGGTTTCGCCGACTTGCGCCTGAGTGGCCGTTACCACCAACAACCGGACAGTGGCGCCGAACATGAGGAGGGGAATTTCAGCCACCTGACACGCCTGACTTTCGCGTTCAATGGCCGCGACCAGGGGCGCCTGCGTGAGCTGGTGGACTTTATCAACTTGCCGGAAAACTGGGCCAAGCCCCAGCCGATGCACACCACCCAGCGGGCACGGGAAGCTTTGAAGGTGAGCTGAACGCAAAATGCCCCGCATGGCCCTCCTTTCGGAAGGCCATGCGGGGCATCAGTAGTCGTCGAGATCCCGGCCGCTGAGCAGCCGCCCGATCATTTCCATGGAAAAACCACGGTAAGCGAGAAAGCGTGTCTGCTGCCCACGGCTGCGTGGGTCATGTGGGCGCTGACCGGCGAACTTGCGCTGCCAGACATCTTGCAACTGCGCCGCCCAGTCCACCTCACTTTCACGCAGGGCCTGGTCAATATCACTGCGGGCGAGTCCACGCTGCCCCAGCTCCTCGCGAATACGCGCGGGGCCGTAGCCTGCATTGGATCGGTAGCGGATAAAGCTTTCGAGATAGCGGGCCTCACTGAGCAGCCCTTCTTCGGCAAGCCGATCGAGCGCGGGCTCGATCAGCTCATCCGTTGCGCCGCGCTGACGCAATTTGCGCGTCAGTTCCACGCGACCATGCTCGCGGCGTGCAAGCAGGTCCATGGCTGTCCGCCGCACGGCGACCGGGTTGTCGAGTACGGCGGACATGGGGCAGATCAATAACCGGCGTCGGCGTCAGCCATGTCGTCGGCATCGGCCTCAGCGGCAGCGGTCTTGCCAGCAGCAGCGACAGCGCTGGTGGCGAGCAGCTTATCGCGGATTTGCTTCTCGATCTCGGCGCCGATGGCCGGGTTCTCTTGCAGGTACTTGGCAGCGTTGGCTTTGCCCTGGCCGATTTTGTTGCCTTGGTAGGCATACCAGGCACCGGACTTTTCCACCAGCCCCTGCGAAACACCCAGATCGATGATCTCGCCGTTACGGTAGATGCCCTTGCCGTAAAGAATCTGGAATTCGGCCTGACGGAACGGCGGCGAGACCTTGTTCTTGACGATCTTGACGCGGGTTTCGCTGCCGACCACCTCGTCGCCTTCCTTGACCGCGCCAGTACGGCGAATGTCCAGACGTACCGAAGCATAGAACTTCAGGGCGTTACCGCCGGTGGTGGTTTCCGGGCTACCGAACATCACGCCGATCTTCATACGGATCTGGTTGATGAAGATGACCAGGCAGTTGGCGTTCTTGATGTTACCGGTGATCTTGCGCAGCGCCTGGGACATCAGGCGAGCCTGCAGGCCGACGTGCATGTCGCCCATCTCGCCTTCGATCTCGGCCTTGGGTACCAGTGCAGCCACGGAGTCGACGATGATCACGTCGACCGCGTTGGAGCGCACCAGCATGTCGGTGATTTCCAGAGCCTGCTCGCCAGTGTCCGGCTGCGAAACCAGCAGGTCGTCAACGTTGACGCCCAGCTTGCCGGCGTATTCCGGGTCGAGGGCGTGTTCGGCGTCGACGAAGGCGCAGGTGGCGCCGTTCTTCTGGGCTTCGGCAATGACCGACAAGGTCAGCGTAGTTTTACCGGAGGATTCCGGACCGTAGATCTCGACGATACGGCCCTTGGGCAAGCCGCCGATGCCAAGGGCGATATCCAGGCCCAGGGAACCGGTGGAAATGGCGGGGATGCCTTGGCGCTCGTGGTCGCCCATGCGCATGACGGCGCCTTTGCCGAATTGGCGTTCGATCTGACCCAGGGCCGCAGCCAAGGCGCGCTTCTTGTTGTCGTCCATTGAAATCCTCACGTGTTCGACTTGGCCCTGACGGCCGGAATAACTGTATAAGTAGCCAGTATTATTCCACAGGGATTCGTTTCCGCAAACCCCCGCTTGGCGATTTACTCCAAGCCAAGCTGTAACAAGCCGTCTAACGCGGCGATCACCGTCTGTCGGCGCACCGCTTCGCGGTCACCTTCGAAGTGACGCCGTTCGCTGCTGACATGGGCTCCATCGGCCCAGGCCAGCCACACCGTGCCCACCGGTTTGGCCGGCGAGCCACCATCAGGCCCGGCCACACCACTGACCGCTACGGCAAAGCGTGCACCGCTGGCCTGCTGGGCCCCGCGCGCCATCGCCTCGACCACCTCCCGGCTGACCGCGCCCACCTCGGCGAACAAGGGTTGCGGGACGCCCAACTGACGGGTCTTCTGAGTATTGGAATAGGTGACATAGCCCGCCTCGAACCAGGCCGAACTGCCGGGGATGCGAGTGATGGCTTCGGCGATGCCACCCCCGGTGCAGGATTCGGCGGTGGTCACCTGGGCATTGAGGCGTCGCAGGTGCTCGCCCAGGCGGGTGGATAGCGCGGTGATCGGATCCATGACGGGCTCCTGAGTGAATTGCGCCCTACCCTAACACCCGGCAAGGGCTCACTGCGACAGGGCACGAACATAGTCCTGGCAGGCGCGCAGGGCGATCAGTCCGCGGTCGCCGGTGTCGGTGATGGCGATAATTCGTCGAGCATGCGCTGGGTCAAGTCGGGCGCGTACGGGGCCATGATCCAGGCCGCTGGCGGCGGTGGCGGCAGGCACTGCGCTACAGCTGGCGCCGCGCTCGACCAGGACCGACAGGCGCAGATCGGCAGTAGCAAGGCGGTCACGCAGGCGAGCCTGAGTCTGTTGCGCATCGGTAAGCTCCTGAAAATGTCTCGATTCACTGTCATGCAGCTTTTGCTCCAGCCCCTGGCGCTGCTCACGCTCGGCGAGCAGCAGGCCATGCAGCGCCTCGGCCTGATCCAGCCGTTGCTGCACCAACTGCTGCTCCTGCTGCGCCAGCAACCGTCCATAGCGCCAGGCCTGCAGTTGCCAGGCCAGCGCCGCCCCCAACAGCAGGAGCAGCGCGCAAAGCCCGAGCTGCCAGCGGCTCAACACAGCACCTCACGGGCTCGCTGCCACAGCAGCAGACGATCGGAAAGGCCATTGAGGCCACCATTGATGTGGCGGGTGATGCGATTGAACTCACCTTGGTCGGCCAGCGCGTTCAGCCCCCGCGAGTGCCAGAACCAGGCTGCCGATTCGCAGGCCCAGCGTGGTTGCTCGAGCATCTGCGGCTGCGCCAGCAAGCGTTCGTCACCGAACAAGGCGCGGCTGCATGCCTGGTAGTTGTTGCGCCCGGTCACCTGGATCAGGCCACGGCCACAATAGCGTTGGCCGTCACCATCGGCCTCGGGCGTGTTGCCCAGGCGCAGGGCCAGGCTGCCGGTGTCATAGCGTGCCAGATAACTATCACCACCCAGTTCCTTGACGTGGCGCAGTTGGCCGGACTCATGGCCGACCTGGGCAAGAAACGCGGCGGCGCGCTTTGGGTGGTCGATTTCCCAACGGGCCATGGCCTCGTTGAGAGACGGCAGGAAGGCCGTGACCCGTTGGCCGGCTGCGGGATAGATTTCTTTCAATTGCGGTTCGGTTAACACCATCGATAGCGGCTCCATTACGGTCTGATCGAATGGCGGCCAGTGCCGCCGGTGATTCGCTCAGGGGCGATGGCTCGAAGCGCATGGCTTTCACATGATTCAAGGTGCGGCAGCGGCCACATTTGATCTGGAGCTCGGAAGCGGGCGTGATGCGGACCAGCAGCTTGCGGCACTGGCCACAACGAAAATCGATGAACATAGGCGCAGGTCCTGGCGAGTTGGCCCCTGATGTCGGCTTGGGCGGCCTTGAATTCAAAGCCACGCCTGCGCCGACTATAGAAACCCTGCCGCCCCACAGGCATCAGGAAACCTTCACCCTGTACCCTGGGCCTTGAGCGACGTCGCGCGGCGCGGCGCCGCCCCCTTGGCCCTGGCCTTGCCCTGCCGGCCACCGCTGCACTGCACGGTGGTGCGCCAGCCACTGCTGGTGAACACCTGCTCCACCGACTCGATCAGGTACGGCCCATCGAGCCCGGCCAGAAACCCTCGGGCCTCGATTTCACGTTCGGCGAACAGGTCGGTACGCCCGGGCATGTCCAGGCGCACACTGGCAGTATCGCGGTTAAAGCTCGCCAACCGCGCCCTGGCGGCTTGTTCGGCTGCGGCGCGATTGGGGTACAGATGGCGGTCGGTGTGCACCGCCTGCAAGCCATCCGGGGCATCGCCGTTGACCAGCTCCACGGCCTGCAGGCGACCGCTGGCACTGTCCAGATGACGGGTACGGACGGCCTTGTGGGTGCTCCTGTCAGCCAGGCGGAACTGCCACTGGCTGACCTCGTCGCGAGCAATGGTGACCACCCCCAAGGCCTTGCCGCTGGCGCTCTGTCGCCCCTGACGCGGGAGCACCAACAACTGACCATTGGCGAGTTTTCCGGTGCAATCGTGCAGCCGGGCCAGGCGGGTGATGAAGTTGAAATCCGACTCGCTGTACTGGTCGGCACGCGGTATCTGCACCGTCACCGGGCATACCGCCTGCCAGCCGTTGCGGGCAGCGATTTCGGCGACGATACGCTGCAGCGTCACATTCTCCCAACTGCCACTGCGGATGGTCTTGCCACTGCCGCGCAGGTCGCAGGCCTTGCCACGGATCACCAAGGCGTCGGGCGGGCCGGACAGCTCCACCTCATCGACGGTGTAACGGCCCAGGCGGCTCATGGGCTGCCCGGCATAGCCAAGCAACACCTCGAGCACCGCCCCCCGGGCCGGCAACGCAACGGCGCCATCACGGGCATCGATGCGCAGTTCGAACTCGTCCGACTCAAGGCCCGGTTTGTCGGTGGTACGCATCAGCAACAGGCGGTCATTGATCAGCGTGGTGATGTCCTTGCCATCGGCCTGGATGCTGAACACAGGTTTCATGATTCTGCCTCCCTGGAGGCTACGCTGCGCAAACGGCTGCGTAGCCCCCTGTCAGTCCCACAGTTGAAGGGTATTGCTCGCCACCACAGGCCGTTCCGGCAGCACGATCCTTACCCCGGCGCGAAACGGCTGGGCCTGGTCCGCGAGCCCCTGGTTGGCATCCAGCACCGCCTCGACCATCCCTTCGAGCTGCCCGTAGTAGTGCTGGCAAAGGGTGTCGAGCAGGTCGCCTTCAGACGTTATGCAGATCCTGGCCATAGCTCACGAACTCCAGTGAAAAGCCTTGTTTGCGAGGAATGCCGCCGGCCTGCAGCAGGCTTTGCTCCTCTTCGATACTGGTCAGGCACCAGGTGCCAAGTACCTCGCCGTAGCCACTGGTCAACGACAGCGGCAACAGCTGGCGGCCAATGCTGCGCAGCGTCTGCAACTGGCCAAGGCCGCCCTTGAAGCCGGGGAAGATCGCCCCGCGGATGCTGATGCTTTCTTCGCCCAGGCTGACGGCCTGTTGCGCGTTTTCGCGGCTCAGGCGCTCCTGCCCCGCCCAACGGAAGCGTGTTTGCCGGCGCAACTGGTCGAAGGCGGCGGTGTCGAGGTTGAAGTAGTAAGGTGTGGCCCCGGCTTTGAGGGGTTGCAGCACCAGCAGATGGGGGAATGGCTTGATCGCCTCGGCCGCCGGTGTCGCCTGGGGCGCGAAGCCCAAGGTCGACAGCACGCGGTTGACGGTCGAACGCACCTCCCCCACCATCCGCCGAATGGCCGCGCCGGCCTTGGCCACATGGCCGGCGAACCCGTCGATGCGGTCACGCACCTGGCGGACCACGGCCACGGCCTGGTCATACTTGGCCACCACCTTGGCCACCCGTGCCTGGGCGGTTTCGATGGCGCGCATCGTGCGCTGCAACTTGGCACCGATGATCGGACCGACCACCGGCAACCCTTCCAGCTCGACGACCGCGCCTTGGATATGGTCGATCGCCTCGTTCATTGGGTCGAGCATGGCGTCGGCACGCCGACGCCCTGCCTCTCCCGCCTTGACCAGGGCGTGCAGCGTGGCTTGCAGCTGCTCCAGATAGGTCATGCATGCTCCTTAAAGTGCGATATGTGAGGTGTCGGTCATCTGCACCGAGCGGGCTTGACGCATGAGCTCGTCCAACTGCCGGCGCATCATGGCCTCCAGCTGCTGCACCACACTCGGGTCGCTCAGGCTGTTGGTGAAAGTCACTGGCACGTTGGCGTTGAAGGTGAACTGCTGATTGACCGGGGGCGCAGGTGCAGCGGTCTGCGCCGGTTGCACCTGAGCGTTCGCCGGCGCTGCCGGAGTATCCAGAGCCCGGGCCGCATTGCCCATTGCCGGCTGGGTGGGGAGATCATCCTTTCCAGCCCCCAGTGCCTTACCCAGCAAGCCACCCAGGCTTTCCCCGCCCATGCTGCCGAGCACACCACCGATCAGGCCGCCGATCGCAGTACCAATCACAGGCACCACCGAACCGACCGCCGCGCCCACGGCAGCACCGGCCAGGCCACCGCCCAGACCACCTACGGCTGTTCCGTAACCTTCGAGTTTCTGCTCAGCCGTGGCGTCGCTGTTGTAGGTTTCGGCCAGTTGTAGCCCAGTAGTGAGCTGGCTCATTCCCGGTAGGCGCCGCAAAACCCGACCCGTTAAAGAGGCACCGGCAGGGCTCGCCCCAGCCTTGCCCATCATCCCAACAAGCGAGGTGGCGCCAAGCGCGGCCGAGCTGGCCATCGACACCAAGCCTGCGCTTTCCGATGGCCTGCGCGAAACGCTGTCTTTTGCTTCAAACTGCGCTTCCTCTTCTTCCTCTTCTTCCTCTTCTTCCTCTTCTTCCTCTTCTTCCTCTACTTGCTCCTGTTTACCCCCCGACGCCGCAGTGCGCTTTGCCTTGACCTCAGCGGTGGATGCCCCGGAAGCCTTGCTGCCATCGGCGGGCTTGTCCTTGCCAGCAGGCTCGGCGTAAACCTCGTCATAGAGGAAGGTACCGAACGCACCACCGAGGTTCTCCCCTAGCAGCTCTCCAATCTTGCCTCCATATTTCTTGGCCCGTTGGTTCTTGGTCACTGCGCCAAGAAGCGTGCCCAACACACCCCCGGCCAGTTCTCCAAAAGCAGCGCCAAGGCCTTTGGCCTTGTCTTCACCCTTCTCCTCACCCAGCGCCAGCAATCCCTTGCCAATCGCTGTGGGCGCCCCCTCATCGGCCGCCTCACGGACACTTGTCTTGAGATGGCCAGGCAACTTGCGATAACCGCCGTAGGCCAGTACTCCGGCAAGACCGCTGCCTATCGACCCGAGGACTACCCAAGTCTTGGCCTGCCGCCCTGAACCTGTCGGTTCCGACGGTTCGGCCCCAGGCTCGGAGCCTGATGCATCAGGTGACGGGCTTTCGTTTTCAGGCGTGACGGGGCTGGCCGTCTGCGGCGCAGACCCGGCCCCGTCGTTGAAGCCCACCCTCAGGTAAATCGTGGTCAGCACTATCGGCTTGCGCCCGAGCGACAAATAGCGCCTGCGCAAACGCTCGACCTCATCACCCTCCCGGCGCAGTCGGTCAATCTGTTCTTCATGCGCCCACGCCTGCTCGGTGGTGAGCTGCCGCTCCACCAAGCGCACCTTGTCCAGCTCCAGCCCCAGGCGAATGACCTCGCCGATCAGTCGCCCGAGACGGGTGTCATCAGCTTGGCTGCGCAGCCGTTCGAGCGACTGGCGCAGCGCATCGACAACGCTGCCCAGCGGCTGGGGGGCGGTGACGCCGAGGGTGAATACCGATGTATTCGCCATGCGTTCCTCCTTGTCACTCCGCCAGCCACCAGAGCATGTCGCTGAACGACATGCCCATGATCTCGCTGGCGGAAAAGTTCAGCTCCTTGGCCAGCCGCCGTGCAGCGGCCTTCTGCCGGGCCGGATCAAACTTCGTCGTCCTGCACCAGGCGAAAGTAGCCACTCTGCAGGCGGCTGTAGTCCTTCAGTGCCAGGCCTTCGAGGTCCTTGACGCCAACTTCGGCGAGGGAGGCGAACAGGTTCAGCTCACGCTGCTCGTCGTCCCCTGCCCCACCGAGCTGCGCGTTACGAATGTCACGCACGGTCGGTGCCCGCAGCGACAGGCTGTCCACCTGCAGGCCATTGGCCTCGCTGGGGCGCGACAGGCGCACGGTCACCCGCTCGGCGCTGAGCATCATCCATTGCGGCAATTTCTTCGCTTGAGCCATTGCAGGTTCTCCTTACAAGCCAAGGGCGGCGCGCTGGGCGGCCAGTTGGTCGACACCGTCGATCACCCGCTTCATGCCCAGAGCGTCGATCTCGTAGACCAGTCGACCGTCCACTTCGAGCTTGTAGTAGGTGACGCCGACACTGTGCTTGATCTCGGCCTTGTCGCCGGATTTCCAGTCACCCATGTCGACTTCCTTGAGGGTGCCGCGCAGGGTGACCACCACCGGATTGATCTGCCCCTTGAGGCCCTTGAAGGCACCGCGGAAGGTGCCGTTGAAGCCGTTGCCATCGGCCAGGCCGAAGAACTTCAATGCTTCGCGGCGCACACCGGTGGTGGTGAAGGCCGCTTCCTGTTTCTCCATGCCCTGGTCCATCTCGACCGCCATGTCCATGCCGCCAGGGCGGTACTCCTCCATCTTCAGGGTGAGCTTGGGCAGGGTCAGGCTGGGTACATCACCCTGGAAGCTGACGCCATCGACGAACAGGTTCAGGTTGGCCAGGGTTTCGGGAATCATTGCCATGTAAATGCGCTCCTTAAGCGGCGGAATCGAGGACTTCGGTCAGCCACTGGTTGGTGACTTCAACGCGGAAATTGGGGTTTTCGGCAGGCGGTACGTCGGTGAAGCGGATGTTCCAGTACACCTTGCCCTGCTCGAGTTGGCTGGCGGTGTTCAGCTGCGGGTCGGCGTAGACCTCGAAGTTGATGATCGCGCCCTGGTTCTTCAGGTCGCGCATGAAGGCCTGCAGGCCCTCGGTGACGTCCTTGACGTAGGTGGCGGTGATGGAGCGGTCGACGGCCCACTTGTGGCCATAGAGGATCGCGTCCATGACGATGTCCATGGTCCGTACGCGGGTGACGAAGGCCCACTTCGGATCGCTGGACAGGGTGCGGTTGCCCCACAGGCGGAAGCCGTCGTCACGGATGATGGTGGCGATGTTGGCGTTGTTCAGCAGGTTGGCGCGGCAGCTGTCGTCGCCATCGAGGAACTCCACCGCGCGGGTGGTGCCGGTGATGCCGACGAACTCCTTGTTCGACGGCGAAGCCCAGAAACCGTATTCACGGTCGGTCCAGGCGAACAGGCCGGCGACCCAGGCCGAGCCGGGCGCGTCGACAGTGGCCTCTGCGTCGTTGTCCCAGTAGCGCACGCCCGGGTCGACCAGGAATGCGCGCTTGGCACCGAAGTTCTTGGCGTAGGCGATGGCCGCCTCATCGGTGCTGTTGGGGCCGTCAATGATGGCGATGGCGCGCAGCTTGTCGGCCAGGGCCACCAGCGCGGTGCCGACGGCCTGGGTCGCGCTGTGTTTCGGCGCAACCAGCAGGCGCGGCTGGGCGTTGAAGCGGCTCTTGCCGTCGAGCAGCGCCTGCAGGCCGGTACGTTTGCCGTCGGCCAGCACGTTGCCGATGATCGCCGAGGTCTGCTCGGCGGCGTCCTCGACCTTGGCCACGCCGCAGGCAACGATGACCGCCTTGGCGCGGCTGTAGATGGCGCGACAGGCCTTGGTGATCGGCGCATTCAGGCCGAACGCCGCGACCGCGTCGCGCTCGCTGGTGATCAGCACCAGGTCGTTGGCCTTGGCGCTGACGTTCGGGCCTTCGGTGAAGGTATCGACCAGGCCGATGATCGAGGAAGACGGCAGCGCGATGCTGCGCGCACCGGTGTCGACGTTGGTCACGGTGACGCCGTGGAAGAATCCACTCATACAGGTTTACTCCAGGTTCGGGTATGAAAAGGCCCTGCGGGTGCAGGGCCTTGAGAGGTTGTTACAGGTGAAAAAAAGCCCCGGCGGTGCGGGGCTTCATTGGATGTATTCGGCGACCCACGGCGGTGCCACAGGGCGGTTATCGATGGATGGGAAGGCTTCGCTGGCGGGCCAGTCGCGCAGGGTTTGCACATAGGCGAGCAATTCATTGAAGCGCTCAGTGCTCAGGGTGGTCGCGCGCTGCAAGTCGCGCTCGGCGCGATGACGTGAGATGAACCATTCGTGGCCCAGGATTTGCGCATCGCGCCAATCGCGCTCGGTTGCGGCATCATGCGCCGCCTTGGCGGCCGTATCCAGTGTCCAGGCCTGACCATCCCAGAAATGGAGCGAATCGGGACGTGGCATCTCGGTCAGCTCTCGAGGCAACGGCCCCAATTCGAAATGGTTTACCTGCTCGCCAGAGTCCGTACGGAAGTACAAACCCCGGCGATCCTCGACCTGTACCGGCGCCTGGCTATCAATCTTGGCCCAAACCTGTCCCGCGTTCGGTTTCGCCAATGCTTCGTCGAGAGCAATGGCATTGCCCGGCAGTTGCAGACCAATACCTGGCACGTTCGGGACATCCACCGGGCCGCACAGGGCGCCGGATGATTCAATCAAGTAGATATACATAACTGCCCTCAGATCAGTTTGATACGCGCGGGGTACGCCAGGTTGCGCGGCCTGGAAGTGCCCAGCATGAAGCTGGTGCTCGGCTTGAACGGCGTCAACGAGGCCGTGTTGACCCCCCAGGCTGTCGGCCATTCGGTATGCACCGAAGGATCCTGCCCATAATCCGCTGCAGCCTGGGATGCAGTCGGGGCCAGGGTAGTGGCTCCCTGTCCGGAGCTTGGGTAGTCGGACATCATCAGCGAACCTTTCTGGCTACCGCCGCCGACCCGGCCACTGTCAATGCCGCGCCCTTCATCCAGTGCTCGCAAGAACTCACCCCGCAGCTCCGGCGTGCGGAACGTGGCAGCACCGTCACCGCTGGTCCAAGCACCTTCCATACCAACGCGCTCGGCCTCACCTATGAACAGTCCGGATTGCTGGGCGTAGTCCCACAGCCAGGGCCATTCGACTCGATTCAGCAAGGCACCGTTGGCCAACCCCCATCCACCTGGGCTGATCGTGGTCGATGTCTCAAAAATCGGCCGGCCAAGGGCGGCGCGGTCGAGTCGGTCCAACGGTAGCCAGGCACCGGCACCATCGCTGCGCAGGTGCCAGTAATCACCGGCCCCCATCAGCACGAAGAAGGCGTACCCCGATGCACGCAGGCGGGTGTGGAACTTGATCGCCTCATCACCGGCGGCCTGCACCACAAGGCGATTCCCGCTGTTGTCGACGCGTTGAACACGCACATCCATTGGCCGACTGGACGGCGGCAACGTGATGGTCACAGCCCCAGCCGAGGCGTCGACCAGGAGCACGCCGGTTTCGTCAGCAGTCAGTACCTTATTCGCGGTGATGGCCGCGTTATTGAGCCCGCGCATTGCGAGCAAACCGCTTTCCATTGCGGCGAGATCGTTGGCACGGCTCATTGCTCACCCCCTACAGTCTTAAGGAATGCTGGCGGTACGGGACGCGCCGACGAGTCTGGGAAGGCCTCGGACTGGGGCCAGTCGCGCAGTTGCTGCATGTACTCCAGCAGCTCGGTGAACTGCTCGGGCGTCAGCGTGGTGGCCGCGCCAATCTCCAGCTGATCGCGGTGGCGATCACGCAGCCAGACCAGCGCAGTCAGCGCCCCGTCGCGCCAAGCGCGCTCGGCTTCGACATCTACGGGCAGTTCGGGCCGCTCCTCGCAATAGTGCTCGTCTTGGGCAACATCCTCGACCCCACCAACCGCCCGCCATCCGCGCAGGTCGTTTCTCACTGCAAAGCTCATAGATCGTCCTCCCAACCCAGCACCGAAATCCTGCTACCGCTCGCAGTGCTGGACCCATAAATATTTGCGGACTCCAGCTGAACCCTGAATTGCTGCGCCGCCGAGCCGTTCCCCGACGGCAGGTAGACGTACGCAACCCCGTAAGGGTCGTAAGACGCATTGGGCGCCACGGCAGCAATCAGGTTCGAGTTCTGGACACGACCTGTAACAGCGACAGCTGTAGTCGGCACGAAATTGCCGGTCGCGATAGCCGTCCACTGAGAAAGCACGCCAGCCGCCATGTCACGCAACACGAGAAGCTGAACATCCCGACCGTTCTGCACGAAGCCGAGGGGGAACTTGTTGGCGGTAGCATCGGTGCGAGTCCAACCAATTCGCACTTTGTGCGTGTAACCAGCCGGCAGCGTGGGCGCTGTATCACTCAGGGAAAGCAGCCCAGCAACTCCAGGCGTATCACCCCAGATAACCCAGATGCTGTACCAAGCAGAAGCGGTGAGCACGCCCGCATCAAGGCCACCCGCGCCGACCCTTGAAGAGTCAATGCTAAGGCTGATAGCCGTCAGCCTCTTTGCTTCGGCTGCGCTGCCCAGCACCAGCTGATTCGCCATCACCGACACCAGCGACGACGCCCCCGTCGCCGAGACTTTCAGCCCTTTGTGTCCACCGATCACAGATACGGCCTTCTGCTTCCCGACCTCAGCGGCTAGGGCGGCTACGTCGATCTGCCCCTGATTAACCGGTGCATTCCAGGCCTTGATGCACCACATCACGGCGATGTTTCGCGGCCGGGTTTCGCCTCCACCTGCACTCCGCGTCTGCACGCCGTCCACACCGTTGCCCGCAACGTTGAGGGCTCCGATCCCACCGGTGCCGCTTGCAACGTTATTAATACCCTGTTGAGTATGCGTATGCGCCTTGTACTCGTCAGCCTGATTGGTTCCGAGACCTCGGCCGGCATCGACACCGCGCGTATGGTCCCAGCCACGCAAGAACTCGCCACGTGAATCCGGCAGACGAAACTCGCCAGCCTTCTCATCACCTTTGTTGAAGGCGCCGCCCAGGTAAGCCGCAAGATCTGGGTACATCGCGATGCTGTGGACGCTACCGTCGACTTCAAGGAAGCCAGTAGGCACAACATCGCGCGGGAACGGCAGCATGGAGCCGACGGGCAAGCCGGACGAGGTTCGCAGCAGGGCATCTACCTCGGCCTTGGTGTAGCCGTCTACCGAGCGGAATGCACCGAAAGCCAGGATCACGACGGTGTCGCCCAGGTTGCAGGCAGTGTGCAGGGTGACCTTTTGTCCATCAGCGCTGAAATCGATGATTTCACGCCCGTTGCGCATGACGATCAGGTTACCCACGGTGTGCGGGGCGCTGAACGCTTTCTGCCCGACCGAGGCTTCGAACGAGAAACGCTCGAAGGCCTTGCCGCTGCTGACACCGCCCCCCAGCTGGAAGTAAGTGCCGTCGTAGTTCAGGTCATAGAGCGCCCCGGCGCGCACATCACCGCCGACCAGGTCGACCAGGCCGGCGGTGCCGGCCTTCTTCACCGCCACCGCCGGCCGGCCATTGATGCTTGCCGTTACCGCACCAGTGTTGGTGGCGACGGCCTGGAACTGGAAGCGCTGGCCAGCCGCGTAGGCAGGTAGCGCCGCCTCGCTGCTCTTGAGCGTCAGCACCAAGGCATCAGCCGTGCCAGCCGCGGCTCCGAGCCAGGCCAGCGGCCCGGCGTCCTTGGCCACATCGGCGCGGCGCAGGTATTGCGGGTGCGGATCGGCTGCCTCCACATGGGCCTTGAGCTGATTGCGTGCATAGAGCTCGGCCGCTTCACGGGCCTTGTCCACGTAGTCGCGGGTGGCCAGCACGATGCTCGGGTCGATCTTCAGGGTGACGTTGGCCAGGTTGCCGAACACCACGTGCATGCGGATGGTCTGGGTACGCCCCGAACCTTGCGCCAGCAGTGGCTTGTAGCTCGGCGCCGGCTTGGCCACGGCAATGAAATTGCCGTTGGCATCTTCCAGCGCCAGTTCGCGGATCCACCAGCCGCCGGTCTCCGGCGGCAGCACCAGCTCGGCCACCAGCACGCCGGGGTCGGCAGGCGACTGGTAGAGCGCGTTGAGTTGCGCCCGATAGACCTGGCGTACCAGCGCATTCTGGGTTGGCTTCGGGGTCGGATCGGGGGTTTGCGAGGGTTCGCCGCCGGCATCGCCGATCAGCATGTGGGTGATGTTCCAGGGCAGCCCCAGCGCGGCGGTGTTGGCCTGCTGGGCGATGCCGACGTTGGTCAGGAACCCACCGAATTGGGTGGTTGAGTTAGCCATTGAGGTAGATGTCCAGTATGTCCAGAGTGGTTTCGTTTACCCAGTGCGCAGCGCCCAGGTGCACGTCGATGTCCGCCGCTTCCCAGGGGTACACCTCGAGCAGTTCGCCCTCGTTGAGGGCAACCGCCTGATAGGCCGGCAGCAGGCTTTCGAGGCTGATGTCGAGGCCGATGAGGTGGCGGCTGACCGGTTTGGCGTCGTCGATCAGGCGGCTCAGTTCCTGGTAGGTCTGCTCATCGATACCGGCCTCCTCCACCCCCACCTTCAAAGCGAAGGTGCCGGGTACGCCGACCGGCTCGAGTTGCCACCATTCGCGCACCTCGATCAGGTAGCCGAAGGGCTCGACCACCCGCCGCAACGCGCCGAGCGTGCCCTTGTGGGCATGCACGAAGAACGCCGAGCGGATCACCGAGCGCTTGATGGTCTCGCTCCAGCTGTCGTCCCAGCGGTCCACCGACCAGGCCCAGGCCAGTTGGTAAAGCAGATGCGCCGGGCAGCTGTCGGGGTTGTACAAGGTGCGCAGCTGCGCCTTGAGGTCTTCGTCGGCGGCCGCCTCGAGGGCGCGTTCAAGGGGTGTGCGGTTGAGCGGCAGAAGGCTTTGCATGTCAGCCTCCGCGCTTGAGGTCGAAGCCGCTGCACCAGGCCGCCTGCGCCTTGCTCGGCTGCAGGTCGGCCCAGCCGATCAGCTCGACCCGGCTGACGCCATCAATGTGCAGCAGCGCGTCGATAGCCGAACGCGCTACCTCAACGCCCAGGCGCCGCCGTGGGTTGATCGCAGCCTCAAGGCGCCGTCGGCACTCGGCGAGGATCGCTTCGTACTCCGGGCCGCTGCCGGCCATGTGCAGCACGGCATCGATGCGGTACGGCAATATCTCGGCACTGCGCACCACCACCCGGTCGGCGACCGGGCGGATGTCGTCGTCGTTGAGGTAGCTGGCCACTTCGGCCAGCAGTGCCGGGCTGGCGGTACCGTCGCCGTCCAGGCTCAGTACAGTGATGTCCACCACGGCCGGCGACGCGCTTTCGGCCGTGGCATCGGCAACCTGCCCCGAGGCATTGCGGGCATGCAGGATGTAGCTGTTGCGCGGGCCGGCGGTGGTCAGGCCCTCGTAGACCAACTGCACCCGCTCGCGCAGGGCGTCGTCGGATTCGAGCAAGGCCTCGACAGGTGGCGAGGCGGTTGGGTCCGCTGTCTGGATGACCAGACGTTGCAGGCCGACGTTGCCGGCCAACTGCTCCAGGTCGTTGCCTTCGGCGTAGGCCAGCAGCAGCGCCTTGGCCGCGTCGTTGATCCGCGCCCGGTTGAGCAGCTTGCGGTAAGCCCCTACTTCCAACAGCTTGGTGACCGGGTCGCTCTCAAGCGAGGCGTTCCAGCCGTCGCCCAGACGGCTGCGGAAGGTGTCCAGGTCATCCTGGTAGATCGCTTCGAAATCGAGGTCTTCGAGCACCTGGGGTGCCGGTAGCCTGGACAGGTCGACCTGGCTCATACGCTCACCTCCAGCAGTGCGTCGTCGCCCAGATAACGGCCGCTCAGGGCCAGGCTGACCTGGCCATCGAGCACCGCAACCACCCGCACCCGTTCAAGTGCCAGGCGCGGCTCCCAGCGCCCGAGGGCCCGGGCAACTTCGGCCTGCACGGCGCTCTTCCAGCCGTCGTTGACCGGCAGGTCGACGTAGCGGCGCAACTGGCTGCCATAGTCGGGGCGCATGCGCCGGCTGCCGAGGGGGGTGGTGAGGATGTCTTCGATGGATTGGCGAAGGTGGGCGATGCCGCTCAGGGGCTGCCCCGTACGGCGGTCCAGGCCGATCATGGGGCACCTCCCGACGCAGGCGCATCCCGTTCATGAATATGCATGGCGTTCTCTACCTGTAGAAGAGCGTGATGGCGTGCGCAAAGCTGCGCACTCTGGTCGCTCGCAGGCGATCGCGCAGGGCTCGAGGCCTTGGCATGATTCAAGGTGCCGCAGCGCGGGCACTTGATCTGCAGTTCGGTGAAATCGCCCGTGCGGGCGAGCAGTCGCGCGCAATGGCCGCAGCGCAGGTCTTTGAGCATGGGCGTGCCTCCCTGGCACCGATGGGGTGGGCTCAGTGCTTGTGATTGGCGGTGTTGCCGGCGGTATCGATGATCCGACCGCCGCCGTTGATGTCACCGCTGACCAGCAGCGGGCCCTCGATGGCGACGTTGCCAGTGAGCTTGATGGACGTGGCATCCAGGTTGATGGACGAGGCATCCAGCGTGATGGCTGTCGTCTCGAGCGTGATGCCGGCATCGCTGACCTGCAGTGTGCTGGCGCCCACCTTGATGCTGGCGTTGCCATTGGGCAGCTGGATCTCGTAGCGGCTGGCCTGCCAGTCGTAGCTCAGCGAGCCGCCATCGTCGAAACGCCAGATCTCGACATGCTCGCGGTTGTCCGGCGCAGCCCCGGCATTGCCATACAGGCCCGGCACGAAGGTGCCTTGCGCGGGCTCGCCACTGGGGCTTACCAGAACCCCCTGTTCATCCAGGCTGGGCACCCGCCAGTGGCGGGCCTTGCCGGCAGCGAGTGCATGCCAGCGCACCCAGGTGCTGGTCCAGCCTCCGCCGTCACTCACACGTACCCGGGCAGCGGCCAGGTCCACCGCCACTACCCGGCACGGGATCACCAGAGCGGCCAGCATGCGATCGTGCATGGCACTGGCGTAGCTCATGCCAGATCCTCCGGGTTGATATAGCGGCCTTCGTTGCCCGGCCCGGTATCCGGCTCGAAGCCCAGCACCAGGCTGCCCGGCGGCTGGTCAGGCCACTCCCAGCGTGGCTCGCCCAACAGCACCGGCTGCTCCCAGCGCACCTTCCACTGGGCCCCGAGGTACTGCGCCTGGACGTTGCGGGTCGCTTCGACGAATTCCAGGCCCCAGAGTTGCTGGCGCAGCAGGTCCATCAGTTGCGCCGCCAGTTCGCTGCCTTGCAACCGAGCATCCGTGCTGGCTGCGTCAAGGGTGATATCGGCCTCGAAAGTCACCGCCAGTACCGAACGGCCATCCCGGGGGGCGGTGTCGGCGACCATGGCGACGATGCCGTGGCGCAGGGCCGGTAACGCCGAGTTGCTTCCTACAGTTGCTTGGGCCTCTACCGACGCAAGATTGGGTATCGCCTCACGAATGGTCTGGGTCAGCGTCGTTTGCAACATCGCCAGCTGGCTCATGCATCCTCCTTCCAGGGTTGATCACCGTTGATCGGTTCGCGCAAACCCAGGCGCCTGGCGGCCCATCGTTCGTAAAGGCCGATGGCCACATCGGCGCCGGCCATCGCCGTCAGGCAACCAAAGGCGCTGGCGCTCCATATCGACATGCCCGTTGCATACAGCAGCATGACCGTTGAAACCCCGCAGACCATGCAGGCCCCGGATCGCAGCGCCAGCCGCCTGATCAGCGACCAGCCCCGGGCACCGGCCTTGTCGGCGCGCCACATTTCGCCGCTGAGGCCGCCCAGCAATGCCAGGACGATCACCAGCCAGAGCGGCATTTCCAGCAACGTCTGTTGCTCGTTCGTCACTGTCCTGTACTCCTTGTGTGATGCCCGCCGGCGACATGCCGGCGAACGGATGTTTGTTGCCTTCGGCATTCCAAAAAGCCCGGCTTGCAGGCTTTTCAGTAATGCGTTGGCGAACCGCTGGCCACGACTGGTGACGCCGCGCGGTTCCGCTTCAAATTGGTGTCTCCGACCGCGGCCGCCTGCCCGCCGGATAACTGATCGTGGTGCTTTACGCTGCACACCCGGGCCAGTTGCCAACCCTCTGAACAGTTGAGGCCTGTTCATCGCTGCCTGTGTAACAACCGGTTGCTGACCGGCTTGAGACACAGGTTATGCATCAATGCATATGCAGTCAATGCATTTATTCAACTATTTATGCGTTGGATTTTGCTGAAATGCATGAAGGGCTTGCTGGACGCGGGGTGTAGGGCTTTTCTGCAGACGAAAAAAAACCCGCCTGGGCGGGTTTTCGTCGGGTATCAAGGTGGGTCAGCGTGCGTACATGCCCCACCAGAAAACGTGGCCCAGCAGGCTGATCTGCTCGTCCTGCATCTGCTGGAAGCTGTAGTCCTCGTCCGGGTGCTCATCGCGGTTGAAGCTGCGCAGACGGATGCCGGTGGGCAAGCGGTAGACCTGCTTCACCCGCAGTTGGCCGTTGTGGTTGATGGCGTAAAGATCGCCATCGATGATATCGCCGATGGTGCACCTGCCAGTGTTGACCCCTACCGTAGCGCCGTCACGCAGCACCGGCAGCATGCTGTTGCCGCGCACCGTCACGCACTTGGCATGGTCGAACTGCACGCCGTTGTGGCGCAGGCTGCGTTTGCCGAAGCGCAAGCGTGCATGCTCGCTTTCTTCGATGACGAATCTTCCTGATCCTGCTGCCAACTCGACCTCACGAAGAAAAGGAACAGACACCTCGTCATCCTCGACGGGGGTTTCATCGTCCCACAGGCTGATATCGCTCAGCGCCGCATGCGACTCGGTGCGCGGCGCCGCTTCACGGGTGTCGCCCAGTTCGGCACGGCCGCGCAGCTGATCGGTGCTCACGCCGAAATACTCGGCGATCTTCGACACGTGCTTGTCGGAAGGGTCGGCGATCTTTTCGCTGAGAATGCGCGAAAGCGTGGATTGCGGAATACCCGTGCGCCGGTGCAGCTCTGTCGGGGACAGGCCGTGGCGCTCGAGCAGCGCTTTGAGAGTGGATGCTACGTTGCGTTTTTGCATAGCGTGCATAATGCCGCCCGCCCAAGGTAAATGCAATCACCCTGCGCCGCGTAGTTTTGCCCCACCCATACGCCCTGCAGCAGGCGTAAAAAGCCTGTACCATTACGCGTTTCGCAATTTGCCACCAGACCACCCGCTGTAAGGCCCTGAATGTCTGATCTCTCCGCACACACCCCGATGATGCAGCAGTACTGGAAGCTGAAGAACCAGCACCTGGACCAGCTGATGTTCTACCGCATGGGCGATTTCTACGAGATCTTCTACGAAGATGCGAAGAAAGCCGCGAAACTGCTGGATATCACCCTGACCGCCCGCGGCCAGTCGGCGGGCCAGTCGATCCCCATGTGCGGGATTCCGTTCCATTCGCTGGAAGGCTACCTGGCCAAGCTGGTCAAGCTCGGCGAATCGGTGGTGATCTGCGAGCAGATCGGTGACCCGGCCACCAGCAAGGGCCCGGTGGAGCGCCAGGTGGTGCGCATCATCACCCCCGGCACGATCAGCGACGAGGCCCTGCTCGACGAGCGCCGCGACAACCTGATCGCCGCCCTGCTGGGCGATGAGCGCCTGTTCGGCCTGGCGGTGCTGGACATCACCAGCGGCAGCTTCAGCGTGCAGGAAATCAAGGGCTGGGAGAACCTGCTGGCAGAGCTCGAGCGCATCAACCCGGTCGAGCTGCTGATCCCCGATGACTGGCCCCAGGGCCTGCCGGCCGAGAAGCGCCCAGGCGCACGCCGTCGTGCACCGTGGGACTTCGACCGTGACTCGGCGCGCAAGAGCCTGTGCCAGCAGTTTGCAACCAAGGACCTCAAAGGTTTCGGCTGCGACAAGCTGACCCTGGCCATCGGCGCCGCCGGCTGCCTGCTGACCTACGCCAAGGAAACCCAGCGCACCGCCCTGCCCCACCTGCGCAGCCTGCGCCACGAGCGCATGGACGACACGGTCATCCTGGATGCCGCCAGCCGCCGCAACCTGGAGCTGGACATCAACCTGGCCGGTGGCCGCGACAACACCCTGCAGTCGGTGCTGGACCGTTGCCAGACCGCCATGGCCAGCCGCCTGCTGACCCGCTGGCTGAACCGCCCGCTGCGCGACCTCAAGGTACTCAAGGCGCGCCAGGACTCGATTCGCTGCCTGCTCGACGGCTACCGCTTCGAAAAGCTGCAACCGCAGCTCAAGGAGATCGGTGACCTCGAACGCATCCTGGCGCGTATCGGCCTGCGCAATGCGCGCCCGCGGGACCTGGCGCGCCTGCGCGACGCCCTCGGCGCCCTGCCCGAGCTGCAGAACGCCATGGCCGAGCTTGAAGCGCCGCACCTGGCGCGCCTGGCCGCGATCACCGGCACCTACCCCGAACTGGCCGGCATGCTCGAGCGGGCGATCATCGACAACCCGCCCGCGGTGATCCGCGACGGCGGCGTGCTCAAGACCGGCTACGACAGCGAGCTCGACGAACTGCTGGCGATGAGCGAGAACGCCGGCCAGTTCCTCATCGACCTGGAAGCCCGCGAGAAAGCCCGTACGGGCCTGGCCAACCTCAAGGTCGGCTACAACCGCGTGCACGGCTATTTCATCGAATTGCCGACCAAGCAGGCCGAGCAGGCGCCAGGCGATTACATTCGCCGCCAGACGCTCAAAGGCGCCGAGCGCTTCATCACCCCTGAGCTCAAGGCCTTCGAGGACAAGGCGCTGTCGGCCAAGAGCCGCGCCCTGGCCCGCGAGAAGATGCTCTACGACGCCCTGCTCGAAACCCTGATCGGCCACCTGGCACCGCTGCAGGACAGCGCTGCCGCCCTGGCTGAACTGGACGTGCTGAGCAACCTCGCGGAGCGCGCGCTGAACCTTGACCTGAACTGCCCGAGCTTCGTCGACGAACCCTGCCTGCGCATCGAGCAGGGCCGTCACCCGGTGGTCGAGCAGGTACTGACCACGCCGTTCGTGGCCAACGACCTGGGGCTCGACAACAGTACCCGCATGCTGATCATTACCGGCCCGAACATGGGCGGTAAATCCACCTACATGCGCCAGACCGCCCTGATCGTGCTGATGGCCCATATCGGCAGCTTCGTGCCCGCCGCCAGCTGCGAGCTGTCGCTGGTCGACCGCATCTTCACCCGTATCGGTTCCAGCGATGACCTGGCCGGCGGGCGCTCGACCTTCATGGTCGAGATGAGCGAGACCGCCAACATCCTGCACAACGCCACCGACCGCAGCCTGGTGCTGATGGACGAAGTGGGCCGCGGCACCAGTACCTTCGACGGCCTGTCGCTGGCCTGGGCCGCCGCCGAGCGCCTGGCCCAGTTGCGTGCCTACACGCTGTTCGCCACGCACTACTTCGAGCTGACCGTGCTGCCGGAGAGCGAGCCGCTGGTGGCCAACGTGCACCTGAACGCCACCGAACACAATGAACGCATCGTCTTCCTGCACCACGTGCTGCCTGGCCCTGCCAGCCAGAGCTATGGCCTGGCCGTGGCGCAACTGGCGGGCGTGCCGGGGCCGGTGATCCAGCGTGCCCGTGAGCACCTGGGCCGGCTGGAAACCGCCAGCCTGCCCCATGAAACGCCGATTGCCAGCAAGAGCAAGGGCGAGCCGGGCGTGCCGCACCAGAGCGACCTGTTCGCCAGCCTGCCACACCCGGCCATCGAGAAGCTGGGCAAGCTGGAGCTGGACGACATGACCCCGCGCCAAGCTATCGAAATGCTATATCAACTGAAGAACCTGTTATAACGGCCACCCAAACAAGCTGGTAGAATCCGGCGCGGTTCGCGAGCGCTGCAGGTTATTAGCCTGGCCTGCAGCCACCACCGTGAACCGCGCTGCCCTGGAAGGAAGGGCAAGCTGCCGTCGCCTGAGGAGAGAATTAGAAATGACCTTCGTCGTCACCGACAACTGCATCAAATGCAAATACACCGACTGCGTGGAAGTCTGTCCGGTGGACTGCTTCTACGAAGGCCCGAATTTCCTGGTGATTCACCCGGACGAGTGCATCGACTGTGCGCTGTGCGAGCCAGAGTGCCCGGCCCAGGCGATCTTCTCTGAAGACGAAGTGCCGTCCGGCATGGAGAACTTCATCGAGCTGAACGCCGAGCTGGCAGAGATCTGGCCGAACATCACCGAGCGCAAGGACGCCCTGCCCGACGCTGAAGAGTGGGACGGCAAGACCGGCAAGATCGCCGATCTGGAGCGCTGATCGTCCAGATACAAAAAAGGCCCGTAACGGGCCTTTTTTCATTTTCAGCGGGCAAAAAAAAGGGGCGGTTTGACCCGCCCACATTTTTTCCGTAGTCCCTGTATATCCCACTCATCGTCCTGATGAATCGCTTCCTGCGATGTCCTGGTACTCATCCTGAGCACCTGTGCCTGTCCGTCGGCACAGTTCGAATACTAGCGATTCCCACGGGGCCGGCAAGCGACGAATCTCTCAAGAGATTTCAGGCGCAACAATCGTTAACACCATAAAATAGCTTTATATTCAGCAACTTAGAAAAAGTACGTCAGTGAAAACGACATTGATTTACCAACCCCTACAACGATTACTTACATGACGAGTAAGCGATCACTTACACGCGATAGCACAAGGGTAGATAACTAAACATTTCGCCTGCGCGAACAAAAACGCCCCGAAATTATCGGGGCGTTTTTTGCAACGGCGTCAGTGCTACTGGAACAAGGACTCGCTGGACAAACCGTTCTTCTCGAGGATTTCGCGCAGGCGCTTGAGGCCCTCGACCTGGATCTGCCGCACCCGCTCACGGGTCAGGCCGATCTCCAGCCCCACGTCCTCCAGGGTACTGCTTTCATGGCCTCGCAGACCGAAACGGCGCACAACGACCTCACGCTGCTTGTCGGTCAACTCACCCAGCCACTGGTCGATGCTTTGCGACAGATCATCGTCCTGCAGCAACTCGCAAGGGTCGGTGGGGCGGTCGTCGGTGAGCGTGTCCAGCAGGGTCTTGTCGGAGTCCGGGCCCAGCGAGACGTCCACCGACGAGACCCGCTCGTTGAGACCGAGCATGCGCTTGACCTCGGCTACCGGTTTCTCCAGCAGGTTGGCGATCTCTTCCGGCGACGGCTCATGGTCGAGCTTTTGCGTCAGCTCCCGCGCAGCACGCAGGTAGACGTTGAGCTCCTTGACCACGTGAATCGGCAGGCGGATGGTGCGGGTCTGGTTCATGATCGCCCGCTCGATGGTCTGGCGGATCCACCAGGTGGCATAGGTCGAGAAGCGGAAGCCGCGTTCGGGGTCGAACTTCTCCACCGCACGAATCAGGCCCAGGTTGCCTTCCTCGATCAGGTCGAGCAGCGACAGGCCACGATTGACGTAACGACGGGCGATCTTCACCACCAGGCGCAGGTTGCTTTCGATCATGCGCTTGCGCCCTGCGGGGTCGCCCTTCTGCGACAGGCGCGCGAAATGCACTTCTTCCTCTGGCGAGAGCAGAGGCGAGAAGCCGATTTCGTTGAGATACAGCTGGGTGGCATCGAGCGCCCGGCTGTAATCGATGTACTTGTGCTGCTTGAGCGATGTGCTCTGTTTCGACTTGGTCCGAACCGAAGGTACAGCAGGTTCGTCTGACACCACATCCGTTTCCAAAACGATGCCTGTCTCCATCAAGAGCAGGTCGTCGTCGATGTCAAACTCCGGCACTTCTTTACTGAGAGCCATTGTTATAGTCCTTTGCTGAGTTCGAACTCAGACTCGAGCGTCACCTTTCCGTGGTAGCGCTGGAGCCTGTCCCCTCTACGTCGGAGGAACAGGCTGGGACAATGATCAACGGCGTGGCAGGAACTGGAGTGGGTCGACGGGTTTGCCCTGGCGGCGAATCTCGAAATGCAGCTTCACCCGATCAGTGCCCGTGGATCCCATCTCTGCGATCGTCTGCCCTGCCTTGACCTGCTGCCCCTCCCGAACCAAAAGCCTGCGGTTGTGACCGTAGGCACTGACGTAGGTATCGCTGTGCTTGATGATGATCAGCTCGCCGTAGCCCCGCAAGCCACTCCCCGCGTAAACCACTGCACCATCAGCGGCAGCAAAAACAGGCTGTCCCAAATCACCGGCGATATCAACGCCTTTATTCAAACTGCCGTTTGAAGCGAATTTTCCAATCAGCACGCCGTTCGCCGGCCACGTCCAGCCGCCAACGGCGCGCTCTGCGGCGGGCACCTGAGCAACCGTTTGCGAGGAAGACGAAGACGCCGAAGTGGCCGATTTGCCATTGTTCGCCGGCGGTGGCGGGGTACCGACCGGGCGGCGAGTGACGGTGGTCTTGCTCGACGACGATGGGCCGCTGGTGACCACCGTGGTACTGCCACCGGCACCACTGCTGAAGCGAATTGGCTGGCCCGGACGAATGGTATAGGGCGGGGGAATATTGTTGCGCGCCGCCAACTCCTTGTAGTCCCAGCCATAGCGGAAGGCGATGGAGAACAGCGTGTCGCCGGGCTTGACCACGTACTGCCCAGAGGTGACGGCCGGGCGCTTGGGCGCAGCATTGTTGCGGTCGACCACGCGCGCACCGCTCGAGCCGGTACTGGAGCAGCCGGCCAACAGGGTTCCCATGGCCAGCGCAATCACCACAAGCTTCAAAACCGATCGTTCCTTGCGCTGCCGAATGCCTGTGTGACCCACCCGCGCTCCCCTCATGGTGCCGAAAGATGACGATGCAAAATGCAATAATGTTGCAATTATAACCGAGCCGCCTCGCTTGGGGTGGCCCGTAGTGAACCGGCTAACGCCAGATACCCCGCCAGATAGACAGGGCCCGACCGCGGGAATTCGCTGCTGACGCAAATATTCCGTGTTTTGTCAGGCCAGCGGGCCGTTGAGCAACGGCACGAAGCGCACCGCCCCCAGCACACGGCGCGAGAACCCGTGCTCTTCGCGGACGATCAGCATCAACTGCTGCACCTCTCCTGCCGGCCCGACCGGGATGACCATGCGCCCGCCGGGCGCCAGTTGGTCAAGCAGCGCCTGGGGCACCTCCGGCGCCACCGCGGTGACGATGATGCCGTTGTACGGTGCCAGCGCCGGCCAGCCTTCGCAGCCATCGCCCCAGCGGAACACCACGTTGCGCAGGTTGAGCTCGACCAGACGCTCCTTGGCACGGTCCTGCAGGACTTTGATGCGCTCCACCGAGAACACCCGCTCCACCAGCTGCGCCAGGATCGCGGTCTGGTAGCCGGAACCGGTGCCGATCTCCAGCACCTTGTCCAGCGGCCCGGCCTCCAGCAACAGTTCACTCATGTGCGCAACCATGAACGGCTGCGAGATGGTCTGGTTGTGGCCGATCGGCAACGCGGTGTCTTCATAGGCACGGTGCGCCAGGGCCTCGTCGACGAACAGGTGACGCGGGGTACGGCGAATCGCGTCGAGCACCTTGGGGTTCGACACGCCTTCCTCGCACAAGCGCTGGATCAGCCGCTCCCGGGTACGCTGCGAGGTCATGCCGATGCCTCGGCGCATCAGATCGTCCTGTTCGCGCATCAGAGCACGCCCTCCAGCCAGCCGTCGAAGCGCTCGAAGGCGTCATTGAAGGTGCGGTCCAGCTGCAACGGGGTGATCGACACATAGCCCTGCATCACCGCGTGGAAGTCAGTGCCCGGCCCGCCATCCTCGGCATCGCCGGCCACGGCGATCCAGTAGCCTTCCTTGCCCCGCGGGTTGACCACCTTGGTCGGTGCCGCCGCGCGTGCCCGATGCCCCAGCCGGGTGAGCTGGATGCCACGGATATGCTCCAACGGCAGGTTGGGGATGTTGATGTTGAGCACGGTGCGCGGCGGCAGCTCCAGGCGTGCCTGCGCCTCGACCAGGCGTCGGGCGATGTAGGCCGCCGCCGGCAGGTTGTCGGTTTGCCGCGAGAGCAGCGAGAAGGCCAGTGACGTGCCCCCCAGGAAGCGCCCTTCGAGCGCGGCGGCGACCGTGCCGGAATACAGCACGTCATCGCCCAGGTTGGCGCCCAGGTTGATACCGGACACCACCATGTCAGGGGTTTGCGGCAACAGGCCGTTGAGCCCCAGGTGCACGCAGTCGGTCGGGGTACCGTTGAGGCTGATGAAGCCATTGGCCAATGTCTGCGGGTGCAGGGGCCGGTCCAGCGTCAGCGAACTGCCGGCGCCGCTCTTGTCTTGATCCGGGGCAATCACCGCGCACTCGGCGTAATCCGCCAGCGCAGCATGCAGCGCGGCGAGGCCGGGTGCGGTAACACCGTCGTCATTCGAAATCAGAATACGCATGGGCTGTCCGTCTGCCCTGCCGGCACCAGATCGACGAGTTCGCGCACCACCACGGTGGCGAAGCATCCGGCCGGAAGGACGAATTCCAGTTGCAGGATATCAGGCTCGGGATAATGCCACGTCAGCCGCCCAATAGGGAGCCGCAGAATACGTCGTTCGTGATCCATGCCGGCACGCGCCAGCCATTGGCACAGTGCCGGGTGCGTTTCGGCGATGGCCGATTCGAGCGCCAGCGTGGCGCCACTGCTCGGGGCATCGCCTTCGCCCCACAGAGGGCCGGTTGGGTGCAGGTCGAGAATCGCCAGCCGCGGATCGCTGCATTCGGCCTCTCCTGCCGGGAAGAAGCTGCGTTTGTCGGTGAAGGCCAGCAAATCGCCGACCTGGGCGCGCTGCCAGCTGCCATCGGCCACGCGCGCGGCCAGCACCTGGTTGAACAGGTAGCTGCGCGCCGCCGAGAGCAATCGCGAACGGACGTTACGTTGCTCCGGCAACGCCTGGCGCGCCGCCCAATCCTGGGCATCGTATACGTTGCCTCCGGCATGGCCGAAACGTTGGCCACCGAAATAGTTGGGTACACCGTGCTGCTTGAGTTGTTCGAGGCGCGCATCGAGGGCCTGCTGGTCGGCCCGCAGCGCGGTCAGGCGCAGGGTGAAACCGTTGGCCGCATGGGCACCACGCTGCAGCTTGCGCTGGTGGCGCACCTGCTTGAGCACACGCAGGGTTTCGTCTTCGGCACGGGACAGGTCTGGGTCGGCCTTGCCCGGCAGGTGCAGGCTGAACCACTGGCGGGTCAGGGCCTGACGGTCCTTGAGGCCGGCATAGCTGATCGAACGCACCGGTACGCCAGCGGCGCGCGCCAGGCGGCGGGCGGCTTCTTCGGTGTTGAGGTCACGCTTCTCGACCCACAGCCACAGGTGCTCGCCCTGGCCGGACAGCGGGATGTCGAGCACTTCGTCGACCTGGAAATCTTCGGCCACCGCCTTGAGCACCGCAGTACCCAGGGCGTCACCCGAGGCGCGCGGCCCCAGCAGTTGCAGTTCGTTCATACCGGCAGCAACAGGGCAACCGCGTGCACGGCGATCCCCTCCTCACGGCCGGTGAAGCCCAGCTTTTCTTCGGTGGTGGCCTTGACGTTGACCTGGTCGAGCTCGACCTGCAGGTCTTCGGCGATGCGCTGGCGCATGGTTTCGATATGCGGGGCCATTTTCGGCGCCTGGGCGACGATGGTGGCGTCGACGTTGCCGACCTTCCAGCCCTTGTTGCGCACGACACCCAGCACATGGCGCAGCAGCACGCGGCTGTCGGCGCCCTTGAACTGCGGGTCGGTGTCGGGGAAGTGCTTGCCGATGTCGCCCAGCGCCGCAGCGCCAAGCAGGGCATCGCTCAGGGCGTGCAGCAGCACGTCACCATCGGAATGGGCCAACAGGCCGTATTTGTGGGGGATACGCACCCCGCCCAGGGTAATGAAATCACCGTCGGCGAAACGGTGGACATCGTAGCCATGGCCAATACGCATAGAAAAACGCCCTGATTGAGACAGGGCGTGATTCTACCTGCTTTGCAGGGGATTGGGGGGTTGGAGCAGGCCTATCGCGGGGCAAGCCCGCTCCCACGCTCGGAGTGGGAGCGGGCTTGCCCCGCGAGGTTGTCAGACCCTGCCCAGTGCCACCGCATGATGGCGCAGGTGCTCATCGATGAAGCTGGCGATGAAGTAGTAGCTATGGTCGTAACCCGGCTGCAAACGCAGGGTCAGCCCATGCCCGCCCTTGCGGGCGGCCTGCTCCAGCGCCTCTGGCTTGAGCTGTTTTTCGAGGAAGTCGTCGCGATCCCCCTGGTCCACCAGCAGCGGCGGGCATTCACCCGCCTCGGCCAGCAGCACACTGGCATCCCACTCGCGCCAGCGCGCCCGGTCTTCGCCCAGGTAGCGGCTGAAGGCCTTCTCGCCCCAAGGGCAATCCATCGGGTTGCTGATCGGCGAGAACGCCGACACCGATCGATAACGCCCCGGGTTGCGCAGGGCGCAGACCAGCGCGCCATGCCCGCCCATGGAGTGGCCGCTGATGCTGCGCTGATCGGACGCAGGGAAGTGCGCCTCGATCAGTGCCGGCAGTTCGTCCACCACATAGTCGTGCATGCGGTAGTGCTGGGCCCAGGGCTGCTGGGTGGCGTTGAGGTAGAAGCCGGCACCCAGGCCGAAGTCCCAGGCGCCCTCCGGATCACCCGGCACACCTTCGCCACGCGGGCTGGTATCAGGGGCGACGATGATCAGCCCAAGCTCTGCGGCCAGACGCTGGGCGCCGGCCTTCTGCATGAAGTTCTCGTCGGTGCAGGTCAGGCCGCTGAGCCAGTACAGCACCGGCAGCTTCTCGCCCTGCTCGGCCTGGGGCGGCAGGTACACGGCGAACACCATGTCGCAACCGAGCACCTTGGAGCTGTGCCGGTAGCGCTTGTGCCAGCCGCCGAAGCTTTTCTGGCAGGAGATGTTTTCCAGCGTCATGGCAGGGGCCTCAGAAGTGGATAACGCTACGGATGCTCTTGCCTTCGTGCATCAGGTCGAAGGCCTTGTTGATGTCTTCCAGGCCCATGGTGTGGGTAATGAAGGTGTCCAGCGGGATCTCGCCCTTCTCGGACATCTCCACGTAGCTCGGCAGCTCGCTGCGGCCACGCACGCCACCGAACGCCGAACCGCGCCAGACGCGGCCGGTGACCAGCTGGAACGGACGGGTGGCGATTTCCTGGCCGGCACCGGCCACGCCGATGATCACCGACTCGCCCCAGCCCTTGTGGCAGCACTCCAGCGCCGCACGCATCAGCTGCACGTTGCCGATGCACTCGAAGGAGAAGTCCACGCCGCCGTCGGTCAGGTCGACGATGACCTCCTGGATCGGGCGGTCGTAGTCCTTCGGGTTGATGCAGTCGGTGGCGCCCAATTGGCGGGCGATCTCGAACTTGGCCGGGTTGATGTCGATGGCGATGATGCGCGAGGCCTTGGCCTTGACGGCACCGATCACCGCCGACAAGCCAATGCCGCCCAGGCCGAAGATGGCCACGGTGTCACCCGGCTTGACCTTGGCGGTGTTGAGCACCGCACCGATGCCGGTGGTCACGCCGCAGCCGAGCAGGCAGACCTTCTCCAGCGGCGCTTCCTTCTGGATCTTGGCCACGGAGATTTCCGGCAGCACGGTGTACTCGGAGAAGGTCGAGGTACCCATGTAGTGGAACAGCTGCTGGCCCTTGTAGCTGAAGCGGGTGGTGCCGTCGGGCATCAGGCCCTTGCCTTGGGTGGCGCGGATCGCCTGGCACAGGTTGGTCTTGCCCGACAGGCAGAATTTGCACTTGCCGCATTCCGGGGTGTACAGCGGGATCACATGGTCACCGACCGCCACCGAGGTGACGCCCTCGCCAACCGCCTCGACGATCGCCCCGCCCTCATGGCCGAGGATCGACGGGAAGATACCCTCCGGGTCGGCGCCGGACAGGGTGTAGGCGTCGGTGTGGCAGACCCCGGAGGCGACCACGCGCAACAGCACTTCACCGGCCTTGGGCATGGCCACGTCCACTTCGACGATTTCCAGGGGTTTCTTGGCCTCGAAGGCTACGGCAGCACGGGACTTGATCATCATGGGTCTCCAGACAGAGTGTCGATATCAGTCTCGCAGTGTAATTCATGCCTATTTGATGAATAATCAGGCCAACTAAAAAACATTATTGCCATACAGGGATAATCCATGAGCAGTCGCTGGGAAGGCATCGACGAGTTCGTCGCGGTCGCCGAGTCAGGCCAGTTCACCGCGGCCGCCGAGCGCCTGGGGGTGTCCTCGTCCCATATCAGCCGGCAGATCGCCCGCCTTGAAGAACGCCTGCAAACCCGCCTGCTGTACCGCAGCACCCGGCGGGTGACCCTGAGCGAAGCCGGGCAGACTTTCCTGCAGCATTGCCAGCGCCTGCAGGATGGCCGTGAAGAAGCGCTGCGCGCCATGGGCGACCTGGCGAGCGAACCCAAAGGCCTGCTGCGCATGACCTGCGCCGTTGCCTACGGCGAACGGTTCATCGTGCCGCTGGTGACGCGGTTCATGGCGCAGTACCCGCAATTGCGGGTCGAGGTGGAACTGACCAACCGCACCCTCGACCTGCTGCATGAAGGCATGGACATGGCGATCCGCCTGGGCCGCCTGCAGGACTCGCGGCTGGTCGCCACGCGCCTGGCGCCTCGGCGCATGTACCTGTGCGCCTCGCCCGCCTACCTTGAGCGTTATGGCCGCCCCCACAGCCTGTCGGAACTGGCGCGGCACAATTGCCTGATCGGCAGCTCCGACCTGTGGGCACTGCAGCAGGATGGGCGTGAATTCAGCCAGCGGGTGCAGGGCAACTGGCGTTGCAACAGCGGGCAGGCGGTGCTGGATGCGGCGTTGCAGGGGATGGGCTTGTGTCAGCTACCGGATTATTACGTGCTGGAGCACCTGCACAGTGGCGCGCTGGTGTCATTGCTGGAGGCGCACCAGCCGCCCAATACGGCGGTGTGGGCGCTGTATCCGCAGCAGCGGCATCTGTCGCCGAAGGTGCGACGGTTGGTGGACTATCTCAAGGAAGGGCTGGCGCAATTGCCGGAGTATCGGCAGGGCTGAAACGGAGTGGTGGCCTTGCTGGCCTCTTCGCGGGTGAACCCGCTCCCACAGGATCTCACAGGATCAGAAGCCCGCAGGACCCTGTGGGAGCGGGTTTACCCGCGAAGGGGCCGGTACAGGAGTACGACTTTCAACGGCGCCCTGCCCAGCGCTGGCGCAACCACTCCAGGTCTTCCGGCCGGGTCACCTTGATGTTGTCGCTGCGCCCTTCGATCAGCCGTGGTGCGTAGCCGGCCCACTCGATGGCGGAGGACTCATCGGTGACCGCCACATCCGACACCAGGCACTCGGCCAGCGCCCGGTGCAGCATGCCCAAACGGAACATCTGCGGCGTATACGCCTGCCAGACGGTACTGCGATCCACCGTGGCGCTCACCCGGCCATCGGCGCCGGCACGCTTGAGGGTATCTCGGGCCGGGACCGCCAGCAGGCCGCCCACCGGATCGTCGGCAAGCTCAGCCAGCAGGCGGTCCAGGTCGCTACGTGCCAGGTTCGGCCGCGCCGCATCGTGCACCAATACCCAGTCGTCGTCCGACGCCCCCTGGGCATGCAGCAACAGCAAGGCATTGAGCACCGAATCGGCACGTTCGCGCCCGCCCGGGGCACGCTGGATGCGCCCATCGCTGGCACAGCGCAGGCCGGGCCAGTAAGGGTCTTGATCGGCAATGCTGACCACCACGCCCTTGAGCGCGGGGTGGCCTAGAAAACAGTCGAGGCTATGCTCGAGGATTGTCTGCCCGCCCAATTGCAGATACTGCTTGGGCCGGTCGGCAGCCATGCGGGCACCAACGCCCGCGGCAGGAATCACGGCCCAGAAGGCCGGCAATTGCTGGGTCATTTTTGCGGCAGCTGGTAGAGGGTTTCGCCCTCCTTGACCATCCCCAGTTCATGTCGAGCCCGTTCTTCCACGGTCTCCATACCTTTCTTCAACTCCGTGACTTCCGCATCGAGCACGCGATTACGCTCCAGCAGCCGTTCGTTCTCGGCGTGCTGTTCGTCAATCTGCTGCTTGAGCTCGGTCACTTGCGCCAGGCTGCCATTGCCCACCCAAAGGCGATATTGCAGGCCGCCGAGCAGCAGGAGCAGAACGAGAAACAACCAATAGGGACTGCGCATGAAGATATCCAGGGTATAAGGCCGCCGCAGCGAGCTTCCGATAGCACGAAGCCTGGCCGAGGCCAGGCTTCGTCGACAGAAACCCGTGTGAAGCATCTGAACATTCAGTACGAATGTTCAGGCTGCCTCGGCTGCTGCCTTTTTACCATCTCTTGCTCAGCCGCGAAACTCGGCGCGGCCACGGTAGACGGCCTTGGCACCCAGTTGCTCTTCGATACGCAGCAGCTGGTTGTACTTGCTGACGCGGTCGGAGCGGCACAGCGAGCCGGTCTTGATCTGGCCAGCAGCGGTACCCACGGCCAGGTCGGCGATGGTCGAGTCCTCGGTTTCACCCGAACGGTGCGAGATCACCGCGGTGTAGCCGGCGGCCTTGGCCATCTGGATGGCTTCCAGGGTTTCGGTCAGCGAGCCGATCTGGTTGAACTTGATCAGGATCGAGTTACCGATGCCCTTCTCGATGCCTTCCTTGAGGATCTTGGTGTTGGTCACGAACAGGTCGTCGCCCACCAGCTGGACTTTCTTGCCGATCTTGTCGGTGAGGATTTTCCAGCCAGCCCAGTCGGACTCGTCCAGGCCGTCTTCGATCGAGATGATCGGGAAGCGCTCGGTCAGGCCTTTGAGGTACTCGGCGAAACCTTCGGCGTCGAACGACTTGCCTTCACCGGACAGGTTGTACTTGCCGTCTTCGTAGAACTCGGAAGCGGCGCAGTCCAGGGCCAGGGTCACGTCGGTGCCCAGCTTGTAGCCGGCTTTCTCGACGGCTTCGGCGATGGCGGCCAGGGCGTCTTCGTTGGATGCCAGGTTCGGCGCGAAGCCACCTTCGTCACCGACGGCGGTGTTCAGGCCACGGGCCTTGAGCACGGCTTTGAGGTGGTGGAAGATCTCGGTGCCCATGCGCAGGCCGTCGGAGAAGGTCTTGGCGCCGACCGGCTGCACCATGAACTCCTGGATGTCGACGTTGTTGTCGGCGTGCTCGCCGCCGTTGATGATGTTCATCATCGGTACCGGCATGGAGTACTGGCCCGGGGTGCCGTTGAGGTTGGCGATGTGCGCGTACAGCGGCAGGTCGTGGTCCTGGGCGGCGGCCTTGGCGGCAGCCAGCGAGACAGCCAGGATGGCGTTGGCGCCCAGCTTGGCCTTGTTCTCGGTACCGTCCAGTTCGATCATGGCGCGGTCCAGGGCTTTCTGGTCCGATGGGTCCTTGCCCAGCAGCAGCTCGCGGATCGGGCCGTTGATGTTGGCGACGGCCTTCAGCACGCCCTTGCCCAGGTAACGGCTCTTGTCGCCATCACGCAGCTCCAGCGCTTCGCGCGAGCCAGTGGAAGCACCCGACGGCGCGCAGGCGCTGCCGATGATGCCGTTGTCGAGCAGCACGTCGGCTTCCACGGTGGGGTTGCCACGGGAATCGAGAACTTCACGACCTTTGATGTCGACGATCTTTGCCATTGTTGTAAGCACTCCAGAATTGACGAAACTAACGCAACTTTTGGGAATTCTTGCCGTTCACCAGGCGACATGGCACGGGCAGGCCTGATGAAGGGAGCCCCCTGACCGATAGGTCAGGGGGTGGAACGGGCGGTACTTTACCCGAGAAATGAGCTTTACGCGGTTTCTACCGTCGGAAAACTTTTCACCAGGTCGTCCAGCTGCTTGAGCTGGGCGAGGAACGGCTCCAGCTTGTCCAGGCGCAGGGCACACGGGCCGTCGCACTTGGCGTTGTCCGGGTCCGGGTGGGCTTCGAGGAACAGCCCGGCCAGGCCCTGGCTCATGCCGGCCTTGGCCAGGTCGGTGACCTGGGCACGGCGGCCGCCGGCGGAGTCGGCACGGCCGCCCGGCGTCTGCAGCGAGTGGGTGACGTCGAAGAACACCGGGTACTCGAACTGCTTCATGATCCCGAAGCCGAGCATGTCCACCACCAGGTTGTTGTAGCCGAAGCTCGAACCGCGCTCACACAGGATGAGCTGGTCGTTGCCGGCTTCGACGCACTTGGCGAGGATGTGCTTCATCTCGTGGGGCGCAAGGAACTGGGCCTTCTTGATGTTGATCACCGCACCGGTCTTGGCCATCGCCACCACCAGGTCGGTCTGGCGTGACAGGAAGGCCGGCAACTGGATGATGTCGCACACCTTGGCCACCGGCTCGCACTGGTAGGGCTCGTGCACGTCGGTGATCACCGGCACGTTGAAGGTCTGCTTGATCTCTTCGAAGATCTTCAGGCCTTCTTCCATGCCCGGGCCACGGTACGAGGTCACCGACGAGCGGTTGGCCTTGTCGAAGCTGGCCTTGAACACGTACGGGATGCCGAGTTTCTCGGTCACCCGCACGTACTCCTCGCAGACCTTCAGGGCCAGGTCACGGGATTCCAGGACGTTCATGCCGCCGAACAGGACGAACGGCTTGTCGTTGGCGATCTCGATGTTACCGACGCGAATGATCTTCTGAGTCATGGATCAGGCCTTGTTCTTCTGTGCCAGGGCTGCCTTGACGAAGCCGCTGAACAGCGGGTGACCGTCACGCGGCGTCGAGGTGAACTCCGGGTGGAACTGGCAGGCGACGAACCATGGGTGGTCCTTGGACTCGACCACTTCCACCAGCGCGCCGTCTTCGGAACGACCCGAGACCACCAGGCCGGCGTCGACCAGTTGCGGCAGCAGGTTGTTGTTCACTTCGTAGCGGTGACGGTGACGCTCGGTGATGATGTCCTTGCCGTAGCAGTCGTGCACTTTCGAGCCCGATGCCAGCTGGCAGTCCTGTGCGCCCAGGCGCATGGTGCCGCCCAGGTCGGAAGCTTCGGTACGGGTCTCGACCGCGCCGGTGGCGTCTGCCCACTCGGTGATCAGGCCGACGACCGGGTGGCCGCTGTTGCGGTCGAACTCGGTGGAGTTGGCGTCTTTCCAGCCCATCACGTTACGGGCGAATTCGATCACGGCCACCTGCATGCCGAGGCAGATGCCCAGGTACGGGACCTTGTTCTCACGGGCGTACTGCACCGCGGTGATCTTGCCTTCCACACCGCGCAGGCCGAAACCGCCCGGGACCAGGATGGCATCGGCGCCTTCGAGCAGGCTGGTGCCCTGGTTCTCGATGTCTTCGGAGTCGATGTAGCGCAGGTTGACCTTGGTGCGGTTGGTGATGCCGGCGTGGCTCATCGCTTCGATCAGCGACTTGTACGCGTCCAGCAGCTCCATGTACTTGCCGACCATGGCGATGGTCACTTCCTGCTCAGGATTGAGCTTGGCATCGACCACCTTGTCCCACTCGGACAGGTCGGCGCTGTTGCACTGCAGGGCGAAGCGCTCGACGACGAAGTCGTCCAGGCCTTGTGCGTGCAGTACGCCAGGGATCTTGTAGATGGTGTCGACGTCTTCCAGCGAAATCACCGCACGCTCTTCAACGTTGGTGAACAGCGCGATCTTGCGGCGCGACGAGGCGTCGACCGGGTGGTCGGAACGGCAGATCAGCACGTCAGGCTGCAGGCCGATGGAGCGCAGCTCCTTGACCGAGTGCTGGGTCGGCTTGGTCTTGGTCTCACCGGCGGTGGCGATGTACGGCACCAGCGTCAGGTGCATCAGCATGGCGCGCTTGGAGCCCACTTCGACGCGCAGCTGGCGGATGGCCTCGAGGAACGGCTGCGACTCGATGTCACCCACGGTGCCGCCGATCTCGACCAGCGCGACGTCGGCATCGCCGGCGCCCTTGATGATGCGGCGCTTGATTTCGTCGGTGATGTGCGGGATGACCTGGATGGTCGCGCCCAGGTAGTCACCACGGCGCTCCTTGCGCAGCACGTGCTCGTAGATACGGCCGGTGGTGAAGTTGTTGTTCTGGGTCATCGTGGTGCGGATGAACCGCTCGTAGTGGCCCAGGTCGAGGTCGGTCTCGGCGCCGTCGTGGGTGACGAATACTTCACCGTGCTGGAACGGGCTCATGGTGCCCGGGTCGACGTTGATGTACGGGTCCAGCTTGAGCATGGTGACTTTGAGCCCCCGCGCTTCCAGGATGGCCGCCAGGGAAGCCGAGGCAATGCCTTTCCCCAATGAAGAAACAACACCGCCCGTGACGAATATGTAGCGCGTCATGAAAAACCCTAGAAGTCTGCGTTAAGGCGGCATGGGCCGCCGGAGAAAGCGAAGGAAGGCCGAAGCCCCCGATCACCTGCGTCAATCACAGTGCATCTCGAACAACTGCCGCGTCTGTACAGACCAGGGGTATCCCCGGCATGGAGCTCGCTCGTCATTTTAAGAATCAGCCCAGCAAAAAACTGCTTGGTAATCGGCAACCCCTGTGTTTTCGAGGAACCCACAGAAGTTGTATCAAGAAGGGAGGGTAGTCTACCGGAATGTACCCTTCAGCTCAAACCTTGCACGCTGGTCGGCGGCTGCCAGTGCAACTGGCAATTTGCCGCCCCCAGCTCGGGCAGGTTGGCCACCGCCAGCAAGCGCTCGCCCTGATACAGCAGCGGCAGACGCGGACGCACGAAATGCGGGACCTGCAGCTCGTTGAGCAGGCGCTTGAGGTCGCGTCGGCCACGGCCGGGAAGCTCCAGCACTTCGCCGCCCTGGCGATAGGCAATGCGCAGGCCCGCAGCGGTTGATTGCGCGGCCAAGCGCACATGGCCGTTGCCCGGCAATGCCAGCGGCTGGGTCGGATCCTGCCAGGCCGGCTGCGCCGATGGCGTGCGCTGCCACTCGCCACTCAACCACCAGATGCGTCCATGGCTGCGCTGCAGCTCGCCATCAGTCAGGCGCCACACCGGCCGGGCGTCGGCTGCGGCGTCGCGCAGATCGTTCCAGCCCGCCCAGTGGCGGCTGTCGGGCAACCGGGTGCGCCGGCCAAGCCAGTATTGCAGGGCATTGCGCTGGCGCGCCGGCGACAACGCCGCGAGGGTGGCGAGGTCGAGGGAGTCCAGCCCGAGCCAGGGCAGCGGCGCATTGCCGCAGGCCGTCGCCAGGTCGGCTGCGGCCAGCTCGTCCAGCAAGCCCAATGCCTCGCCCAAGTGCTCGGCGCTGCGCGCCAGATTGGCTTCGGCCTGGGGCCAGCGCTGCCTGAGCAGCGGCAACACCTCACCACGCAGGTAGTTGCGGGCGAAGGTGGTGTCGGTATTGCTGGGATCATCGACCCACACCAGCCCCTTGCTCCGGGCATAGGCCTGCAATTGCTCGCGCGACAGTTTGAGCATTGGGCGAACGAGCCCACCCTGCCCCAGCGGTCGCGCCTCGGGCATGGCCGACAGGCCACGCAATCCGGCGCCGCGCAGCAGGCGGAACAGCAGGGTCTCGGCCTGATCATCACGGTGCTGGCCGGTGAACAGCACGGCGCCCGGGGCGAGCAGCTTTTCGAAGGCGGTGTAGCGCGCATCGCGGGCAGCCTGCTCGAGGCTGGCACCCGGGGCTACCTGCACGCAAATGACTTCCAACTCGATGCCCAGGGCATCACAGACGGTTTTGCAATGGGCGGGCCATGCATCGGCGGCAGCCTGCAGACCATGATGCACATGGACGGCACGCAGCGGCGGCGCGGGGTGGTGGCGGGCGTAGTCGGCCAGCAGGTGCAGGAGGACGGTGGAATCGAGGCCGCCGGAGAAGGCGATGTACCACGCGGGGGCGTTGAGCCAGGGAGAGAGTTGCGCAGCGAGGTCGAGCATAGTAGTCCCTCTTCAAATCGCATCGCGGGGCTAGCCCGCTCCCACGCTACAGAACGTGGGAGCGGGCTAGCCCCGCGATCGAGGGCGTCAGACTACGATCAGAGGCCGTAGCTCATCAGGCGATCGTAACGGCGCTTGAGCAGCGCTTCGTTGTCGAGCTTGCCGAGCATGTCCAGCTGTTCGATCAGGTCGGCACGGATGCTTGCAGAGACCTTGGCCGGATCACGGTGGGCGCCGCCCAGCGGCTCCTGGATGACCTTGTCGACGATGTTCAGGCTCTTCAGGCGATCGGCGGTCACGCCCATGGCCTCGGCAGCGTCGGCGGCACGGTCGGCGGTCTTCCACAGGATCGAGGCACAGCCTTCCGGCGAGATCACCGAGTAGGTCGAGTACTGCAGCATGTTCAGCTGGTCGCACACGCCAATGGCCAGTGCACCGCCGGAACCACCTTCACCGATCACGGTGGCGATGATCGGGGTCTTCAGGCGCGCCATGACACGCAGGTTCCAGGCGATGGCTTCGCTCTGGTTGCGCTCTTCGGCGTCGATGCCCGGGTAGGCGCCCGGGGTATCGATGAAGGTCAGGATCGGCATCTTGAAGCGCTCGGCCATCTCCATCAGGCGGCACGCCTTGCGGTAGCCCTCAGGGCGCGGCATGCCGAAGTTGCGGCGAACCTTCTCGCGCACTTCGCGGCCTTTCTGATGACCGATGACCATCACCGGCTTGTCGTTGAGGCGCGCAGTACCACCGACGATGGCGGCGTCGTCGGCGAAGTGACGGTCGCCGTGCAGCTCTTCGAACTCGGTGAAGATGTGGTCGATGTAGTCGAGGGTATACGGGCGGCGCGGGTGACGGGCCAGGCGCGCGATCTGCCAGCTGGTCAGGTTGCCGAAGATGCTCTCGGTCAGAGTGCTGCTCTTGTCCTGCAGACGGGCAATTTCATCGCTGATGTTCAGCGAGTTGTCGTTGCCCACCAGGCGCAGCTCTTCGATCTTGGCTTGCAGGTCGGCAATCGGCTGTTCGAAATCGAGGAAATTCGGGTTCATAGGCTTCCGTCTTGGGTCTACGGCCAGGCGGCCGGCCGGTTGATCCGTGTGGCGCCCTACCTTAAGGGATCAGGCGCATAAAGGTCGAGATTAAAATGCGTCGTTTCAACGGTATTGCAGGAAGACGTTCTCACGCCCGAACTGGTCACGCAGTGCCTGAATCAAGCCATCGGCCGGGTCGATACACCACTGCTCGCCGAACTGCAGCATGGCTTTGGCGTCGCTGCCGGTGTACTCCAGGGTGATCGGGCAGCCCCCGCGATGACGGGTGATCAGCTCGCCCAGCCACTTCAGCCGATCGCCCTTGAGCGCCTCATGGGCGACTTTCAGGCGCAGGCTCTCGGCCAGCTTGGTGCGTGCATCCTCCATGGTCATCACGGTCTTGACCCGCAGGCGCAGGCCGCCGGAGAAGTCATCGTTGCTGACCTCCCCTTCCACCACCACCATGGCGTCGGTCTGCAGCAGCGCCTGCGCGGCCATGAAGGCGTCGGCGAACAGCGAGGCTTCGATGCGCCCGGAGCGGTCGTCCAGGGTCACGAAGCCCATCTTGTCGCCTTTCTTGTTCTTCATCACCCGCAGGGCAATGATCATCCCGGCAATGGTCTGGGTGTCACGCGCCGGCTTGAGGTCGACGATGCGCTGGCGGGCGAAGCGGCGGATCTCGGTCTCGTATTCGTCGATTGGGTGGCCGGTAAGATACAGCCCGAGGGTGTCCTTTTCGCCCTTGAGGCGCTCCTTGAGCGTCAGCTCGCGCACCTTGCGGTGGTTGGCGTAGACGTCGACATCCGCCGCGTCGAACATGCTGCCGAACAGGTCGACGTGGCCACTGTCTGCGGTATGCGCCGCCTGCTCGGCAGCCTTGACGGCCTCGCCCAGCGCCGACAGCAAGGTGGCGCGGTTGATGTCGATGTTGGCCTGGTAGGCCTTGATCTCGTCATGGAAGTGCGGGCCCAGGCGGTCCAGCGCACCGCTGCGGATCAGCGCGTCGAGGGTACGCTTGTTGACCCGCTTGAGGTCGATGCGTTCGCAGAAGTCGAACAGGTCCTTGAACGGGCCACCTTGCGCCCGCGCCTCGACAATCGCCTCCACCGGCCCCTCGCCCACGCCCTTGATCGCACCCAGGCCATAGACGATGCGGCCATCGTCGTTGACGGCGAACTTGAAGTCGGAGAAGTTCACGTCCGGCGCATCGAGACGCAGCTTCATGCTGCGCACTTCCTCGACCAGCACCACCACCTTGTCGGTGTTGTGCATGTCCGCCGACAGTACCGCGGCCATGAACGGCGCCGGGTAGTGAGTCTTCAGCCAGGCGGTCTGGTAGGAAACCAGGCCATAGGCCGCGGAGTGGGACTTGTTGAAGCCGTAACCGGCGAATTTCTCTACCAGGTCGAAGATGTTACCGGCCAAGTCGGCATCGATGTTGTTGCCAACGCAACCCTCGATGAAACCGCCACGTTGCTTGGCCATCTCCTCGGGCTTTTTCTTACCCATCGCCCGGCGAAGCATGTCGGCGCCGCCGAGGGTGTAGCCGGCCATCACCTGGGCGATCTGCATCACCTGTTCCTGGTACAGGATGATGCCGTAGGTGGGCGCCAGTACCGGCTTGAGGCCTTCGTACTGGTAGTCGGCGTGCGGGTAGGCCAGCTCGGCGCGGCCGTGCTTGCGGTTGATGAAGTCGTCCACCATGCCCGACTGCAGCGGGCCCGGGCGGAACAACGCCACCAGTGCGATCAGGTCTTCCAGGCAGTCGGGCTTGAGCTTCTTGATCAGCTCTTTCATGCCGCGGGATTCGAGCTGGAACACAGCCGTGGTCTCGGCCTTTTGCAGCAGCTCGTAGGTCTTGCGGTCATCCAGCGGGATGAAGTCGATGTTCACGTGGGGCAGATTGTTCTTCTTCTGCTCGCGATTGATGATCTCCATCGCCCATTTGATGATGGTCAGCGTACGCAGGCCGAGGAAGTCGAACTTCACCAGGCCTGCAGCCTCGACGTCGTCCTTGTCGAACTGGGTCACCAGGCCGCCGCCCTCTTCGTCACAGGCGATCGGTGAGAAGTCGGTGAGCTTGGTCGGGGCGATTACCACACCACCGGCGTGCTTGCCGGTACCACGGGTGACGCCTTCGAGCTTGAGTGCCATGTCCCAGATTTCACGGCCGTCCTCGTCACTCTTGAGGAAGTCGCGCAGGATTTCTTCCTGCTCGTAGGCCTTCTCCAGGGTCATGCCCACTTCGAACGGGATCATCTTCGACAGCCGGTCGGCCAGGCCGTACGACTTGCCCTGCACCCGCGCCACGTCGCGCACCACCGCCTTGGCGGCCATGGTGCCGAAGGTGATGATCTGGCTGACCGCATTGCGGCCATAGGCCTCGGCCACGTAGTCGATCACCCGGTCGCGGCCATCCATGCAGAAGTCGACGTCGAAGTCGGGCATGGAAATACGTTCAGGGTTGAGGAAACGTTCGAACAGCAGGTCGTAGGCCAGCGGGTCGAGGTCGGTGATCTTCAGTACATAGGCTACCAGCGAGCCGGCACCCGAGCCCCGGCCCGGGCCAACCGGCACGTCGTTGTTCTTGGCCCACTTGATGAAGTCCATAACGATCAGGAAGTAACCGGGGAAGCCCATCTGGATGATGATGTCCAGTTCGAACTTCAGGCGGTCCAGGTAGACCTGGCGCTTCTCTTCGTAGTTTGGCGTGGTCTCTTTCGGCCAGAGCACCGCCAGGCGCTCTTCCAGGCCTTCGTGGGAGACATGGCGCAGGTAGTCGTCGATGCCCATGCCATTGGGCGTGGGGAAATCGGGCAGGAAGTACTTGCCCAACTGCACGGTGATGTTGCAGCGCTTGGCGATTTCCACGGTGTTGGCGATGGCGTCGGGCAGGTCGCTGAACAGCTCGGCCATCTCTTCGGCGGACTTGAGGTACTGCTGGTCGCTGTAGCCACGTGGCCGACGCGGATCGTCGAGGGTCCAGCCTTCGCCGATGCAGACCCGGGTTTCATGGGCGTCGAAGTCCGACTGCTTGATGAAACGCACGTCGTTGGTCGCCACCAGCGGCGCGCCGAGCTTGTCGGCCAGGGCCACGGCGGCGTGCACGTATTCTTCGTCACCGGCGCGGTTGGTGCGCTGCACCTCGACGTAGAAGCGCTCCGGGAACATGCCCATCCAG
Organism: Pseudomonas sp. zfem004; assembly: GCF_032621715.1. NCBI lineage: Bacteria > Pseudomonadati > Pseudomonadota > Gammaproteobacteria > Pseudomonadales > Pseudomonadaceae > Pseudomonas > Pseudomonas sp. zfem004. The sequence continues at coordinate 49,298 of NZ_JAVYJF010000006.1, read as the reverse complement.
TCGCCGAGCAAGGCCTCGGCCTCATGCTCGCGCCCCGCCATCAACGCCGCGCCGATATCGCCTTCCTTGCCTGCGGACAGGGCGATCAGGCCCTCGCTGGCCGGGGCGATCCAGTCGCGCTGGATGATCACCAGGCCGTTGCGCTGGCCGTCGGTCCAGCCACGGGAGATCAGCTCGGTGAGGTTGCGATAGCCCTGGGGGTTCATGGCCAGGAAACAGATCCGCGACAGCGGTGCCTCGGGATCGCTGCCCGCCAGCCACAGGTCCGCGCCACAGATCGGCTTGATACCGGCGCCCATGGCGGTCTTGTAGAACTTCACCAGGGAGCACATGTTGCTCTGGTCGGTGATCGCCACCGCCGGCATGTTCATCCCGGCCAGGGCCTTGGCCAGCGGCTTGATCCGCACCAGGCCGTCGACCAGGGAGAATTCGGAATGCACGCGAAGGTGAATGAAGGAGACCGACATGGAAAGTCCTGTAGCAGTGCTGAACGACAAGGGCGGGATTGTAGCGTATTGCCGTTCGCTTGCCTCGCCTGGAGGCCAGCGGTTGGTTGCAGAATGCATCGCGGGGCAAGCCCGCTCCCACGCAGTCTTGCCTGNC